>DJFQ01000105.1:37649-68408 GCA_002432095.1 Marinagarivorans sp. UBA5868 | reverse complement strand
GCTTTTGCAGTAAAGCGCTCCACCCGGTCAAGGTTGCGATTGAATACATAAGCTCCCACGCAACGCATTCTCCGGCTGGCAGGATCTGGCTGGCGAATCAGATCCAAAGCAATCGCGTGCTCGATCAAGGTGATATTGGAATTGGCCTGTGCTTGCTCCAACAGTGTGCTATGAACTGCCTTTCCTGTAGCGTCCGCGCTGTGAATGATTCTGCGGTGACTATGACCACCTTCGCGCGTCAGATGAAACTCTTCCGACCCTTCACTGCGTGTGAATCCCACGCCTAGATTAATTAGCCAATCAATGGCGGCCTTACTATTTTTGACTGTGAATTCCACGACATCCTTGTGACATAGCCCGCCTCCCGCAACCAGGGTGTCGGCAACATGCGACTCGATGGAATCCTCAGTGTCCAGTACCGCAGCAATGCCGCCTTGGGCATACCAAGTGGAGCCGAACGTGAAAGCTCCTTTGCTCAGGACGGTTATGCTGGCCGAGTCTGCGAGGGATAGGGCGAGCGTAAGACCGGCCGCCCCGCTGCCAATAACCAGGATATCGCTGTGAAAGCTATCTGTGTGGTTGGTCACGAATGTTCCTTGATTGCGGAGATTTTGTTGATATTCTACGCCATCGCTTTGCGGCGTGATCAGTACGGTTGAACTTTTGCTGTTAGAACTTTGTCTATCGGCACATTGGGATAAACCGGACTGTCAGGAGAGATGGTCCCGACGTTTACAATCATAAGACCGGCTTAGACGCCGGATCGGGTGACACGATGCCGCTACCAACCTCTGCAAAAATTATCGAATTCAAGATTGGGGATTCTGGAATGCAAAACCCGCCTGCGCAGGACACAGACGAGCAGCTCGTCGCGCGTGTCCAGCAAGGTGATAAGCGCGCGTTCGATCTTTTAGTGCTGAAGTACCAGCACAAGATCATTGCGATTATCAGCCGATTTGTGCGCGATTCGGCGGAAGTACATGACGTAGCTCAGGAAGCCTTTATCAAAGCATATAGAGCACTGGGCAATTTTCGTGGGGATAGTGCGTTTTACACCTGGATCTATCGGATCGCGGTGAATACGGCGAAGAATCATTTGGTATCCCGCGGCAGAAGACCGCCGGCAACGGATGTTGATGTGGAAGACGCCGAATTTCTTAGTGGTGCAGATGGCTTGAGGGACATAACCTCACCCGAGCACGAACTGATGAAAGATCAGTTGGAAGAGGTGGTGTACAAAGCTATTCAGTCGTTGCCCGAGGATTTGAGGACTGCCTTGACACTCAGAGAGATGGAAGGCATGAGCTATGAAGAAATTGCTGAAGTAATGGACTGTCCTGTGGGCACTGTGAGATCGCGAATATTCCGCGCGCGGGAGGCGGTGGACCGCCATATAGCCCCGCTTATGAGTTGATCTTAAGCCACTTTGTCAGCATAGATTTGCTTTGTAAAACCCGAAATTTTTGAAAACCCGAACTTTGGATGCCTCTGATGACCGTAAACTCTTTTGATCAATTGTTCGAATCCCTGTCCGCAATGGTCGACAACGAAGCCAGTGAACTGGAAATGCGGCGGGTTTTGAAGAACATGGATGACAATCCAGAGATGCTTGAGCGCTGGAGACGTTATCACCTAATCGGCTCAGTCATGCGTAAAGAGCACGGCATCAGCGCAACCAATCCAAGTTCGTTGGTATCTTCAATATCGAATACGCTTAGTCGTGAAGCGGACGCATCGACCGGTAAGCGGGAATCAACGCCTAGTGGTGCGTCGGGTACGCTGCGAGACGTACTTAGTAAAACTGCAATAGCCGCATCTTTTGCAGCGACTCTGGTTTTGGGATTTAATTATCTCGGTACGGTAGATGAAGGCACGGGTGAAAACACGCTTGCGTCCAACTCACTAAATTCGTCCCAAGTGGAAGAACCGATGAGCGTTGTTACACATGCTCCTATAGGTTTTGAGCTGCCAGCACCAGAAGCACGGACGGTGAGTATGACCTCAAGAGGGTCGGCGACGATGCTTGGGGCGGAAAGCCGCGCGGCAAGCCCGATCTATCTGGATGATATTACCGATTACGAAACCCAGGAAATGCTCAATTATTTATTGATTCAGCATGCGGAGAGGGCTAGCGCCCATGGCAGCCTCGGGATCATGCCGTTTGCACGTGTACATAAGATGCGCACTGAATCAGCGGCCCAGTAGGCATACGGCGCAACGCTTTAATCTTAAAACTCGTTTACCTCTCGGATTCATCGGCCAATGTTTTTTCAGTTGTTCTCAGCCGAATCAATGTTCAAGGGCAGCCACTTAATGGCTGCTTTTTTTTCGCTGGTTGTCTTTACTGGTAATGCATTGGGCCAGGAGCAGGATCCTCTAAACTCTGTAGATGAGCTTTTAGAGCGAGCCTCGCGTGCATTGCAGGAGCAAAATTATAAAGGACGGTTTACCTACGAGTTTGGCACTACCATGGAAACGCTTGAAATTGTCCACGTGGTGCGTGAAGGCGTCGAATACGAACGCATTACTCATTTAAATGGGGTAGAACGAGAGTTTGTGAGAGGCGGCCGCGGCCAGGATTGCGTATCGACGGGTGGATTTTTGCTTCGCGGAGGCCTGATTCCCCAAGCCGGGGGAACAGTGAGTTTGGCGCAAAGCTATCATTTTTATATTCGTGGTCGTGATCGCATTGCCGGGCGAGACGCCGAAGTGGTTCAGGCCGTTCCTAAGGACGAATACCGTTACGGAATGACGCTTGCGATTGACCGCATTTCCGGTTTGCCGCTGATGTCTCTGGTTACCGTATCCAATAAAAGCGCGATAGAGCGTTTTCAATTTACCGAGCTTGAGGTAGGCCATGATATTGATATGGCGGCGATTTCTCCCACAGGCCGGCAACATGCTCAGCTAGATGGGGCTGAGTTGCCATGCAAAAAAACTCCGCCAGGCGAATCCATCTGGAGGGCAGGCTGGCTTCCGCCGGGCTTTGTGGTTTCACACATCACAAGTGATAACAACGGAGACGTTTTGACATACACCGATGGAATCGCGTCCTTCACTCTTTTTATTAAGCCATTGAGCGACCCTTCGTCCTTTAAACAAGGAATGGCGCGTCGCGGCGCCACCACGGCTTTAATGTCGGTGGTGCCTTCCACTCCACACTCGGTCGGGGTGGTATTGGTTGGCGAAGTTCCTTTCAATACCGCGCAGCAGGTTGTTACATCGGTTGCATCTTCTCGTCCTTCGCACTGATATGCTTTCCGAAACAGGTGAAGTTGTTAGGCTCGATGGCAACGCAATATGGGTGCGGACCATTCGGCATACTGTCTGCGGATCGTGCCAGGCCAGAATGGGATGTGGGCAAAACCTTCTAAACCAACTAGTGGGTACCAATGCCGATATAAAGGTCGGTTTGGATCCTCAGAGCGCGCAGCAAATTAAGGCGGGTGACTTTATAGAAATTGGGATAGAGGAGGGGGCAATCGTTGCCGCTTCTATGTTGGCGTATGGAGCACCGCTGCTGTCACTGATTCTCAGCATAATCATCGCAGATGCAACAGGGGTCACCGGCATTGCGTTTGTAATGAGTTGCATATTGGGTATGGGCTTTGGCATTTTGCTGGCTCAGCTTGTTTTGAGTAGCCACTTTCGCCCAGGCTTCTTTCAACCCATCTTTGTACGCAAGATATTTCGCAGTTCGTAAACTGCTTTCATCTCACCATCTTAAGGCTAATTTATGCGCCCAGGCTTCTCTCCGGCCATCCGTGGCGCGCCTCGGGCAAATACTGTAGACTTGCGCAACCATTCGTCCCTCACGCCGGGGAATCCGAATAAAATTATTTAGAATCAACGGGTTATATACTCAGTGTCCGATCTTAGTCATATCCGCAATTTTTCAATCATCGCACATATTGATCATGGCAAATCGACGTTGGCCGATCGCTTTATCCAAGTATGTGGCGGACTTGCTGATCGTGAAATGGAAGCTCAGGTTCTCGATTCGATGGATCTGGAGCGTGAGCGTGGCATCACCATCAAAGCCCATAGCGTGACGCTTTATTACACCGCACGAGACAAAAAAACCTATCAATTGAATTTCATCGATACCCCTGGGCATGTGGATTTTAGCTACGAAGTATCACGCTCGCTGGCAGCATGTGAAGGCGCGCTGTTGGTAGTTGATGCGGCGCAGGGAGTCGAGGCGCAGTCGGTTGCCAACTGTTACACGGCGATAGATCAAGGGCTGGAAGTTATCCCCATTCTTAACAAAATGGATTTGCCTCAAGCCGACCCCGAGCGGGTAGCGGAGGAAATTGAAGAAATCATCGGGCTTGATGCTACGGATGCCGTTCGTTGCAGTGCAAAGTCTGGCATAGGGATTGAAGATGTGTTGGAGCGCTTGGTTGCTCAAATCCCTCCTCCTCAAGGGGAGGTGACTGCACCGCTGCAGGCTCTTATTATCGATTCCTGGTTCGATAATTATCTCGGCGTAGTGTCTCTCGTGCGCGTCAAACACGGCACCCTGAAAGTCAAAGACAAAATCGTTTCCAAATCCATCGGAAAATCGCATCTGGTGGACAGCGTAGGTGTTTTTAATCCAAAGCGTCAGGAGCTTGGCGAACTCAAGGCCGGTGAAGTAGGTTTTGTAGTTGCGGGCATCAAAGATATTTTGGGCGCGCCGGTGGGAGATACCATTACCCACGCATCGACTGCTGATACGCCGGCATTACCGGGATTTAAAAAGGTTAAACCGCAGGTTTATGCAGGCTTGTTTCCGGTAAGTGCCGATGATTACGAAAGTTTTCGCGATGCGCTCGCTAAGCTGACACTGAACGACGCATCACTGTTTTACGAACCGGAGAGTTCTGATGCATTGGGATTTGGTTTCCGGTGCGGCTTTCTGGGCATGCTCCATATGGAAATCATCCAGGAGCGGCTCGAACGTGAATACGACCTGGATTTGATTACGACAGCTCCGACGGTCGTGTTCGAGGTGGTCAAGAACACGGGTGAAGTGGTTTACGTAGACAATCCATCAAAATTGCCTGAGGTGGGCAGCATTGAGGATATGAGAGAGCCTATCGTTCAGGCCAACATCCTCGTGCCGCAGGAATACCTCGGAGCCGTTATTACCCTGTGCATCGATAAGCGCGGTGCGCAAAAAGATATTCAGTATCTTGGTCATCAAGTGTCCTTAGTTTATGAGCTACCGATGAATGAGGTTGTATTGGACTTTTTTGACCGCTTGAAGTCCGTCAGCCGAGGATACGCGTCCCTTGATTACAGCTTTCAGCGTTTTCAGAGCGCCAATCTTGTTCGGCTGGATGTGTTGATCAATGGTGAAAGAGTGGATGCTCTGGCGCTGATCGTTCACCGGGAAACGGCCCACTACAAAGGTCGCGCGCTTACCGAGAAAATGAAAGAACTGATTCCTCGGCAGATGTTTGATGTGGCGATCCAAGCTGCGATTGGTGGGCAAATCATTGCTCGCACCACCGTCAAGGCATTGCGTAAAAATGTTACTGCAAAGTGTTATGGCGGTGACGTTACACGTAAGAAAAAGCTGCTGGAAAAGCAAAAAGCGGGCAAAAAGAGAATGAAGCAAGTAGGTAAAGTAGAAATACCGCAGGAGGCATTTTTAGCGGTATTGAAGGTAGACAGCTGAAGGGCTCCGTATGGATATAAATTTACCACTCATTCTGATGATCGCCGTTGCATTGACGGGGATCGTGTGGCTAATCGACTTTCTTTTGCTGGCTAAATCTCGGCGCATGGCTGTTGCAAAAGTGGAGCAGCAGTTTGCTCACCTTTCGCCGGAGGCGAAATATCAGGATCCAGGTTATCGCTCGGCAAAGGGCAAGGCCGCGAAGGAGCCTCTAGTTGTTGAATACTCCAAGTCCTTTTTCCCCATTTTGGCGATCGTCTTTGTTTTGCGGTCGTTTCTGATCGAGCCTTTTAAAATTCCCTCCGAATCCATGGTACCGACGTTGGAGGTGGGCGACTTCATCGCCGTAAATAAATACGCGTACGGCATTCGACTGCCAGTGTTTCGCACCAAAATCATGGAGCTTGGAGATCCGGAGCGGGGTGACGTAATGGTTTTTTTCCCACCCCATGAAGACCGTTATTTCATCAAAAGACTTGTCGGTCTTCCAGGCGACAAAATTCAGTACAGAGATAATGTCCTTTACGTCAATGGAACTATCGTTCCACAGGAATTGGTAGAGGAAGACCCGGTAAACCGTCATGGTTCAGCGTGCTGGACCAATTATCAGATTGTTAATGAGACCATAGACGGCGAAAAACATTTGGTGAGAAAATGTCCAACCGCCGGAAAAAGCTGGAATGACCGCACCTGGATCGTTCCTGAAGGCCATTACTTTATGATGGGCGATAACCGGGATAACAGCCTCGATAGCAGAGTCTGGGCGGATCCATTTGTCCCCGACAAAAATATCGTAGGTAAGGCTTTTGCCATTTGGATGCATTGGGACGAAGGCCTTCCGAGCTTTGGGCGTGCGGGTAGTATTAACTAAGGTCAATTGAGATATTGGTATGAATAAGAATAAACAAGCCGGTATGAACAGCCTATTACTATTATTTGTCCTTGCAAGCCTCGGTTTTTTTCTGACGTGTTTTTTTAAGATTGGGCCTGCTTATCTGGATAACCACTACATCGTAGAAGCGCTGCAAAGTCTCGCTGAAGACCACCCGGACGACTTGGCCCAATTGAGCAAAGAAACCATTCGTCAAGAGTTGAGTAAGTTCTACACCATCAATAATGTCAGGGGCGAAGCTGCCAAAGCATTGAATGTGGAACGTCGACAGGACAAAACCATTATCTCGGTTGCCTACGAAACGAGAATTCCTTTTATAGCGAATACAGATGTGGTGGTGAAGTTCAATAATGTGCTTGATTCGTCCCGTCCTGATGAATGCTGCTCGGTAAGCGAAAAAGAAAGTGCAAAGAAATAATCAACTGGCCTCTCTTGAGCAGAAACTAAATTACAAGTTTCTCAATACTTCCCTGCTGGATAACGCATTAACACATAGAAGCCACAGCGGCCCAAACAACGAGCGCCTGGAATTTCTGGGCGATTCGATTCTTAATTTCATTGTCGCGGAAATGTTGTTTTCGCATTTTCCCCTCGCGCCCGAAGGTGACTTAAGTCGCTTGAGGGCGGCTCTGGTGCGCGGCGAGACTCTGGCGGAAATTGCCAGAGAATTCGCGCTTGGAGACTATTTAAATTTAGGTGAGGGCGAGCTAAAAAGCGGAGGTTTCAGGCGCGCATCGATCCTGGCCGATGCACTGGAGGCGGTAATCGGGGCGATTTATTTGGATGCAGGTATGGATGCGTGCAAGGCCTGCGTTCGCCGTTGGATGCAAAATCGGATAAGCGATCTTTCTTTGGCTACCGGAGAGAAAGATGCAAAAAGCCAATTGCAAGAATGGTTGCAGGCACGCAAAAAGCCGCTTCCAATCTACGCCGTAGCGGATACGCAAGGGGATTTGCACGATCAACTTTTCACCGTCAGTTGCTCGGTCTCTCTCATCAACGAGATCACGACGGCAACAGCCCCCAATCGCAAAAGTGCCGAGAAAGAGGCTGCCCAGCTAATGCTTCAAAAATTGGAAAAGACATATGGATGACGCATCACCGCGTTGTGGTTATATAGCAATTGTTGGCAGGCCGAATGTTGGAAAATCAACTCTGCTGAACCATCTTATTGAACAGAAGATCAGCATCACTTCGCGAAAGCCACAAACCACGCGACATAATATTACCGGCATCAAAACCTCAGGCGCTGTGCAGATGATCTTTATCGACACGCCGGGCATGCACAAAAAAGAAGCCAACGCCGTTAACCGTTACATGAACCGGGCAGCCAGCTCAGCCGCCCAGGGCGTGGACGTGATTGTTTTTGTCGTTGATCGGCTTTTGTGGACCGACGAAGACGAGTTGGTGGCACAAAAACTTTCCGGATTAGGCCAGAGCGTGGTGCTTGTCATCAATAAGGTCGATAAGATCGAAAATCGTGGAGACCTAATTCCATATATCAAAGAACTTCAGGAAAAGCTTTTGCCATCGGCCATCGTGCCTGTTTCGGCATTGAAGAACACGAATCTGGCAGAACTGGAAAAGGTATTATCCGAAAAACTTCCCGAGGCGGAACACGTATTCCCTCCAGATCAGCTCACCGACAAGAGTTCGCGCTTCCTTGCGGCAGAGTTGATTCGAGAGAAAATCATGCGTCAGCTGGGTGCGGAACTGCCATACCAGGTAACAGTCGATATTGAAGAATTTCGGGAAGAAAAAGATATCTACCACATTTCAGCACTTATCCTGGTGGAAAGAGAAGGGCAAAAGCGAATCATTATTGGCGAGGGCGGTTCTCGGCTCAAATCCATTGGACAATCCGCACGCGTTGATATGGAGACGCTATTTGATACCAAGGTCATGCTGAAACTTTGGGTTAAAGTTAAGACCGGGTGGTCTGACGATGATCGCGCATTGCGCAATCTCGGATATCTGGAGTAATTTCTTTCTATGGTGCCTATCTCACTCGATAAGGCATATATTCTACATCTGCGCCGTTACACCGATTCTCGGGTCATTTTAGAGTTTCTGACTTGTCAGCAAGGATTGGTTCATGCCGTTGCAAGGGCGCCGGGCAAGCGGGACAGAGCCAAATTTGAGACTTTTCAACTCGTAGATGTTGAGTTTATCGGATCGTCTGAACTCAAAACTTTGCGTCACTGTGAGCAAATGACCGACTCTCCTACCTCACTCACAGGTACGTCGCTATTTTGCGGTTTATATTTAAATGAGCTCATCCAGAGATTGTTGTCTCCGGGAGAGTCGTTTTCCGATCTGTTCTACTACTATGAAGCAACGCTTCAGCGGCTGCGAAGTGGTACTAGGATGGCGGAGTTTGAATCCGCATTAAGAAAAATGGAATTTTTAATGTTGGCGCAATTGGGTTTTGCGTTGGATTTCTCCACTTGCTGCACAACCGGCTTACCCGTGACCACAGACAATCTTTATAGATACGTTGTCGGAGAAGGTTTTTCTAAAGTTGATAGTAATGAGGGTTCACGCGCTCGGGAAATTCTTATGCCCGGTGCGCATTTGCTTGCCATCGCCAACGACGAATTGGAGGATGCGGAGGTTTTGAGGTCGGCGAAAGCGATTTCGCGCAAAGCGCTGGCGCCGCTACTCAATGGTAAGCCTTTAAAAAGCAGGGAGCTATTTAACTAATGGCCCGCTCGGGAGTTCGGTGCCAAAAGGCGCACAACTTAGTCATCATAGTCGGCAAATAATACGTCAATGTCGATCTCCTCGCTCCAGCGCAGAAGCACGGTAATTTCACTAATCAATTTGTCCAGAAGCTGTCTAACATCCGCATAATCATTTTTGTGCAGTTTTTCCTCCAAGCTTTTGCTGGCAGCCCTTAATGCCGGAACGCCGCAGTAACAACAGCCGCCATGCAACTTGTGTGTTATTTCCAGCAAAGCCGCCATGTCATTTTTCTGGAAAGCGCTTACAAGGCTCTCCTGGGTTTCCGGTAGGGATGAAATCAGCATTCTAAGCATGTCTGTTGCCAAATCAGGCTTATGCTTCGAAAGCCGTAAAGATTCAGACCAGTCAAAAAAGTCACTCTTCGGACCAGCCAAAGATGTACTTGGCAAAGAACTCGGAGGCAGGGTGCTGTCAAGCAACTTGTTTTCTCTTGGTTCATCCGGACGATCAACGGTGTTTTCTTTTTTCGCCCACCTTTCAATAATATGTTTTAAGTCCTCCTCACTGACCGGCTTACTCAGAAAGTCATCCATCCCCGCGAGCAGCAGCTGGGTTTTTTGCTCATTCACAGCATGTGCGGTCAGCGCGACAATCGGCGTGCGGTTGTGGGTTTCCTGTGCTCGCAAGGCCTTTGTGGTCTCGAGCCCGTCCATGCCAGGCATCTGCACATCCATTAAAATAAGATCGAAGGATTCTTTATTGCATGCTTCGATGGCATCGTATCCGCTGTTATGAGCTCTAACCTCAACTCCAAGGCCGCGCAGAAATTCACATACTAATTTCAGGTTGGCGGGGTTGTCGTCTACTACCATTATCCGGACGCCATTAGTTCTTGTTGGCGGCTGATTATTTTCCGCACCCCCCGTGGGACCACTCAATCGCTGGGCAATGTTAAGAAGGCTGCACATTGCTTGGTGCAACTGAATATGTGCTACTGGTCGATGTACAATAATGGCGTTAAGTCCTGCCATTTCATCCTGCAAAATTCGCTGTATAGCTGGTGGCGCAAGCACCACCACAGGGACCTTGAATGTCATGCGAATGCGTTGAATGCCAGTTAAGAGACGCTCCCGGTCAAAACCATTTTCTTCTGTATAGGCATCCACAATAAGGATATCGATTGCCTGCTCCTCATGATTGGCAGCGATTACGTTGGAAATATTTTCAAAGACATTTTCTTCAACGAAATTCACTCCCCAATTGGAAAGCAAGTGCGTAATTTCCATTCGGCAGACTGGATTACAATCAAAAATCAACGCGTTAAGGCCGTAAAGAGAATTGACAAAAGGCGATTGGGATATGCGTTGTCGATCAATACCTAGGCGAACCGTAAACCAAAATGTAGCTCCCTTTTGTAGCTCGCTTTCAACTCCGATTTCACCTTTCATGCGATCCACAAGACCTTTTGCGATCGCCAGCCCCAAGCCGGTACCACCTTGAAACCGACTATCGCTGTTGTCTACTCTAGTAAAGGCAGAAAAAAGATTTTCCTGTTGCTCCTGTGCCAACCCGATACCGTTATCCGTTACGCTGAACTTAATTTCGATTTGGTTATCCATTTCCCCCAAACTGATTGCTCGAACAACGATGTTTCCATGCAAAGAAAATTTAATGGAATTTGAGACAAGATTGGTGATGACCTGCTTGAGGCGCTGTGGATCCCCCAGCAAGTTGCGCGGTACATTGTGATTGATAATCGAAACCAACCGCATATTTTTTTCGTGGGCTTGTGGTGCGTAGATTGAAAAAACCTCTTCGATGAGTTCCCTCACATATATAGGTTTGTACTCCAGAGTCAGCTGGCCGGTCTCTAATTTAGAGAAATCGAGAATGTCGCTTATGACAGTGAGAAGTCCTTGAGCAGACTGTTCAATAGTTGTCAGGTAATCCTTCTGTTGATTGGTAATGTTGGTTTTCAGCAAAAGGCTTGTGAAGCCTAGGATACCGTTCAAAGGTGTACGTAGTTCGTGGCTCGTATTTGCCAGAAACTCGGACTTTGCCCGGCTGGCCTGCAACGCATTTTTGCGCGCAAAATCAAGCTCAATATTCTGAATTTCCACTGTTTCCAAGGTTTCTCGGAGCTCTTTAGTCGACTGATCGACGTTGGTCTGCATTTCGTCGCGAATAGACTGCTGCATTAAGATCATTTCATTGAGCGTTTCGATCAGTTCGTTATATAGGTGATGTTTGTTGTTGCTCAACAGTTTGTCTGAATTGTTGAGCAGTGTCTGGCGCAGATCATTCAGCGTATCTTTTAGCGGAGATGTGACCGCATCATAAAGCCGCGATGCGAAATGTAGTGTCAATAAAAATACAAAAATAGCCACGGACATCAGTGCCAGATAGCCTTGATATTGCGCTACTTCCAGCGCACTTTTTTGTATGCCGACAATCAACCAAAAAGGATTTTGATCATAAAAGAAAGGGATTGCCGAGAACGCAATATTGCCGACTGGGACTGTGGTTTTTTTATCCGCCAGATGGAGTGCATCCAAATCGTTAAATGGTAAGGCGAGATTATTGAGTTGATTGTCGCGAGCACTGTAGACGCTCAAGTGAGAAATAGTGTCCACTTCCAATAACAACTGAGCAGCTTGCTTAAGGGTCTCAGTGTCTGATGGATTTTCCGTTAAAATCGGTAGTAGAGTGGTTTCAGCAATTTCGCTGATCTGGTTTTCTAAAGACTTGATCAATCTATCCTGTGCGATAATGAAACCCGCAGAAAGAAAGCAGATCGCAATAAAAACAGGAAGTACTCCAAGAAGAATAATTCGGCGAGTAAACGGTCGCGTATGAATCATAATATTGAATGCGTGATTTAAATGGGTGTTTGTTTGGCCGCACTGCGTTGCTTATCTCGCCCGACCTGATGTTTGGATGTACTGCAATAAAGATGTTTCGAATGCGATTCTTAGAGGCCGCCTCGGAATCTGACGACCGTTTCACGATAGCATAAATCAGGCTAGAATATGCCTCCTTTTTGCTCACGATTGGCCGCCGTAGTCCTCCCATGCATCACTATCCCACCATAGAAGAATTTGTCGGTAATACCCCTCTTGTTCGCTTGCAGCGACTGGGTAGGCCTGGTGCCAACACATTATTGGTCAAACTCGAAGGAAATAATCCCGCCGGGTCGGTTAAAGATCGTCCTGCTCTATCCATGATCGCGCGCGCGGAAGCTCGGGGCGAAATCCGCCCCGGAGACTGTCTGATTGAAGCCACCAGTGGCAACACTGGCATAGCCTTGGCAATGGCGGCCGCAATCAAGGGATATCGAATGATTTTGATCATGCCCGACAACGCCACGGATGAACGCAAAGCCTCCATGCTCGCATATGGCGCAGAGCTGATTTTGGTGTCTAAAGCGGATGGCATGGAAGGCGCTCGCGATATGGCAATGCGCCTGCAGGACGAGGGTAAAGGCAAGGTACTGGACCAATTTGCCAACCCCGATAATCCGCTCGCACATTACGAAACCACAGGTCCCGAAATTTGGCGGCAAACCAACGGCGCTATCACTCATTTCATAAGCTCCATGGGCACCACGGGAACCATAGTGGGAACTTCGAGGTTCCTTAAACAACAAAACCCAGCTGTTCAGGTGATAGGACTGCAACCGGAGGAGGGGGCTGCTATCCCCGGTATCCGTCGATGGCCAGCGGAATATTTACCCCAAATATTTGATGATCGGAATATCGATGCCATATTGAATATCGGCCAGGCTGAGGCGGAGCGTACCATGAGAGAGCTAGCACGGCGTGAAGGTATATCTTGCGGGGTGTCCTCAGGAGGTGCTGTGGCTGCGGCTTTGAAACTCGACCAGACACTATATGGAGCGGTAATCGTCGCAATCGTTTGTGATCGCGGAGATCGCTATCTGAGTTCGGGGGTTTTTAATGAATAGAAGTGATGCTGGCTTCGGTGGCAGGTTGATATGACATGGTAAAGGTCAGAGAAGATCGGCCTACGACGGCTGATGGAAAGTTCGATATAGACGCTTGGACCATCCGCCTGCTGACGGTGGCGCAGCTGGATCCGGTAGCGGCGGCCGCGCCGGTGCGTGCGGCGGCTCAATTGGCCGAGGCGGTAGAAGGTGTACCTGGGGATCAGCTGACGGGGTGGGGCGAGGGCTATTCGTCCTATTCGGCGGGCTTGGAAATGGCCGAAATCCTCGCGGACCTACACCTCGATTACGATACTTTGGTCGCTGCGGTTCTCTACCGAAGTGTGCGGGAAAAGAAACTTTCCCTCGACGAGGTGCAAGATCAATTTGGCGCAATTGTCGCCAAATTGATTAGCGGGGTTGCACGAATGGCAGCCATCAGCACTCTGTCCAATCACTCCAGTGACGCCGTGATGGGCCTGGAAAGCAGTGAGCAGGCTGATAACGTTCGCAAAATGCTCGTCGCGATGGTGGATGACGTGCGCATCGCACTGATTAAACTGGCTGAGCGGACCTGCGCTATACGGGCGGTCAAAAAAGCACCCATCGAAAAACGCCAACGAGTTGCCCGTGAAGTATCGGATATTTATGCGCCTCTGGCCCATCGGCTGGGTATCGGGCATATCAAATGGGAGCTTGAAGACCTTTCGTTTCGCTATCTCCATCCTTACGACTACAAATACATCGCCAAACTGTTGGATGAAAAGCGAATCGACCGTCAGGTTTATATCGATAACGTCATACAGATTTTGAAAGATGCGCTGATCAAAGAGGGGATTGTCGCACCTGAAATCAATGGCCGTGCCAAGCATATTTACAGCATCTGGCGCAAAATGCGGCGCAAAAATATTAATTTTTCGGAAGTCTACGATATTCGCGCCGTCCGCATTTTGGTGGCCTCAGAACAGGATTGTTATCGTGTCTTGGGTGTGGTGCATTCGCTGTGGCGAAACATTCCGAATGAATTCGACGATTACATTGCAAACCCGAAAGAGAACGGCTATCGCTCCCTCCACACGGCAGTAAAAGGACCTGCCAATAAGGTGTTGGAGGTACAGATTCGCACCAGAACCATGCACGAAGAAGCAGAGTATGGAGTTTGTGCCCATTGGCGCTATAAGAAGAGCGATCAGGAAAGCGGATCAGCGGGATACGAACAAAAAATCGAGTGGTTGCGTCAGGTTCTCGAATGGCATGAAGAAGTTGGTGGCAATCCGTGGGAAGATCATTTGCCGCGTGGGATTGAGCAAGACAGAATTTATGTGTTCACCCCTGACGGCCATGTGGTTGATCTACCGGAAAGTGCAACCGCTGTCGATTTTGCCTTCCGAATTCACTCGGACATCGGGTTGCGTTGCAAAGGAGCTAAGGTCAACGGTCGCATAGTCCCGCTGAACCAAACGTTGAAAACTGCGGATCAGGTGGAAATCTTGACGTCCAACCGGGAGTCACCCAGTCGCGACTGGCTAATTCCCGCCCTCGGTTACATTACGACTTCCAAAGCGCGCAGTCGGCTGCAGGCATGGTTCAAACAGCAAGATAGAGATCAAAATGTCGCGGATGGCCGGGCGCTGTTGGATCGCGAGTTTTTGCGTTTGGCGGTGGAAGATATCGATTATGAACAGTTAGCACAAAAACTGAATTTGCGGTCGCTTGACGATCTGTATGCCGCCGTTGGTACAGGTGATTTCAGTGTCGATCGCGTCATCAATGTTGCGCAACGGCTGTTTAAAGTCGATAAATCTCCCGAGCCGGTTATTTCGCTTGTGGGTCGCGCAACATCTGCAGAATTCGGTGCATCGGACGTTTATATTGACGGGGTGGGCAACCTTTTGTCCCACATTGCGCAGTGCTGTAAACCAATCCCAGGCGACAGCATTACGGGTTATATCACGTTGGGAAGGGGGGTCTCGATACACCGGCAGGATTGTCAGAATGTTCTGCAGTTAATGGCANNCAATGGCCGACGAACCTGAACGGATTATCAAAGTTGATTGGGCCGAAAAGCCCGAGCAATTTTATTCGGTCGATGTAATGGTTGAAGCGTTCGACCGTCATGGATTGCTGCGGGACATAACTGCATTGCTTGATAGAGAGAGAATTAATGTGAGCGCCATGCAGACACTATCTAACAAAAATAAAAATACCGTGGATATGTCGTTACGTATCGAAGTTTCGAGTTTTAGTGATCTCAGCAGAGTGCTGGCACGCCTTAGCCGATTGCCCAATGTCTCCTCAGTCAAACGTAAAAGTTGAACTTACCAGGTCGGATGTTTATGAAAGAAGAGCGCCCTGCACATACTCTCGATGACTTGTTGCTGCTGATGCAGCGGCTGCGCGACCCGGTTTGTGGCTGTCCATGGGATCTCAAACAAACCTATGAAACCATTGCACCTTCCACTCTTGAAGAGGCGTACGAGGTTGTGGACGCGATTGAGCGGGGCGATTATCTGCATCTTAAGGAAGAGCTTGGAGATCTACTATTTCAGGCGATTTTCTACAGCCAGTTAGCAGCTGAGCAAAACCTTTTTCGCTTTGGCGACGTTGTCGATACATTAGTGGCAAAACTGATCCGCCGCCATCCTCACGTGTTTCCGAATGGCGATTTATATTCTGGTAAGACGGATAACGCTCTAGAAGAAAGAGAGGTTAAACAGAATTGGGAAGCCATTAAAAGCGCAGAGCGCGAACACAAAGGCTTGACTGGCACTCTTGCTGATATTCCCCGCGCGCTTCCATCACTAACACGGGCGGCGAAGTTACAGAAGCGCGCGGCTCAAGTGGGTTTTGACTGGTCCGATGTATCAGGGGTGATGCAAAAGCTAACCGAAGAACTCGACGAATTGCAGCATGCCATGAGCCAGCAAACATCACAGGAAATTGAAGACGAACTCGGAGATGTCTTGTTTACCTGCGTGAATTTGGCCCGTCATTTAAAAGTGGACCCAGAAACAGCGTTGCGCAAAGCAAATACCAAATTTACGGCGCGTTTCGACTATATGGAAAAGGAGGCCGCACAAGAGGGATTAACGCTTGTCCAACTGACACCGCCTGAGTTGGACAAAAGATGGAATGATGCGAAGGCCGGCGAACTCAAGTATCCGCCAAACAATCAAACGGTGCCTTAGGATAATCGCTCCTCAACCGCCAATGGTTCCTTACCAGACAGTAGATCGACTATCGACAATGGTTAGTGTGCCTGACCATCACCCAGGTGTTTTCGGGTAAGTTCAACGAACCGCGAGGTCGGTCCCACATCTTCATAAATCGGATCCCCCAACTCGTCGACGGATGAGACATTTTCACCTTGTACATAAGGCAGCCTGTGTTCCAGTTCATTCAGGGCAGCGCCCACGAGCTCCGTCAATATCTGTTCGGGGCTTCTCGACGGGTACATCTCAGCCAGCGCAGCGATTCTTGCTGCATCTTTTACGGTCAAACGGACGGCATATTCTCGCTCCGTTAGGGGACCGTTCGAGGTCTTTTCCCAGTTTTTCAGTAGTTCTCGTAAAGTCATAAACATCGCACCTTCTGTTGCACTGTACATCTGATATGGACAACTAAAGCTTAGACCTTATCCTTCTTTTGTGACGTTTGGTGGCAGGTGAATTTTGTGCCAGAGCATGGCCCGGAGCCGGCTGTGGCTGGGGCGCGCCAGCTTGAGAAAGCCCCGCCGTCCGTGTATCTTTAGCCCCCATTTTGCCAGCCATGTCCCGACCGGGACCTTATCCAGGAGTTTCTCCATAATGCGAATAATACTTTTAGGAGCGCCAGGCGCCGGTAAGGGTACCCAAGCGAAGTTTATTATGGGTTCTTACGCTATCCCCCAAATCTCTACGGGCGATATGCTGCGTGCGGCAGTCAAGGCAGAATCGCCCCTCGGCTTACAAGTAAAAGACATCATGGCTGCCGGTGCTCTGGTTCCCGATGAGTTGATCATTGGACTCGTCAAAGAGCGTATTGCCCAGGACGATTGTAAAAATGGGTTTCTATTTGATGGTTTTCCCAGAACCATTCCGCAGGCTGAGGCGCTGTTCGCAGCCGGCGTGGAGATTGATCACGTATTGGAAATCAGTGTGGATGATGAAGAAATTGTTCAACGCCTAAGCGGACGACGTGTACATCCCGATTCGGGGAGGATTTACCATATTGCGCATAATCCGCCGAAAGAACCGGGAATAGATGACGTAACCGGTGAGCCGCTTATTCAGCGTGAAGATGATAAAGAACAAACGATCCGCAAACGCCTTGCGGTGTATCACGAGCAGACCGAACCCCTGGTGAGCTACTACCAACAACTGTCAGCTAAATACGGCAAACCTATGTGTTCGAGAGTAGAAGGTGTTGGCTCAATGGCCGAGATCAAGAACAAGATCTTTTCTGTACTTGGTTGAGCAACCGATTTACCCGAAAGACCCGAAAGGGTCTTTTTTTTGTCCTGCTGTTACTGGTTTTTGTCCTGCTGTTGCTGGCTCTTAAGTATTCAGCGTCACTGCCTGTTAGTCTCCTTTTAATTTTCAAGCTCAGCTGCGAATGACTGACCCGAACATCTGATCCTGCTTTCACAAAATTCAAACAGGTGGTTGATATTGGTGTTGTCGGACTTGTGAAAGTTTTCAATTTGTCATTCGCTGAACAAGTGCCACAGCGATCATCGAATAAGTTGTGCAGTTATTTTGTCGTCTTACCCTGAGTTCTCATCCGGCTTTTTCGTCGAGAGAAATTTCCAAAATTTGCGAATAAATATTGAATTTCTCAACGAATTAATCAAAAAAGGGGTGCAAGTGACGTTTATTTTACATAACATTGACCGCAGCACTTGTCGTGTTTAATTTTTATGCTATGGTTTTGATCGAGGTGCTCGATAAAAATGAGGAGAGAATTATGACCCCGACAAAGAAAAAAGCTGGTCGTCCACGCGGCGCGGTGAAGAGTTCGGCTAAGGTGAAACGTACAAAAGCAACGTCATCTGCAAACACGTCTCCAGGCGTGACCAAAGCAGAGGCAGCGGCTTCCAAAGCGCAAGAGACATTATTAAAGAACAAAGAACGTTTGGCGGCGGCGCGAAAGAAAGCGTCGGACAGCGCTAGCAGAGCTAAAAAAACTCGTTCAGCAACCGCCAAAAGCTCAGCTGCGAAAGCCAAATCGACCGCTTCTGCATTGGCAGAAAAAGTAAAAGCCTCACAGAAAACCCTCGCCGAAGCCAAGGCGCGTTTAGCGTCTGCTAAAAAGATGGCGAAAGCGGCCGATGCCGGCGCTAAAGCTCAGGCAAAAGTCGACGATCTTAAAATGTCTCTGGCGGTAAAAGCGGATAAGGATCTAGCAACAGCGGTAGATGCATTTAAAACGCGCTGGCTGAAGAAAAGATCCACTGCGGACTCGCGAAAGCTGAAAGCAGCGGAAAAAAAGGCCGCAGCAAAAGCCAAACGCAAATCAGGTGGAAAAGCGCGAGGCCCCGGCCGGCCACCCAAAGCGACCGGAGCATCCATGCCGGCAACCAAATCAACGGGCAAATCAAGAGGTCGGCCGAAGAAAGTCGCCTCGATTCCCAAGACTGGACGTCGCCGTGGACGTCCGCCTAAGAGCGCATAAGTCGTCGGATTTCAATGCAACCAAAAGCCATCATGATTGATGGCTTTTTTGTATCCATCTGCAAACTGGATAACGATTAGGGATACGTCGTTGTCAAAGCGTGCTTGTCAGGTAGAATGCGCTTCTTTTGCTGGAAGTGCGCACCCATGGCAAATTGCATCGCAATTGACGCGTCGTCCGAGACGTGTTCGGTTTCCTTGGTGGTAAATGGCACCACCTCCAACGCCTCAAGCGATATTCCAAAAAGCCACGCAAAATCTCTGTTGCCCTTCGTTCACGATCTTCTGTCTTTACAACAAATTACGCTTTCAGATCTCGATTTTATTGCGTGCTCAAAGGGACCGGGTTCCTTCACGGGGCTGCGAATAGGTTTGGGAATTTCCCAAGGCTTGGCCTTCGGTGCGCAGAAACCCATGGTTGGCGTCAGCAGCCTGGAATCCATGGCGCGCTCAGCCAGCTTATCGAATCCCCAGGCAGAGCTTGTGGTGAGCCTCCTAGATGCGCGCATGGGAGAAATGTACTGGTCGGTAATGGCGTTTTTGCCTACGGGAAGTTCGCTCGTGGTGGAACCTCGGCTAGACGCCATCGCAGAGGTCAACAATGAAATTAATCAATTAATAGCAGAGCGCAATGGTAGTCCTACGCTTATTGCAGGCGCTGCTGCCGAATTGCTCGATCTATCTGCACTGCGCCACGCGGGTGCCTCAGTAGATGTTTCCATTGCACCGTGTGCAGAGATGATCGCGATAATTGCCATCGAAAAATGGCGAGTCGGGTCTAGTTGTCTCCCGCAAGATTTTCAACTCGATTATCTCCGTAACTCAGTGTCCTGGAATAAAAGACAGCGCATCCGCTCTTAAAATATCGCGATATTTATAGCTAGAGGTTTAACTATGGATCTGTTTCAAGTTGTGGTGTTGGCCTTGATACAAGGGCTCACGGAATTTTTACCAATTTCCAGCTCTGCCCACTTGATCTTGCCGAGCCAGATTTTAGGTTGGACAGATCAGGGACTCGCCTTTGATGTTGCAGTTCATGTGGGCACGCTGGCTGCCGTGGTGATCTACTTCCGCAAAGATCTGCGTGATCTTATTGTCGCTTGGTTTGGCCAATTTGGTACGCAAGGACAGACACATGAAAGCCGTCTAGCGTGGTACATCATTTGGGCGACTATTCCGGTTTGCCTGGCTGGACTGTTCCTCGAACCTTTTATTGAAACTTATTTGCGCTCGTCGTTAGTGATCGCCGCTGCATCCATCATTTTCGGACTGGTGTTGTGGTGGTGTGATGCGCGCGGCAAACAGACACTCACACTGCAAAATATAACCCTGAGTGCTGCATTGCTGATCGGTATTGCGCAAGCAGTTGCGTTGATTCCTGGTACGTCGCGTTCAGGCATTACTATGACGATGGCATTATTTCTTGGGTTTACCCGCACCGATGCCGCACGCTTTTCGTTTTTGTTATCGATTCCAGTCATTGTGATTGGCGGCGTATATGAAGGCATAGGTTTGCTGGGTGCGGTCGATGTTGATTGGCTCGGAATCGTCATCGGAGTATTGGTGTCGTTGGTGAGCGCATATTTATGCATCCATTATTTTTTGGAATTCATCAGCAAGCTCAGTATGTTGCCGTTTGTCATTTACCGGGTCATTCTCGGTTTTGTGTTGATCGGTCTCTATTTCCTCAATTGATATTAGATAAGAGGACCTGAAATATGTCGTCTTCACTTTGCGAAACAATCATGGGATGGCTCGACGCATCCCCTACGCCATATCACGCGGTTGAATGTGTGCGGAAGGCATTGGAGGCCAAGGGCTATGTGGAATTAAATGAAGGCGCCACTTGGTCCATTCAGCCCGGCGGACAGTATTTTGTGACACGACGAGATGCGTCGATTGTCGCCTTTCGTCATGGCAACGCTAACTTGATCGACAATGGTTTGCGAATTGTTGGCGCGCACACCGATAGCCCGGTCCTGAAAGTAAAACCCAAGCCCGAGAAGTTATCGCAAGGTTATTTGCAATTGGGCCTGGAAGTATACGGAGGGGTTTTACTGGCGCCTTGGTTTGATCGAGACCTGTCCCTCGCTGGGCGCGTAACCATTCGGGATGGCCACACGCTGCGTCATGTGCTGATCAACTTTGAGCGACCCATTGCCACCATTCCGAGCCTCGCCATTCATTTGGATCGCACCGCAAATGAGGGGAGGGCGCTTAATGCTCAGGAGCAGATGCGCCCCGTGTTGCTGCAAAACCCCGAGCCGGGACTGACGTTCAAAACTCTACTGGCGCGGGAACTAGAACGGGGCGAAGCAAAGGGAATAAAGGACGACCACATCCTCGACTTTGATCTCTGCTTTTACGACACGCAAAAAGCAGCACGTATTGGTTTGGCAGAAGAATTTCTCGCGTCAGCCAGACTGGACAATCTATTGAGTTGTTTTGTCAGTCTTAACGCCTTCCTGAACTCAAGCGGAGATCAATCCGCGATATTGGCGCTGTTTGATCACGAGGAAGTCGGCAGCCAATCGCATATCGGCGCACAAGGGAATCTGCTGACTGCTTTCATTGAGCGTTTGATGCCAGAGTCCGAAACGCGCTTTCGCATGCTCCATCGATCGCTGATGTTGTCCGTGGATAACGCTCATGGCATCCACCCGAGTTTTCCACATAAACACGACGAGGGTCACGGGCCCAAACTCAATGCTGGCCCCGTCATTAAGTACGATGCCAATCAGGGGTATGCGACGAGCCCAGAGACGGCAGCTCTGATAAAAATTCTGGCAGACCAATGCGGTGCGCCCTACCAGGCTTATGTAACCCGCGCTGACATGCGCTGCGGCAGCACCATCGGTCCTATGACATCCGCCAAAGCGGGCATTCGGACAGTGGACATTGGTTTGCCGACTTTCGCCATGCATTCGATCCGCGAACTCGCTGGCACCAAAGACCTGGAGTATATGAGCGACATTATTGAGAGATATTTTGAAATGGGAGATTTGTCTCGCTGATTTGTTCAATTTTTACTGGCGAAGGTGACACTCCTGGTCAAGACTTTACCCATCGCGGAGGAGAGTCTATGTCACAAAGTGCAGTTTTTAGCCAGTTTTCGCCCATCAGCGCTCTCACTGGACAATTTTTGTCAGAAGTCGCCAAGCAGGCCCGCCTGGTATCGGCGCCCAAAGGCACCATGATCTTTAAGCGAGGCAAGATTCTCGCTGACCATTTTTTTCTTTTGGAGGGGGATGTCGACCTCATCAACAACGAGTTTGGGGTCGAAAAAGTTAAGAGCGGCGGCGACAGATCAAGGCGCGCGCTGAACACTCATTCTCCTACTGTGGTTTCCGCGGTGGCCAAAACTCACGTCCGCTACTTCACCTTGAATATCGACTGGCTGGCACGTCAGATCGCCAAGGCGAAGGCACCGCCGCCTACTGCGGATTCCGAAGTGGCTTCCCAAAGCGAGAATGCAGAGGTGGGAATCGAAGTTGGAGAGCTTGCGGACGCCAAAGACTGGATGGCATGTCTGTTGAAGTCCCCATTATTTGCCCGTATACCGTGGTCGCAACTGCAAGAGCTGTTTGCCCGTTTCGAAACGATTGAGGTACCTGCTGGTGAGCGGCTGATTCGGGAAGGCGCACGTGGAGACTATTTCTATGTGCTTGCGGCCGGTTCCGCCCTGGTGACCAACCGCTCTGGCAGCGTCGATCTGGAGTTAAAAGAGGGTCATTACTTCGGCGAAGAGGCATTGATCAGCGACGCACCGCGCAACGCCTCCGTCATCATGCGCACCGATGGGGTCGTCAAGCGCTTGAGTGGCGAGCATTTTTGCGATCTGGTGCGGCAATCGGTCATTCAGTACACGGACTGGGATACGCTAGAAGCGCAGAAAAAGCCATTCAAGATTCTGGACGTTCGCCTGCCAATGGAATTTCGTGCGAACCATTTGGAGGGAAGTGTCAATGTACCACTCTCCCGTCTGCGCGATAGCCTTGATGATCTTGGTGCCGGGACGCTCTATGCAATTTCCGATGAGGCAGGTCCCCGTGCGGATATTGGAGCCTATCTGCTATGCCAAGCTGGTTTTGACGCTGTCGTCCTGAAAAATGCCGCTGCGCAACAGCTTCTTTCCGAGGTTTCGTAGGGCATCCGCGGACGTTTCGGCCAACTTTGCCTCATGGTTTGAACTCTGTATGATTGCGGGCTTTTACCGTATCTGAAGGGTTCTCCATGGCCAGCAAACGCCTTCTCACCGGCATTACCACCACCGGAACTCCGCATCTTGGGAATTATGTGGGCGCCATCCGGCCGGCGATCGCAGCCAGCCGGAATCCCGATGTCGAATCATTTTTTTTTCTCGCCGACCTTCATGCATTGATCAAATGCCATGACCCTGAGCGCATCCATCTTTCCACGAAGGAAATAGCGGCCACCTGGCTTGCATTGGGTCTGGATCCAGATAAGGTCATTTTTTACCGCCAATCCGATGTGCCGGAAATCACCGAGCTGTGCTGGATTCTCACTTGCCAAAGTGCCAAAGGGTTGCTGAATCGAGCGCACGCCTATAAGGCGGCAGTTGACGCTAACGTGGCGGAAGGACAGGACCCGGATTATGCCGTGACCATGGGTTTATTTTCGTATCCGGTGCTAATGGCAGCCGACATTTTGATGTTCAACGCAACCCATGTACCGGTCGGCAAAGACCAAACTCAACATCTCGAGATGGCCCGCGATATCGCTCAGCGTTTTAACCATCACTTTGGCGAAGTTTTTGTGCTGCCGGAAACCGTAGTGCAGGAAAACGGCGACGTGCTGCAGGGGCTCGATGGTCGCAAAATGAGCAAGAGCTATAACAACACGATTCCCCTGTTTCTCGCGGAAAAACAACTGCAGAAACACATCAACAAAATCAAAACCAATCTTCTGGAACCCGGCGAACCGAAAAATCCTGACGAATCCACCGTTTTCCAAATATGGAATGCGTTTGCCTCTGTGGAGCAATCAACCGATATGCGGCGCAAATTCGCCGAGGGAATTGGCTGGGGACAAGCAAAAAAAGAGCTGTTCGAGCTGATTAATGCCGAGCTTGCAGAAGCACGGCAGCGATATGACGCGTTGCTGGCAAAACCGGGCGATATCGAAACGGTATTGCAGGCCGGCGCCGCCAAGGCCCGCGCAAAAGCCGCTCCTTTGTTGGCCAAGGTTCGCCGCGCAGTGGGTTTATATCCGCTGGATTAAGCGCAGTGCTTCTCGCATAAGGCGCGCATGGCACTGGTGATGCGGATTAGTTGTTCCGCGCGGATGACGTAAGGCGGCATGGTATAGAGCAAACGGCCGAAGGGCCGGAGCCATACACCGAGTTCCACCAGTTGCGGCACGACTTTTTTCATATCCACCGGTTCACGCAGCTCCACCACTCCGATGGCGCCGAGCACACGAACATCTTTCACTGATGATAGATCCCGCAGTGGCGCTAGCTCGCTTGTTAATTGGCGCTCGATGGACTGCACATCGTGTTGCCATTTTGTCGTCTGTAATAGATTGATGCTGGCGTTTGCCACCGCGCACGCCAAGGGATTGCCCATAAACGTCGGGCCGTGCATAAAAAGCCCTGCTTCGCCATCGCAAATACCGCTTGCTACTTTGTTGTTGCATAAGGTCGCCGCAAGCGTCATGTAGCCACCGGTCAGCGCTTTGCCCACACACATAATATCCGGTGAAATTCCCGCGTGTTGAGAGGCAAACATACGTCCCGTTCGGCCGAAACCGGTGGCGATCTCATCAGCAATTAGCAGCACATTGTATTCATCGCACAATGCCCGCGCCGCGCGCAGATACTCCGGGTGATAAAACCTCATGCCGCCAGCGCCCTGGACGATGGGTTCAACGATAAATGCGGCGATTTCATTGTGATGGCGATAAAACGTATCTTTTAACGCATTCAAACAGCGCTCATCCCATTCTTGGTGAAAGCCGGTGGAAGGCGCCTCGACAAAGAGTTGTTCGGGTAACAATGACCGGAAGAGGTGATGCATACCCGTCACCGGATCACAGACCGACATGGCGCCAAGGGTGTCGCCATGATAGGCGTGGCGCAGGCTCAGCAAGCGCGTCTTTGTTGGATTGCCGCGGGACAATTGATATTGCAGCGCCATTTTGATCGCCACTTCAACGCTGACGGAGCCGGAGTCCGCGAGAAAAACGCGCTCTAGGCCTGCTGGCGTTATCGAGACCAAAGTTTCTGCCAAGCGAACGGCCGGTTCGTGGGTCAGCCCACCAAACATCACATGCGCCATTTTGCCGATTTGCTCTGTGACGGCACGGTTTAAATCCGGATGGTTGTAACCGTGGATGGCACTCCACCAGGACGCCATGCCATCTACCAAACGACGACCATCGTTTAACACAATTTCGCAACCGTGCGCGGATGTAACAGGATAGAGGGGCGCTTGAGGATCGAGAGACGCGTAGGGGTGCCAAAGGTGCTTGCGGTCAAGGGCGAGAATTTGCTCGCCAGAAAGAACATTCATGCGATAGCCGGTTCCAGTTATGAATGGGCCTCGGACGCGTACGTCCGGGGTCGCCATTATAACGGTCAAGCTGCACTTAAATTGGCCGCGCTCGACATGCACTCATGAATAAACGTCGCAATGCGATCTCGCTCTGCGGGGGACAAGTCGCTAAAGCGAACGCGAATCACCGTGTGGTGAAAAGGCTTACGGCGGGGTCGAACCTGCAGAACCTGGACCTGGGTACGGAGAACGAAGTTTTTATCAAAATCAATTCGGCAATCGCCAGTACGGGTGAAGAGCTTCGGCTTGGTCGCACCGTAATACACCATCGCAAATCCACCTTCGGACAAATCGAGGAGATGCCCCCTCAACCGCGGTGAAAAAGGCACGAGCAAATCAATTCGCGGGGCGGACGCGCTGCTGAATTGCAGTCTCTGGTTCTGGCGACGATCTTTCACAACCAATTTATCCACCACTTCCGCCACATACGCTGGAGTGGCTGCCACGCCGATTTCATCGCGCACCACAAGCTGAAGCAACAATAACCCCTCGCCCATGGGAAGCTGTAACTGAAATCGACCGCCCAATGGAGAAACCGCTGGCCGGGGGAAAAATTCGTCTAACAAGACTTGATGAACGGAG
The DNA here is from genome assembly GCA_002432095.1 of Marinagarivorans sp. UBA5868. Lineage (GTDB taxonomy): Bacteria > Pseudomonadota > Gammaproteobacteria > Pseudomonadales > Cellvibrionaceae > UBA5868. The sequence goes on along the minus strand of DJFQ01000105.1, from coordinate 42,415 downwards.
GGATCACAACCGAGTACCACTGTTTGCATAGGTGTATCGCGTGCGTGATCGCTAATTGAACAAATCGTTTTGCTCTCTTCGCAATTCAGCAAAACGCGCGTTTCCCCAGCGGTCCAGCGGAGCGCCGGAGCGCCAGGCAACTCCCAATGCTGAGTGGGCTGTGGCGACGAGGGTGTAGCGGTGGTCGTTTTCAGATCGGCTTTGCCGAACAGTTTCTGCCAACCCACAAACCAATCTCGCATAGATTCCTCTGTAATATTTGTTTGGCGAACGGCAATTTTTTGACAAATGGCGCTGATGGCAGACACAGTGCAAAGGATGTTCCTAAGCTCATGAATAGTCGCAAGCTCTGGATTTCATTGCGTTATTGGGTTTTTTTACGAATATTGCCGCCGCTGGCTGCGGCAAAACTTTGCCGTTGCTGCATCCTTCGCGTTCACTCCCGCGGTCGAAATCCGTACAATGCGCCGGTTTCTTCGAGAAGGTAGTCCAACATGGTCCTCAGCCCAGAGCGCAAGCACAAAGTCGAATTCAACAAGCTGCAAAAACGGCTGAGACGTCAGGTGGGGCAGGCGATCATCGACTTCAACATGATCGAGCAGGGAGACAAGGTGATGGTCTGCCTCTCCGGTGGCAAGGATTCCTACACCATGCTCGATATCCTTTTAGGGCTACAAAAAACCGCGCCAATTGATTTTGAGCTGATCGCGGTAAATATGGATCAAAAACAGCCGGGCTTTCCCGAGCATGTGCTGCCCGAATACCTCACCGCTTTAGGTGTACCGTTTCATATCATCGAGCGTGATACCTACAGCATCGTAAAATCCGTTATTCCCGAAGGCAAAACCACGTGCGGACTGTGTTCGCGCCTGAGACGAGGCACTCTGTACGGATTTGCAGAAGAGATCGGGGCCACCAAAGTAGCTTTGGGACATCACAAGGACGATATCGTAGAAACCCTGTTTCTCAACCTTTTCTATGCAGGTCGATTGAAGGCCATGCCTCCTAAACTCCTGGCGGATGATAAGCGCAATATCGTAATACGGCCGATGGCGTACTGCCGCGAAGCCGACATAGAGACATATGCGGTGCAAAAAGGCTTTCCCATCATCCCTTGCAATCTATGTGGATCGCAGGACAACTTGCAGCGGCAGGTAATCAAGGAAATGTTGCAAGGGTGGGACAGGCAACACCCAGGAAGAGTGGAAACGATCTTCTCAGCACTCCAGCGCGTTTCACCCTCTCAACTTGCCGACCAAAAATTGTTCGACTTCATTAATCTCTCCCTCGATCGCAGTGCTCCGTTGCCAGATTCTCTCGACGACGATGGTGAAACCTGCGGAAGTTTTGTTCGCATCCAGGAGCCCCCCTCGACTCAGGTACTGGATATTCTCGACGTCAGTTGACGAGGGAGATCTGCACCGTCGTGGTGCTAGCGGGTTACTCACAAGCGAACTCCGTCTTGCATTAGATTCTGTTGTAACGTGATTGCGAACCGTCATACGCGTTGCTCAGGTCATGCGAAAACGATCTAAAAAAACGCTTCGAAGCTATTGCATTTATGTGACGGTTTACAGGGAAATCGCCGAAAAATCTTTCCACAAATCCTGTGGATAACTTGGTGGATAGTCATGGGGAAATGATGGCTACCCCCCGGTTTTACTAGCCCCACCTTAGATTGATCATTTTTTGATCTTGCAAATTAAGTCTTTTAAAATCAATTGGTTATACGTGATTCTTAGTGTGCTTTATGAGGCGACATGTAAAATAGCGTTGACATTTGGCGCTTATAAGAAATGCCCTGGGTTTGTGCATAAAAGTTTCACGCTGTGCTCCACACTATTCTTACGGTCACAAATCTTTCACACGCAAGCAGGTTTTGGATAGCCAACGCACAAAGCACCAGTAGTTATTAAAAACGGGAAAAAGAGATGATAAAGATGTGATCCGCGTCACCCGCCGCTGTGGGCGGGAAATCGCGTTCGGCTTGCATATCGTCTGATCCGTGCTATATCAGCCATGATAACGAGAACCGCCGTAGTAGAGTTTAATGATGATGGCCGCCTTCTCCATGCGCGTGTCCATGTGCAATTTCCTCCGATGACGCGTCCCGCACCGCGGTCACTTCAATATCAAATATCAGTGTCTTGCCCGCAAAAGGATGGTTGAGATCAACATCGACCATAAATTTACCAACCTTAAGAACCCTGGCGCTAACCGCCCCGCGATCGGTTTGTACTCGCACCAGCATGTCGGGTCGTAGACGCTTAGGATTGCCCAACAAGTGTTTGATTGGCACTCGCTGAGTCGCACCTTCACGCACGGGGCCATAGGCGTCGTCAGGCCCCAATGTGACGCTAAATTTGTCACCCAACTGGCGACCCTCCAGCGACTTCTCCAACGCTGGCAGAAGATTATTGTGACCATGGAGATAAGCCAAAGGAATGCCGTCTTGAGTGTTCTCCAGAGATTCCCCACCCGCGTCTCGCAGATGGTAAAAAATTGAAACGACCTTATCTTTTTCTATTTGCATACGTTGCTTTCCAAATTTACGTGCGAGGTGCGGCGCATTATAGAGAGTGCGGGGGATATTGAAATCCACCAGCAAACACCTTTTGTTACAGCGCAAAAACACTTGCTCCATAAAGATTTTGGGGCATAATCCGCCGCAACTCCCGCGGGACCCAATATTCAACAGAGAGGCGGCATGCAGCGGTACGCCAACGATAAATTATTGATCGGCAGTGAAGAATGGTGCACGTTTCCGTCCCTTGGAATCCCCGCCATCAAAGCACGAGTGGACTCTGGGGCGAAGACCTCCTGCGTTCACGCCGTAAATATTCAGACCTTTAAACGCAACGGCTCCAACTGGGTGAGCTTTGAGGTGCATCCACTTCAGGATAACCGCCGGGTCGTGGCACGCTGCGAAGCGCCAGTGGTGGATCGGCGCACGGTGCGCAGCTCCAGTGGAGACAGTGAAAAGCGCTTGGTCATCAAGGTGCCCATGCAGTTGGGTGGACAAACACGCGATATTGAACTGACCTTAACCAACCGCGATTCGATGGGTTACCGAATGTTGCTCGGCCGAGAAGCGATGGCGGGGCGCATGCTTGTCGACCCGGAGGAGCGCTTTCTCCAGGGGGCACCGGACGATAGCGAACTTACAGACCTATATGGCAGCTATCAAACACCGGAACAGGAAGGTCTTACCATCGGCCTTCTGGCGAGTGACCCGACGCTTTACAGCAATCGTCGCATCATCGAGGCCGGCGAAGAACGCGGCCACAAAATGATTTTTCTCAACATCAAGCACTGCTATATAAAAATGGATGCCGAAAAACCGGAAATCCATTACCGCGGCGGCAATATTGTGGATGGGCTCGATGCGGTTATTCCGCGCATACGACCAAGCATGACCTTTTATGGTTGCGCCCTAACCCGACAATTTGAAAGTCTTGGCACTTTTACTTTGAACAGCTCGTCTGCGATTGCGCAATCGCGGGACAAACTTTATTCGTTGCAGTTGTTACTTAAAAATGGGTTGGATATTCCGGTGACCGGATTTGCTAACTCCCCCAGCGACACGGGGGATTTGATCGAAATGGTTGGCGGCGCCCCGTTGATTGTGAAATTGCTTGAAGGCGCGCAAGGGCGGGGCGTCGTGCTAGCGGAAACACGCAAGGCGGCAGAGAGCGTTATCAATGCGTTCAAATCTCTACAGGCCAACTTATTGGTTCAGGAGTTTGTGAAAGAAGCAAATGGCAAAGACTTGCGCCTCTTCGTGATTGACGGCAAAGTGGTGGCCTCCATTGAGCGCACCGCTGCCGCCGGTGAGTTTCGTGCAAACATTCACCAGGGCGGCACCGCCAGCATTACAAAAATAACTCCAGATGAACGCAAGCTGGCAATTAAAGCGGCCAAGACCCTGGATTTGCTGGTCGCGGGCGTCGATATCATCCGTTCGTCAAAAGGTCCGCTGCTGTTAGAAGTGAATTCGTCGCCAGGTCTCGAAGGCATTGAAACCGCCACGGGTCGTGATATTGCAGGAATGATGATCAGCGCGATTGAAAAGAAGCTGGACTGGCGGCGTAAGCTCGCAACGGAGACTTGACTTACTTTCGTGAATTTATAATTCCAGAGGGTGCAATGATAAAACCGACACAAGACGCCGTACCATCATTGCCCCCTCATCGCCACACCGCGCACCACCTCTTCATCACCTTTTCTTTTTTGCTGCTTTCTCTGCTCGGTGTCGGTTGCAGCTCAATTGCGGGAAAAAAAGCCACATCTCAAAACGATCACGCCCCGTGGCCGACCTTTAGCGATCCCGATGCTCAAGATTATATGCAGTCCTGCAGCGATGCATGGGAGCAGGCGTATCGGTCGCTCAAAATTCTCGAACGCCGCAAACTAAATACGCCAACGGATATTCTAGCCGGCATCAATCAATTGGAAATTCTCATTAACGAACCCACCGGCTGGGCGGGACTTTACGCAAACGTACATCCAAATGAATTTATGCGCGCCGCAGGGGAGGTTTGTGAACAGCGCTTAATGGCATTGAACAGCGAAATTAATTTATCCCGCCCGCTGTATAAAAAACTCATGAAAGTGGATATCGACTCGCTGGAGGGAACCGAGAGGTACTACGCAGAGCAGACCCGTCAATGGTTTGAACTTGCCGGTGTGGGTTTAAATGAACAAGAGCGTGGGCGAATTCAGGAGTTGAATGCGGAAATCGTTAAGCTCGGCCAGGAATTTCTCAC
>DJFQ01000105.1:28486-37565 GCA_002432095.1 Marinagarivorans sp. UBA5868 | reverse complement strand
GTCAGCGACGAAGCAAAAAGAAAAATGTACGTGGCCTTTCGCCAGCGGGGGTATCCCGCCAATAAAGCGGTGTTGCATAAGCTCTTAAGCGCACGGTATGAGCTCGCGAAATTATTAGGGTTTGACCATTTTGCGGATTACATCACGGCCGATAAAATGATGGGCTCCGCTGCGAGTGCGGCCTCATTTATCAACCAGATGACTGAGCTTGCCACAGCTCGTGCCAATCAAGACTACGCAGTTTTACTGCAACGGCTTCAGCAAATTCATCCCGAAGCAACGGCCGTGGGCGATTGGCAGAAAATATATCTGGAAAATCTGGTACGCAACGAAGCTTACTCGCTGGATCAGCAGGAAGTGCGTCAATACTTTTCCTTCGCCAAGGTAAAAAATGGTGTTTTTCAGTTAGTAGAGAATTTATTTGGTGTTCAGATAACACCATGGCAGACCAATGTTTGGCATCCATCTGTCGAAGCTTACGAGCTTCGCGAGAACGGTCAACTGCTCGGCCGTTTTTATTTGGATATGCACCCCAGAACGGGAAAATATCAACATGCCGCCCAGTTTGGTATTCGCGATGGTGTACAAAATGTACAGATTCCGATGGCTGCTTTGGTCTGCAATTTCCCCGGAGGGGAGGGCGGTTCCGATTTGCTCGAACACGCTGAAGTAGAAACTTTTTTGCATGAATTTGGCCATCTGATACACACCATTTTTGGCGGTCATGTTCCATGGGCAAGATTTGCCGGCACCAATACCCAGCGGGATTTTGTGGAAGCGCCTTCACAAATGCTGGAGGAGTGGGTCTGGGATGCTGCCACTTTAAAATCGTTTGCGCGTAATGAACGCAATGAAACAATACCCGACGAACTGGTGGAGAAAATGAACCAGGCGCGAAATTTTGGCAAAGGTTTGCAAGTACGCCATCAGATGTTTTATGCGGCCCTTTCTCTCAATTATTACAATCGCGACCCAAAAGAGTTGGATCTCGACCAGATGATGACCGATCTTCAAAAGCGCTACTCACCATTTCCGTATGTCGAAGATACCTATATGTATGCAAGCTTTGGGCATCTCGATAACTACTCGGCGATTTATTACACCTATATGTGGTCGCAAGTGATCGCAGCGGATATGTTCGGGGAATTCAAGCAAAATGGTCTTCAGAATAAAGCGGTTGCAACTCGTTATCGCAATACCGTTCTTGCGCCCGGCGCCTCGCGTCCTGCCGCCCAGCTTGTTGAAGATTTCCTCGGCCGGCCCTTCAATTTTGAAGCTTTCGGGGAGTCTTTGCGCGATGGGCAGCAGCAATGACCTTTCGTTTTCCGCTCATCAATATCCGCACTCACAGGTTGTCGCTTATGCGTTTTTTTCCGCTATTTCCGCTGTTGGTTATTCTCCTGGCTGCATTTGTGAGTTGTAGTAGCAAAACAGGCAATACAAGTGATCCGGAAAAAACCCAACAGGTTTTGCGGATGTCAATTGGGGCCTTCCCAGGCACCATTGATCCTCATCAGGTAACCGATATGCCGGGTATCAAAGTTGTTGCGGCGTTAATGGAGGGTTTATTGGTGACAGATTATCTCACCTTCACCCAACATCCAGCGGTCGCAGAATCATGGGAAGAATTGGAAGATGGCACACTCTATCGGTTTACCCTGCGTGAAAACGCCGAGTGGTCAAATGGCGAAACCATTACCGCAGAGGATTTTGTTTACGCCTGGCAACGCATTCTGTCACCAGGGCTTGGCAATCAATTTGCGCTGGATTATTACGCGATTAAAAATGCGGGAGCTTTTCATAAAGGCGAAATTGATGATTTCACTCAAGTAGGTGTTAAAGCCTTATCAGAGCGCCTGCTGGAGTTTCGCCTGGAAAAACGCGACCCACTATTTCTAAAACGGCTTTCGGATGCACGGACAGCGCCTGTTCATAGGGCCACGGTGGAGAAGTTTGGTGCGATTGACGACCCCAACAATCCCTGGATACGAGCCGGTAATTATGTTGGCAATGGACCATTTATTCTCAAGCGTTGGGAGCTCAATCAAATCATTGAAGTGGAAAAGAACCCACATTATTGGGATGCGGAAAAGATAACTCTGGAAAAAGTGTTGTTCAACCCTGCGGATAGCGAATCAATAGAGGAGCGTTTGTTTCGCTCAGACCAAATTGATATCGCCTTTGGCGGCCGCATCCCAGTGGACAAAATCGCTCGTTACAAGGCAGAGGCGCCGGATGTGTTTTTCTCACAACCCGCTTACGCCACTTATTTTTATTTGTTTAATGTACAAAAGCCCCCTTTTGATAACGTCGATGTCCGCAAGGCATTTTCCTATGCTATCGACAAAAATCTAATCACTCAGCGGATCACCAAAAATGGCGAGGCGATCGCCAACGCATTGTCACCAATCAGTGAAGCCTACAAACCGCCGCAGATGCAAGAATACAATCCGCAGCTCGCACGGGAACATCTTGCAAAAGCGGGATTCCCCGGTGGCAAAGGATTTCCACAGGTCGCGCTATCGTATAACACCGCGGAGATTCACCAAGCGCTCGCCGTTGCCATCCAGCAAATGTGGAAAAAAGAACTGAATGTCGATGTCGTTCTGGAAAACCAGGAATGGAAGGTGTTCCTGGATTTTCGTCAGAACCTGCAACACGATATTGCCCGTGCCGGCTCTTCAAGCTCTTTTGCCGATCCGGTGGATTTCCTTGACTCATTGCGAACTGGCCACGGATTGAACGACACTGGCTGGAGCAATCGGGAGTACGATGAGCTGGTAGAAAGTTCTAATCAGGCCGCGACGCAACAGGAGCGCTACGAACTTCTTTATAAGGCTGAACAGATCCTGCTCGATCAGCTGCCGCTCATTCCCATCTTTTATTACAACTACTCATTATTAAAATCTCCCCAGGTGAAAGGGTTCGAATTCAACATGGTGAATTACCCAGTTTACAAAGGGGTTTATCTGGAAGGAAAAAAATGAACAACCGCGTATGGATAAGAATTTGCTTGTCCGTCGCTACTCTTTTGCTGTGGGGATGTAGCGAGAAAAAATTGACCAATGTCGAATATGGCATCCAAAATCAGATCCTTTATTACGGCAATGGAGATGAGCCACAAAGTCTTGACCCGCATTTAACCACTGGCAGTCCAGATAACAACATTATTATGAATTTGTTTGAAGGGTTAGTCAGTAAGGACGCCGCAACTCTGGAACCAAAACCTGGTGTTGCTGAATCTTGGACGATTTCCGATGACCGCCGAACCTACCGGTTCCAATTGCGCAAAAATGCTCACTGGTCCAATGGTGACCCACTAAATGCACAGGACTTCGTGTATTCCTGGCGGCGTGCGCTGACACCAAGCGTGCCCAATAAATACGCGTACATGATGTTTTATATTGACGGTGCTGAGCAATTCTACACCGGCAAAACGTCAGANNCAGCTTCTCGATCATCACTCTTATTATCCCGTTCACAAAGGTACTCTCGAAAAATTCGGTGGCATGAGCGATCCGGTTTCCCGGTGGACGTTGCCCGGAAATCTTGTCGGCAACGGACCGTTCGTATTAAAAACCTGGGAAATCAACAAAGACATTGAGCTCGTGAAAAGTGAAACCTATTGGGACAAGGAGGCGGTAAAACTCAGTGCCGTTCATTTCCTGCCCATCGAAGATCAGCAAGCGGAAGAGCGCGCCTTTCGGTCCGGACAAATTCATTTAACCAATACGCCGCAGATGGATATTGAGAAAATTCAGATCTATTCACGTGAAAACCCAGACGTACTCAGAGTAGTCCCTACTTATGCAAGCTATTACTACGAGTTTAACCTCAACAAAAAACCTCTGGATGACCCGCGCGTACGCAAGGCATTTGCGCTTGCGCTTGATCGTAATTTGATTGTCGAAAAAGTCACCAGAGGTGGCGAAGTACCCGCATTCAACTTCGTTCCCCCAGACCCGATCGGTTATCAACCATTGGTGTATTGGCAGGAAGATGTTGCGGAAGCCCGACGCCTGCTCGCAGAAGCTGGATATTCCAACGGCGAAGGCTTTCCGGTTTTTTCGCTGCTTTTTAACACTCACGACAATCATCAAAAGGTTGCCGTAGCGATTCAACAAATGTTGAAGAAGAATTTGAACATCGACATTCAATTGCAAAATAAAGAATGGAAGGTGTATATGGCGGCGAGAAAAAACATGGAGCACGATATTGTGCGTGCGGGATGGCTTGCAGACTACATTGATCCCTCCAATTTTTTCGACGTTCTTCGCTCTTACGCCGGCAATAACAACACTGGCTGGAAGAGTGCCGCCTATGATGACCTTATGAACCAAATTGCCGCCACGGTTGAGCCATCTCGTCGCGATGAATTGTTTGAGGAGGCGAACCGCCTGCTGGCGGAAGAAATGCCGGTGATACCTTTGTACTATTATTCGGATATCAACCTGGTTCACACGTCTGTACAGGGCTGGCATGACAACCTCATGCATTTTCACCCGTTAAAACATGTGTATTTGCAGGCTTCACCTTAGGCGATCATCATGTTGCGAATAATTGTGCAGCGTTTGCTGACAGCGATACCCGTACTTTTTTTTGTCGTTCTCGTTACGTTTATTCTTATCCGGATGGCGCCTGGTGGTCCTTTCGATGCGGAGCGTGCCGTACCCGCGTCGGTACTGGAAAACCTGAACAAACGGTACCATCTGGACGATCCGATCCATGTACAGTTCGGCAATTATCTCTTGCATTTATTACAGGGGGATTTCGGCCCTTCATTTAAATATCCCAGCCGCACAGTGACGGAGGTGATTGCCGCGGGTCTTCCCATAACACTGGAGCTTAGTCTTTATGCGCTGCTAGTGGCGATGACGATAGGAATTACAGCCGGGATTATTGCGTCACTTAAACCAAATACACCGCAGGATTATGTGCCCATGACGCTGGCGATGATCGGTATATGTCTGCCGTCGTTTGTGCTCGGCCCGTTATTAATTCTCGGATTTGCTATCGGCTTGGAATGGTTGCCCGTTTCGGGATGGGGCGTGTCTCCCGGTGATAAAATATTGCCGTCGTTGACTTTGGGTGCGGCCTACGCCGCCTACATCGCTCGTCTTTCCCGCGGCGGCATGCTGGAAACTTTGTCTCAGGATTATATTCGCACTGCGCGCGCCAAAGGGTTGCCGGAATGGCGCATCGTTTATTACCACGCGTTGCGCGGTGCAATGTCACCAGTCGTCTCATTTGCGGGCCCTGCAGTTGCAGGTTTGCTGTCGGGCTCCTTTGTGGTGGAAACCATTTATCAAATTCCGGGCCTCGGCCGTTTCTATTTGCAGGCCGCATTTAACCGCGATTACACCATGATTCTCGGCATGACGATACTCTTCGCCTTTTTCATAATTTTATGCAATCTCCTGGCAGATATTCTGCAAATTTGGCTTAACCCAAAGCTGCGTAAAACCTTGGCAGGAAGTGCGACATGAGCAATGGAATCGAGCTGCATGAATTGGCGAAAATTGAAAAAGGTCGCTCGCTCTGGCAGGACGCATTCATTCGATTGCGAAAAAACAAACTCGCGTTGAGCGGGCTGATCGTGTTGCTCCTTATGGTGGTTCTCGCTCTGTTAACACCCTGGATCGCACCATATTCGTATGAGGAGCAAGACCTTATTGTTGGTGCTTCACCACCGTCGGCGGAGCACTGGATGGGTACCGACATTTTTGGTCGCGACCAATTGACGCGAATTCTTTACGGCAGCAGGATTTCGCTGATGGTAGGTTTTATCGCCACTGCCGTGGCCCTGTGTATTGGCGTGCTCTGGGGAACCATCGCAGGATATATTGGCGGACGTGTGGACGCCTGGATGATGCGTTTTGTGGATATTCTCTACGCGTTGCCATTCACAATTTTCATTATTCTTCTTACCGTCGTATTTGGTCGCAGCATGTTGTTGCTATTTCTGGCGATAGGGGCGGTTGAATGGCTGACCATGGCGAGAATTGTGCGAGGTCAAGTAATGGCGATGAAGCATCAGGAGTTTGTCGAGGCAGCTGTTGCCATGGGCATGTCGCGGCGGCGGATAATGCTGCGGCACGTCGCCCCCAATGTGCTTGGTCCTATTATCATTTACACCACGCTCACCATTCCCAGCGTTATTTTGCTCGAATCTTTTTTGAGCTTTCTCGGGCTTGGCATTCAGCCGCCAGAAAGCTCCTGGGGTTCCCTGATTTCCGCCGGTGTAGAAACAATGGAAGAATATCCCTGGCTGCTCATTTTCCCCGCGTTGACACTCAGCCTTACATTGTTTGCCCTCAACTTCCTGGGTGATGGACTGCGCGATGCACTCGATCCCCGAGTTTCCAGAGACTAACTCATGGCCCTGTTGAGCGTTGAAAATCTTACGACCCGGTTTTATACCCGCGAAGGCGTAACAACTGCGGTAGATCAAGTCAGCTTTTCTGTGGAACCCGGAAAAGTCTTGGGAATTGTCGGAGAGTCGGGATCCGGTAAATCCGTTGCCTGCTACAGCATCATGGGACTGATTCCTTCTCCCCCAGGGAAAGTGGAAAACGGTCGCGCGATGTTTGCCGGGCAAGATTTATTGCGTATGAATTCTGCGCAATTGCGCAGAATTCGCGGGCAGCAAATAGGCATGGTTTTTCAGGATCCAATGACCTCGCTCAACCCACACATGAGCATTGGGCGCCAGTTGATTGAACCTTTGCTCGTACACAAAAAAATGCGGCGCTCCGAAGCCCGCAAGTTGGCCTTAGATGCACTGGAAGAAGTGGGAATCCGCGAGGCGCAAGGCCGGTTCGACAGTTATCCTCATGAGTTTTCCGGCGGTATGCGTCAACGCGTCATGATTGCGATGGCGCTGATCAACAAGCCACAGTTATTGATTGCCGATGAACCCACGACCGCGCTCGATGTGACAATTCAGGCGCAAATTCTTAATTTGCTCAAAAGACTGCAGAAAGACCTTGGTTTGGCGGTGATTTTTATTTCTCACGACCTAGGTGTGGTTGCTCATATGGCCGATGAGGTTGTCGTCATGGAGAAGGGGAGCGTGGTGGAACAGGGTAGTGCGGACCAGGTCTTTTTTTCCCCCCAGCATATATACACGCGAAAACTTGTCGCCGCGTTGCCGACGACTGCAAAAGCTTTTCCAAAACAATTCTCGCAAAGCGATGATGTATTTCTTGACGTTCACGGACTCTCCACCCAATTCTCTTTGGGACGTCGATTTTTTCAACAAAAATCGCTATTTTTTCGCGCAGTGGATGATGTAAGTCTGACGTTGCGAAGGGGGGAGATTCTTGGGCTGGTCGGCGAATCNNGGCTCCGGCAAATCGACCCTCGGCCGCAGTATTATGCGTTTGGTTGAACCCTGCGCTGGACAAGTAAAGTTGGCGGGAGCCGACTTGACCAACATGTCCGCTGATGCGTTACGGCGCACACGCCGGAATTTTCAGATGATTTTTCAGGATCCCTACGCTTCGTTAAATCCGCGAATGACGGTATTTGATGCGTTGGCGGAGCCCTTGCAAATTCATGGCATTGCAACGAAGGGAAATGTTCTTCAGGTCGTAAATGAGCTAATGGACGACGTTGGTATGGATCGCCGCATGATTCGCAAATATCCCCATGAATTTTCTGGAGGACAGCGACAACGAATTGCCATTGCTCGTGCTCTCGCTGTACGGCCTCAGCTGATCATCGCCGACGAACCGGTATCCGCGCTAGACGTAACAATTCAAGCGCAAATTCTAGAACTCTTGTTGAATTTGACAAAAAAATATCGCCTGGCAATGTTATTTATTTCCCACGATCTCAGTGTGATTCGCTACATCGCCGATCGGGTTGCCGTTATGCAAAAAGGGAAAATTGTAGAGGTGGGTGATACTGAAACTTTATTCACAACACCACAACATCCTTACACTCGATCGTTGCTTGCTGCCGTGCGCCATCTGGAAAAATCCTCAAACGACTAGATGGTTGTCACACCTCCATGTGCGACTTGCTTTTGGCTCATGTAAAACTTTAATGGAACTTACGGCAATGCGAGGACGCAATAGCCGTCGCCTGCTGGCATGGCCGGTTCTTCACAATGGGTGACGCATTCAAAAGCGGGCGGTAAAAGCTCACCATCAATGGGTGGGGCGCCGCTGTAGATGGTTTGCTCCAGCAGCGGGTATAAGCAGCCATTGCGGGTTTCGCAACCCAACTCTCCTTGGGTATAACCCAAAGGACATTCGCCTTTGGCGGGCTTTAATGGGAGATAAAACTGACTGGCAACCAAGCGCAAACCAATGCCAGAAAATCCACGATAGCGGCGATTTTCACCAACGATAATAACCGCTTCACTTTCTGCCATTAATTGATAGGCTTGCTCAATCGCTTTTTCATCGGCGCCGGTGCGACTGAAGTCAATATCTGAGATAGCCTGGGTGCGTTTGCTGTTGAGCAAATACTCATCAAAGCTAAAGCATGGGCTGCTAATGCATACGATTCCGTTATTTTCTACCCCATAGAATTTGCCTTTCAATCTTGCATTGCCAGCGGAGGAAAAAGCGTTTTTCGCCGTGAACAGACCGAACCGGATGTCGTTGCTTACAGCGCCCTGCAAAAGAATCTGGTCGGCAGCGGCTTCGCCAAATGGGTTAAAACCAATCTTCTTCCAATCGACAGTGCCCACGTAACATTCTTTGGCAACACGGCCATCCGGGCATTCCATGCGGGTGCGATTGACTTGTTTAATAAAGATGCCGCCACACATGGGTGAGGCGCACTTGCGATAGTCCTGCCGTGCCAGGAAAAAGCCAGTTGGATCAAACCCAACGTTTGCTGAGGCAACTTCCGCCGTCAAACTGTAGTTCACAATCGGACCATCAAACGCACTTGAATTTATGGTTCCCTCCAACACTAAGGTTTGTCCATCGAAGTAGTGGCGCGCATCATACACAGCACCATTTACGTCGGTATAAGGATCTTCCGGTAGGGTGAAGTCCACTTCGCTTTTCATAACAATGTTCGACAAGAGAACCTGGTCATTCAGAAATACCGCATCAAAGCT
>DJFQ01000105.1:19335-28371 GCA_002432095.1 Marinagarivorans sp. UBA5868 | reverse complement strand
TGAACCTGCACCACTTTAGCGGACAGTAAAACACTGCCAAGCTAGAGGGGGCAATGACCGGGGTAGGGCAGGAGAAATATGAGGCGGATTAAATAATGCGCGAATAACGCAGCGAAGTATTCTGTTCGTTGGTCTTTAGGTAGGTATCAAACACCATGCAAATGCTGCGAATCAACAGGCGACCGATATTGGATACCCGAATGCCCGCTTCGTCTATTTCCAGCAACCCGTCTTTTGCCAAGGGCTGTAATGCCGCGAGTTCCGCTGCAAAATAATCCTGAAAACGAACCTCACACCGGGATTCCATCTCAGCAAAATCAAGTTCGAAATGGCAAATCAGTTGATTGATCACCTGGCGACGAAGCAAATCGTCGTGAGTCAAGCAAAGGCCTTTGTCAAAGGCCAAATGATTCGCCTCCAATGCCTGTTGATAGGCTTCGATATCTTTGTGATTTTGGACAAAAAGTCCGTCTAGAGCACTTATGGATGACACACCAAAGGCCAATAAATCGCACTCGCCATTAGTGGCGTAACCTTGAAAATTCCGCTGTAAAGTGCCGTTGCGCTGAGCATTTGTCAGTTCATCTTCCGACAGGGCGAAGTGATCCATCCCGATATAAACATAACCGGCTTCCTGCAGCTGCTGGATGCTGTTGTGCAGAATGCGAAGTTTTTCCTGCGGTTCCGGTAACTCGCTTGCATGGATTTGCCGTTGCGCCTTAAACAAATGCGGCATGTGCGCATAGTTAAAAAGGGACAACCGATCTGGCTGGAGACGAATGACGGCCTCAAGTGTCTTGGCGAAACTCAACGAGCTTTGTTTCGGCAGGCCATAGATCAAATCCAGATTTAATGATTTAAACCCAAGCGAGCGACTGGCGGCCACCAACTCGGCCACTTCGGCTTCATTATTGAAACGGTTTACGGCGGTTTGCACATCTTTATCAAAGTCCTGCACACCAAAGCTCAAGCGATTAAAACCCAGGGCACGGAGATGGTCCAGGCGGGCAGGGGTGACGCTTTGCGGATGGATTTCCAGAGAATAATCCCCGTGTTCCCCGCCGCGCAGCGGGAACTCGGCGCGGATGTGTTCCATCAAGTCTGTCATCTGTCCATCGTCTAAGTAGGTGGGTGTACCACCGCCCCAGTGCAACTGATGGACGCCGCGAGAACGATCCACTTCCGCGGCTTGCAGCGTGATTTCCTTTTTTAGCGCCGCCAAATAAGGTTCTGTGCGCTTGCGATTGGCGGTGATGATTTTGTTACAACCGCAATAGAAACAAATGGTGCTGCAAAACGGTATGTGGACGTACAGAGACAGCGGTTTGCGCTGGCGATTACCGATTGCAAATGCTTGGCGCCAGTGTTGCAAATCGAAGCCCGGTTGAAATTGCGGAGCAGTGGGATAAGACGTGTAACGAGGGCCGTTGAGATTGTAGCGCTGGATCAATGCTTCATCCCACTGCAACGGTTGATCTAATACAGACATTGACGAAACCTCAACTCAGGCCAGCCGAGCGATCGGCCATTGTAATAAGTGATGGTTCAGAGTCTAGTTAATAGTCAGGGTTTATCTTTGACGCATATCAATCGAAGTTTGATATGGGTATCATGCCGTCATTTCTGCGGAAGGTAGCGAGGGCAATGACTCAGGATTTGGCGAAGGCGATGAAGGATGGCATGCGGCGCTTGCCATCGGGGGTGTGTGTAGTATCGGCGCAAACTGCTAGTGATGGTCGATTCGCCATGACGGCATCGTCAGTAACGTCGGTCTCAGACCAGCCCGCATCGCTTTTAGTGTGCGTCAATCGCAACGCCCGCATCGCTCCGGTACTGAATCTCGGACAAAAATTCGCGATTAATATCCTGGGTAAGGCGCACCAGGATATTTCGGTCCTATGTGCTACGGGTGAGCAAGGACCAAAACGTTTTGATTTGGGTCGTTGGTTACTTGCTCCAGACCAGACCCCTTATCTCGAAGACGCGGAAGCCGTGTTCGAATGCGAAGTCGATCTTGTGCAACCCTATGGGACTCACAACATTGTTGTCGGCCGGATTATCGCCGTACGGGTGGCGAGTTCCGGGCCGGCACCGTTGATCTATCTCGACGGTAATTACCGCAACTTATCTCTGTAGCAGTTATTTCTGTAGAAACTTATTCCCGTAGAAACTTATTCCTGTAGCAATTTATGGCTGTAGCAACCCATTTCTGCAGCAACTTATCCCTATAACTTACGGGTTATTGCACAACCCCACGGTGAACAAAGCGGCCTTCCGGCCGCTCCTGTCATAACTTCATGATTTCCAAGCCGAGAGCGGCGATTTTGTCCTGACGACTGTGATCGCTGATCACGGCGATATTGGCGTTTGCCGGCGCCAGATATGTACTGGCTACCCGTCGCAAATCTTCTAACCGAGTGGCCAGTACCTGGGCGCGGAAGGTTTGGCGCAGCGCTAACGTCCGGCCATGGAGATCGCCGTGATACATGCGTTTGGCATGCCCCGCCGGCGAATCCGGTTTGTCGATGCCGCTGACCACACCTAAAATCGCTTCTTCAATGGCCTGCCAGGGCAATTCAGTACTCATCACCCAATCAATCGCCCGGTCAAAGTCGCCGAGGGTTTCCTCCATCCGAGGATCGCGATAGGAGTAGAAACGAAAGGTCGCCGAGTTGTTGTCCTGGCCGGCCCCACCACCATAAGCACCGCCCTGTTCCCGAATGGCGCGATGTAGGAAGCCGTTCCGCAACACATTCCCCAATACCACCAAAGGCGCCGCATCTGGATGCGTCATAGGAACAGTGGCATACGCTTTCGCGCAAAAATTTACCTGGGAATTTGTCAACCAACCTTGGCGGATTGTTTCTCGTACCGGCGGTAAATCCCATGAAGTAAGAACGCCAGGTGCTTCGCGATCAAACCAGCGGGCGAACGTCTTTTGCAGCACTGGTTGATGTTCGGCTTCACCGATCAACAGGTAACGGCGCGGCGCGCGGCGGATCTCGTGATGGATACTTTCCAGCGTCGCGCAGAATTCCGCCAGTTTGGTTGCGTCTTTCAGATCATCATGCAGGGTCTTGATACGACGTATGCCTTCCAATCCCCCGTGCTGAAATCCGAGTTTCGCTGCTGCACACATACCAGCGGTAGCTGCGCTCATCGCCAAAGCGTGGCCGCTGCCCGTAACACTCTGCTCGCGCGCCGCACGCATTTGCGCGATAAGTTCCTTGATCCGTCCGTGTTCGTCAAAGCGCGCTGACTCCAATGTCGCGTCCATCAATTCACACATTGGGTCGTGATTGCGAACCAGCGCCTTGCCGGAAAAAGTGAGAAATTGATGTGTGCTATGGATATCGTCCACTTTGCTGCGAATGCTGCTAAATGCGTTCATCGCGCCCGATACCTGGGCCTGCCAGCGTTGTACGTCCAAGTAACTCTTGTCACCAATCCCGAGTTCGGTAACACAGCTGGTGTAGTAGGGCAGAGCTGCCAGTTGCTGTTCGTTCAGCTCTGGAATATCCACCACCACTTGCTGATAAACGAGCCCGTTTGACCCGACGTCATAAGTGGCGAGGGGGCGCCCGCTCTTGGGCAGCTGTTGATGCTGACCTTCGAGATTGGCCTCTTTGGCAGGGACGTCCGCCAAAGTGACTTTTGGCAGTATGGATTCGTCATCCTGCTTGGCCTGCCGTTGCAGCAGTGCCGCTGCACGCTCGACAATCGCCTGTTTTTCTACCTCTGACAGACCGGCTTTAATGGCGGCGAGACGCTCCTTTTCCGCACGTTCTTTACGCTCGTTGATCGCTGAGTCCGGCACCAGACTGAGCCTAACGCGGTGGGGATTATCCAACAGCAGTTTGCGCACTTGTTGTTTGATGAAGTTCGGGTCCTGTATCGCGCTGCGTAAGGTGTTGAGCGCAATATCCACGTTCAGCATGGCCACCGGATCGCCCCGGTGGGTGGCCGCGGTGAGTGCGTTCATGATGAGCTGCAAGCCGTAAGGATAACTGTCGCCACCAATTTCCCGCTGGTGTAATTCCAACTGATGCAGCGCTGCTTCCACATCTTGCTGGGGAATGCCTTCGGCAGCGATTTTCGTGAGGGTGTCGAGGATGAGCAGCTCAACTGCGTCTATATCATCCGACGAACAGCCTTCCAGCCCGCAGACAAACGCCAATTCCTTTTGTGAATCATCAAGACCGCAAAGCGGCGAGGGCGCGTTGCCCAGGTCGGTAGTCTCGAGAGCGTGTAACAACGGGCAAGCGCTGTTATCGAGCAGCACACTGGAGAGCAGGTTCGCGGTAAAGGTCTCCTCTAAACTAGCGCTGTGTCCCAGCAGCCAGGCCATTACCACATGTGTTTTATTGCCGCTGTCTTCATCCTGCGCCAGTGGATACCGCTCCTCCACACGCACCGGGGCGTAGTAGCGTTGCTCATCCGGGACTGCAATTGTTTTGTCGAGCCGTTGAAAACGCTTGAGCGCTAAGTCTTCGAGTTTTGCCTGATGCTCGCTGGCGGGAATATCGCCATAAGTCATGAAAATCGCATTGCTGGGGTGATAGTGGGTTTTGTAGAAGTGCACCAACTGCTCATAGGTGAGATCCGGAATGCAGTCCGGTTCCCCGCCACTGTTGAAGTGATAGGTAGTGGCAGGATGCAGATATTTACTGAGCGTGTGCCAGAGCATCGACGTAACGGAGCTCATGGCACCTTTCATTTCGTTGTACACCACGCCCTTGAAAAGCAGCTCCGAGTTGGGATCACTGGCTTCGGCAAACTCCAGACGGTGGCCCTCTTGCGCGAAATCCAAAGGATCTAATCGCGAGAAAAACACCGCATCCAGATACACCTCCAGTAAATTGCCAAAGTCTTTACGATTGACGCTTGCAAAAGGGTAGGCGGTCCAGTCGCTGCTGGTAAAAGCGTTCATGAAAGTGTTCAGCGAGCGGCGCGTCATCATAAAAAACGGGTCGCGCACCGGGTAGCGCTCACTGCCGCACAGCGCAGTATGTTCCAGGATATGAGCAACCCCCGTGGAATCCTGCGGTACCGTACGCAGCGCCACCAAAAACACATTCTCAGAGTTGTCGGCGCTCAAATGAAAATGCCGGGCTCCGGTAACTTTGTGTTCGTATTCTTCGACATTGAGTTTGAGAGAGGGGACGGGTTCGCTGCGGATAAACTGGAAAGCGGAATGGGACACGGGTCTGGCTTCTTGCATAGAGCGCCTCTAAGTTACGATTTGAACCGGCCGACGTGGTTAGCTCGGTGGATTTCAGCATTTTGCCGCCCATAGACTTTTGAATTCAACCTTCATTATTCGCAAGTGATGGGTATAGCGTCCCACCCTTGATCCGTATGTCACCTATGAGCAAAAGCCGTTATATTGCGCCGCGCTTCGGAAAAAGTAGCAGCCGTGGGCGATACTCAGTGGCGGCGCAGAATGAGGAGAGAGTAAAAACCATGACCAACTGGCTCACACAATACGGCATGGACCTGGCGGCGGCATTATGGCTGCTGGGGTGCTGGGCGGGATACGCAGCATTCGCCAAACGCAAGGCGCGCACCACATTCTGTATTTCGTCGGTTCTGCACCATTACCGCAAACAATGGATGCTATCGATGATTCGCCGGGAGAACCGCATTACCGATGCCTCGTTATTATCAAGCCTCGAACGCAACGCCAGCTTTCTCGCATCCACCGCCATGCTCATCATTGCGGGTTTGGTGACTACGCTTGCGTCCATCGAAACCGTGCATGCCACACTGGCGACGGTGCCATTTTCCCGCTTAACGCAAACCCCTTTGCAACTGCAATTCAAAGTTATGTTGCTGCTGATGATTTACATCTACGCCTTTTTCACGTTTACCTGGGCGATGCGGCAATATGGCTTCTGCGCCATCATGCTAGGTGCGGCGCCGCTCTGCGTTAGCCGCACTCCAGAAGTCGACCGCTTCGCCCGTCACGCGTCTAAAGTGATTGATCAGGCGGGGCTCAGTTATAACTATGGTTTGCGCGCTTATTATTTTTCTCTTTCAGTGCTCGCATGGGTGTTCAGCCTCTGGCTATTCGTCCTCGCCGTCGCAGTAGTGGTTGCCGTGCTTTATGAGCGGGAATTCCATTCCAAGACTTTGCGGTCGATGATTCAAGCCAGTGATCTTAAGGAGACCGGGTCGGACGAGGCAGCGTAATTGTGTTTCCGGCGCACCGGGGGCTACTATGCAAGCTTTGCTTAACGAGTGTGGACGATGGACAACGACAATCCCACCCAAAAACGAACGCCCCAGGATGACACGACGGACTCCACCCGCCGGCGCGATATGGCGCCAGGCGATGCAACGCGCGCCGCAGCAACCTTAGCGCGTGATGCCCAAAAAGACGCACCTGGCACCACCGACCGCACACTCGCCCGGGATGGCGGAGATGACGACAGCACACAAATTGCCGGGGGTGACGCTACAAGGATCCAACCAAACCCCCGTATCCGGCCCTCCGGTACCACCGAGTTTGCCCCACCCGCCGAAAGCGCCAAAACCACTGTGGTGAATGCGGAGCTCAAATCCAACACCGACAGCGTATTCGCTCACCTCGACCGAAGAGTGGCCGAACAATACAAAGGTAAAACCGTACTTAAAGAACGTTTTGTCCTCGTCAAAACTTTGGGCTCAGGGGGCATGGGCAATGTGTATCTCGCCAAGGATCTGCTGCGCGAGGAAATGGAAGACAGCAATCCACTTATCGCCATCAAGGTGCTTAATGACGAATGTCGGCGCCTACCTGGAGCCCTGCAATCGCTCCAGCGTGAAGCCAAAAAAGCCCAAACCCTTTCCCACCCGAACATCGTCACCGTCTACGATTTTGATCGCGATGGCGAAACCGCCTTCATCACCATGGAATACATTGAAGGCGAGTCACTCAAAGAGCACTTGCGTCAAAACGTCCGCATGCCATTCGACAAGGCGCTCTACGTAATCGAGCGTGTAGCGAGGGGATTGGCTTACGCCCACCAACAGGGATTCGCCCACGCAGACATCAAACCGGCTAACATTTTTCTCAGCAAAAATGGCGTGGTGAAAATCCTGGATTTTGGTATCGCCAAAGCGTTCACTGAAGCCAACAAGGAAAAACACAGCCTGGCGGACGATCTTACCGAGGGCGCGCTGACACCAGGTTATGCAAGCCTGGAGATGCTCCAGGGCAAAACCGCGCTGCCGGTGGACGATGTTTATTCACTCGCCTGCATGTTTTACGAGATGGTGCGAGGTCGCCACCCATTCATTGGTGCGGACGGATTGCCGATGCCAGCGGATGTGGCTTTGGCGAAGGCCGCCAAATTGGAAGCGATCAACGGCATCCCGCGCCGGCAGATGCGCGCGCTGCGACGGGGGCTGGAATTTGAGCGCGTCAAGCGTTTTAAAGATGCCGGTGAATTTCTTGACGCGATCAAAAAACGTAACCTGAAAAAAGACCTCGGGTTGTTGGCTTTGGCCGCCGGTGTCACCGGTGCGGTGATCTTTTTAACCAGCACCGCACTTGACCAAGTTGTGCCAAGCGTAACAAGCCTAAAGCCCGAACTAAGCTCCGTACAGGATGCGATTGTCGAAGGTGACGAATTTCTACTCAGCCGCGATGTTGATCTGGCTCATCGCCTTTATTCCCAGGCTTGGGAACTCGCTAATGATTTGACAACCAACGACGTGGTGGAGCGGGAAAAAGCCCATGCGATTCTGGAAGATCGCATGAATAAGGTCAGCGATTTGTTGATTGAGCGTTCACTGGATGAATCGATGGATGAATATCAGCTGCGGGAATTATTCGTCGCGCTGGAGTTTCTCTCCAAAGACGAAATTGCTGGCAACGAAAAACAAATCGAAAAAGCGTTAAACAATATCAATAAGCGATTGCAGCGCATCGAATCGCGGAATTGATGCCGTCAACAACAGGAGAATTTTTACAATGCCAGTCAGAATATTACCTCGCGCACTCAAACCCCTCGGTCTGCTTGCACTCAGTGTCACCGTACTTGCCGGTTGCAATGCATCCACACCGGCAAAAAACGATGTGGCCGGCAATGCGAAAGAGGGCTTCGAATCCCTGGAGGATCTTTACATCGTGGATTGTTTGTTGCCGGGTCAGGTCCGCCGTTTAGGAAGTATGCAATACCTTAGTCCACGCCGAGCAGTGCGCACCACTACCGCCGACTGTCGCATTCGCGGGGGCGAATACGTGGAGTACGACCGCGCTGATTACCGCTCAGCTCTGAAAGTGTGGCTACCACAGGCAGAGCAGGGCGACGCAGAAGCACAAAATTATGTGGGAGAAATTTTTGAAAAGGGGTTGGGGCAGGAGCCAGATTATCTCTCTGCGGTGAGCTGGTACACCAAAGCCGCCGATCAGGGTTATTCGCGCGCGCAAATTAACTTGGGCTATATGTACGAAAAAGGCCTAGGCGTCGATAAAAATGTCACCACAGCGCTCAACTGGTATCGCAAGGCCTCTGGAATCGGCGACGACGAGTTGATGCTCAGTAGCGACGCGCAGAAAGAATTGGCGGCGACGCGGGAAAAACTGAATGCTCAGCTCGCCAGCGCTAAAGTCCAGACGGACTTTCTACAAAAACAGATCACCGGCTTAAAAACCGAAGTGGAAAAACAAACATTGCTGGCAGAACAAAAGCAGAACGGTGCAGATCCCAAAGAATTGGAATTTGCTCGTCAGGAGGTCGCGGCGCTAACTGAGCTCTATGAAAAAGCGTTGGGCGAACGCCAGGCACTGGAAGCGCAGGTAGGCGATATGGAAGTGGCGTACCGAAAATTCAGCGGCGATGATTTCCTCGCCCCGCAAGTTCTGGATCGAGTAGAAACACGTGTTGCAAAGGACATTAATTTCGGCCGCTATTTCGCGCTGATCATTGGTAATCAGGATTACGTCTTCCTCGACGACTTGCGTTCACCAATTCAGGACGGCAAACGCCTGCAGAACATCCTGGAACAAAAATACGGTTTTAGCACCTTATTTGTGCCCAATGCATCCGA
>DJFQ01000105.1:0-19274 GCA_002432095.1 Marinagarivorans sp. UBA5868 | reverse complement strand
TGTTATGCGGGTTACCTAGGTTCGGAAAAAAGTCCGTTTCTATTCGGCGTTAGTGGTTCCCAGTCAGAAAAGGCCATTCAGGCAGGACTCTCACGACGCGCCCGCGTCGTTATTTCCTCAGGCGGTGTAAAACCAGTATTGGATGGCTCTAATAATACCCACTCAGTTTTCGCCAGCGCGTTGATTGATGCTTTGGAACAAAATCAGGAAACACTGCGGGATAGTGGGCTGTTTGCGCAACTTTCGGTGAACGTTCGCAAACGCAGTGAATCCGCTGAAATGGCGCAAACGCCGGAGATGAAACCGGTGCGCGAAGCTGGCCATGAGGGCGGCACATTTTATTTTGTGCCGGTTAACTGAGCGTCCAACTCGCGCAATATGCGTGGCCAGATTTGCTCCCAACAACAACTGTGGTCGAATTCGGGTTCAAAGAAAAACTGTGAACCCGAATCGCTCGCTGCGGCATCCGAGGTAATCTGCGGCGGAACCTGAAGATCCCGTCCGCCGGCGAAATGCCAGCGCATGACATTCGCCGGCAAGGGTTCCTGGTCGACGGGATTTAGCGAACGATTCAACGGCGCAAACCCTTTAATATTTGTCCACGCTTGATGATCCAAGTTGGCTGCCAGCGTTACCACGGCGGCCACATTCTCTACCTTTTCCGCCAATAGCATCGCTAAAACACCGCCGCCACTATGACCGATTAGTACCCAGCGTTTGCCCGGGTATTGTGTAGCAAAGTCAGCCAGCGCGAACGCCATGGCATCGACAATCTCCGGCCCATATCGGGCGTTGGTCCAAAGTTCGTCAGAACAATGTTCCGGCATGAATTTATAGCCATAGCATGGCCGGTTGAGATAAATCGCGGGATGCGGATCAAGCATCATAAGCTTGAGGGCGGTCAATTGCCGGGAGCTGGGGTTTTTTGCCGGCCAGCGCCCGCGAATCCACGGCTGGCCGTCTCCTTCAAGATATACGTGAATAAATGCCGATTCACTTTGGGAGGGATTTACTTTGACGTAGGCAATTAGGGGCAGCTGAGCAGCGGGCGAAATGATGATAGACCGACACTGGGGACATAAATGATTCACATCCTGAGGAGGATTAGCCGCACAGGCGGGAAATAAAGAAATTGCGGCAGGAAACAGTACTCGTATCCAGTATCTAACGGGTGTGCTAACGGCGCCTATCATCTTCCAGCCGCATAATTGCATCAGGGATAACGCTCTGAAATATCGATACAGAGCGGTCAAAGGCTTTTATGAAAGCCGTTCCAGAAAATCTTCATAAGCGAATTCCTTGACGATTTTCAGATCGCCAGTTTCGCTGTTGGCGAGCGCTATGGCCGGTAGTGGGATCCCGTTAAAGGTGGTGTTTTTCACCATGGTGTAGATGGCCATATCCTCGAACATCATGCGCTCGCCGATTTGCAGTGGCTGGGGAAAACTGTAGTCACCAATAACATCCCCGGAAAGGCAGCTAGGGCCGCCCAAGCGATAGGTATGAGCGAATTCACCTGGTTGTCCCGCACTGGTGATCCGTGGTCGGTAGGGCATTTCCAGCACGTCCGGCATGTGGCAGGTTGCGGAGGTATCGAGGATCGCCAAATCCATATTGTTCCAGTTGGTATCGAGCACTTCCGCCACGAGGATACCGGCATTTAAAGCAATGGCTTCGCCCGGCTCCAGATAAACCTGAACCTGATATTTGTCTTGAAAACGTTTGACGCGCTCAATCAAGGCGTCCACTTGATAATCGTCCCGCGTAATGTGGTGACCACCGCCAAAATTAACCCATTTCATTTGCGGTAAAAATTCAGCGAAATTGCGCTCGATGACATCGAGCGTGCGCCGCAATGGCTCGTAATCCTGTTCACACAAGGTGTGGAAATGTAGACCCGAAATGCCTGTCAGATCTTGTCCCTCAAACCGGGCAACTGGAATGCCCATGCGCGAGCAAGGCGCGCATGGATCGTAAATCGGAGTTGCGCCTTCAGAATGCTCCGGGTTAATGCGTAGCCCAAATTCCAGCTTTGGTCGCCGGGCTTGAGCGGCAAGTGCCTGGGTACGGAATCGTTGCCATTGGCCAAACGAATTAAACACTACGTGGTCCGATGCTTCCAAAATCGCTTCCATCTCCTCGGGGCGATAAGCTGCCGCGTAGGTGTGAACTTCACCGCCGAATTTTTCCCGGCCGAGACGTGCTTCAAATAATCCGCTGGCGCAAGTGCCTTTGAGATAACGCATCACCAATGGCGCAACAGCAAACATGGAAAACGCCTTCAGAGCCAGAAGAACCTTTGCACCACTTTCTTCCTGCACCCGCGCCAAAATGCGCAAGTTGTGTTCGATTGCCGCTGCATCGACTACGTAACAAGGGCTGGGAACGGAGGACAGGTCAAAATTCTCCAAAGAGTGGGGCATGGTGAAGTCGCTCGATAACGTCGGAAAGGAGGTGCGGCTTCGGACGAAGCCGCAGGGTCGGGTCAGGAGGTGAGACCAGTATCGGTCTTCTCAACCAATGTCCAAGGCAAGCCGTATTTGTTGAGGTCTTCCATAAAAGGATCCGGATCGAACTGCTCCATGTTCCACACACCGGGCTTCATCCATTTATTTTCCAGCATCATTTTCGCGCCGATCATGGCGGGTACGCCGGTAGTGTAGGAAATCGCCTGAGACTGCACTTCCCGGTAGCAAGCTTCGTGATCGCAAATATTGTAGATATAGACGATCTTCTCTTTACCGTCCTTAACGCCTTTGGCCACACAGCCGATACAGGTACGCCCTTTGGTCAAGGGGCCGAGACTGGAAGGATCCGGCAGCACTGATTTTAGAAACTGCAGCGGTATCACTTCGACGCCGTTGTACATAACGGGTTTGATGCCGGTCATGCCTACATTTTGCAGAACCTCCAAATGCTTCAGATAGTTTTGCGAAAAGGTCATCCAGAAACGTGCGCGTTTGATTTCCGGGAAATGTTTGACGATGGACTCCAGCTCTTCGTGGTACATCATATAGATGTCCATGGGGCCAATACCTTCCGGGAAATCAAACGAGTCTTTCACCGAGAGCGGATCCGTTTCCACCCATTCACCGTTTTCCCAGAAGCGTCCCTTTGCCGTCACCTCGCGGATATTGATTTCCGGATTGAAATTGGTGGCAAAAGGCTGTCCGTGATTGCCGGCATTGGCGTCGATGATATCCAGTTCGTGAATCTCATCAAGACAGTGTTTTTTGATGTATGCGGTATAGACATTGGTGACGCCAGGATCGAAACCGCTACCCAGCAACGCCATTAAACCCGCCTTCTGAAATTTGTCTTGATAGGCCCACTGCCACTTATATTCGAATTTCGCCACTTCTGGCGGTTCGTAATTAGCGGTGTCCAAATAATGGACGCCAGCATTCAAGCAAGCATCCATAATATGCAGATCCTGATAAGGAAGGGCCACGTTAATAACAAGACTCGGCTGCTCTTTTTCCAGAAGTGCCGTCAGTTCAGCCACATTGTCTGCGTCCACTTGTGCCGTTCGAATCGGACGCGGCAGTTGGGCAGCGATTTTTTTACATTTCTCTTCGTTGCGGCTCGCCAAAATAATTTCCGGAAAAACCTCCGGTAATTGCGCACACTTGTGGGTAACTACCCCGCCCACACCGCCGGCGCCGATAATGATGACTTTGCTCATGCGAATCTCCTCAATGGTCCGCGCGTGCCCGCGCGGCATTTGCTGCGTAATCAGATTTTAAGGGCGGACTTATTTTTCGTAGTACGTGTAGCCGCGCATACTTGCGGAAAACGCTTTCATAATGTCCAACCGTTCAGAGGCGCTAATGCGACCCTCGCGCACGGCCTGTTCGGCGATTCGGCGGAAACGGTCCTGCATGACCTGCGGGTTGTATTCCACGTAACTGAGCACATCGGCGATACTGTCGCCCTCGATTTCATGGACAAACTCGTAGTGGCCGTCTTCATTAATGCGCACACTCACTACATTGGTATCACCAAATAAGTTGTGCAAATCACCAAGGGTTTCCTGATAAGCGCCAACCAGAAAAGTACCGATGTAATATTCCTCGTTATCACGCAACGAGTGAAGCGGCAACGTGCGGCGCGTGCTGTGCATGTCGGCAAAGCGGTCAATTTTGCCATCACAATCACAGGTGATATCCGCAATAATAGCTTGCCGTGTGGGTCGCTCTTCGAGACGATGAATAGGTGCAATTGGGAAAATCTGGTCGATCGCCCAAATATCCGGCAATGACTGGAAAAGACTAAAATTACAGTAATAAATATCCGAAAGCTGTTCTTTCAATTTCGGCAACTCACTGAATTCTTTCGGCGCATCTTCAGCCAGCACCAACAGCCGCTGCATAACTTTCAAAAATAGATTTTCGGAAAGCGAACGCGAGCGAAGATTCACTTGTCCCCGTTTAAACAACTCACGAATTTCATCTCGATAGAAGAGGGCGTCGTTGTAGCATTCCTGAAGATTGCGAATATTGGCCGTTTTCAGCAATTCTTTCAGATTGTGAATCATGGCGTGTTCGTGTTCGCCGATTACCTCTGGCAGCGGGCCAGGTTCAAAAGTCGCTACATCGAGAACATTGAACAGTAGAACGGACGAATAGGCGACGGTGGCGCGGCCGGATTCGGTGATGATGGTGGGGTGCGCGATCTCATTGGGATCGAGCGTCGTCATGATCACATCAACAATGTCCGCGCAATACTCATCCAAAGTGTAGTTTCGTGAGTGGATATAGTTGGTTTTGGATCCGTCGTAATCCACCGCCAAGCCACCACCCAAATCGAGATAGCCCATCGGCGCGCCTTCGCGTACTAAATCCATATAAACCTGGCAGGCCTCCAGCACGCCGGTACGGATATCACGAATGTTGGGAATTTGAGATCCCAGGTGGTAATGCAGAAGCTGCAGGCAATCCAGCATACCTTCTGCTTTTAGGGTGTCCACGAGATTAATAAGCTGGGCAATGGTGACGCCGAATATGCTTCGGTCTCCGCTGGTCGCATTCCAATGGCCGCCGACCATTGACGCCAGCTTCACCCGTATGCCGATGAGCGGTTTGATGCCCAGAGCACGGCTGCGTTCGAGGATGATTGGCAGCTCGGAGGGCGTCTCGATAACGAAGAAGACGCGGTAGCCCATCTTGCAGGCCTGCAAACCAAGATCGATAAACTCAGCGTCTTTGTAGCCGTTACAGACGATACAGGCCTCTGGCGACTCGAGATTGGCCAGCGCAATGATCAACTCTGGCTTTGAGCCAGCCTCAAGGCCGTGACCATATTTGGCGCCCACCTGAGCGATTTCCTCAATAACATGGCACTGCTGGTTGACCTTCACCGGGAATACGCCGCGGTATTTACCCCGATATCCGCTTTGCTCGATAGCGTTATTGAAGGCGTTATTGAGACGGGCGATCTGTTGCGCAAGCAAATTTTCGAAGCGCACCAGTACCGGCATGTCCATGCCCCTTTCCTTGATGTCCTTCACGAGGTCAAGCATCGATATTTTTAAAGGCCCTGATTCTCCCTGAGCGGTTACCAGGATTTCACCTTTGTCCGAGACGCTNNGCTGTCCAAGCGTGATGCACCATCTTGTTCAATGTCTGAATCTCTCCAGAAAGGGTGGAATGTGGCACTGAATATGCCCTTGAATTGAGACAGAATGATGTCGCAGGACACCCCTTGCCGCAAAGGCGCGAACTATCGCAGATTTGCACAGACTTTTCCAGAACTCGGATGGGCGGAAGGGGAAAGGCGACCAGTGCCCGTGCCGGTTTGGCGGGGGTAGCGCGGCCGTTGGCAGCAACATCCTTTTACTATGCTTCGTCTACTTGCGACCGATGCTATTGCGCCCCCTCAACCATCATGAATCGGACTTTATATATAGCGCTCGATTAAAAATCAGATGGCCTGGCATTGCAGGCACATGCAGCTTCCACTGAACAGCTCCTTTTATTTGCATCAATAATTCCGTCTGTTGCATTGAAAATTCTGTTGTTTTCGGCGAACAATTTCTAGTTTGCACTAAACAATTTTGCGCGGACTGTGGTGCGATATTGAGTTGGTGTGGTGCCAAAATATTTTTTAAAGAGATCGGAAAAATGTGCGAGGTCCTGATATCCAGATCTATAAGCAATTTCAGAAATCGCCAAATTGCTGGAATGCAGCAGCTCGCCGGCGTTGCGCATGCGCACATTTTGCATATATTGAATTGGCGTGAGATTGGTCGCGTTTTTAAAACGGCGGTTTAAGGTGCGCAAACTCATACCAAGCGAATCGGCCACATCTTTCACTTGAATATTTCGATGCGCGTTCTGTTGGATCCATGATTGCGCCCTCGCGACATCTTCATCTGGATGATACTGAAACTCCCCATGTGCGCTTTGCATATACGGATAAGCTTTTCGCACCTCGTGAAAAAAATGCCGCTCTACATGTCGCGCGATTTGTTGACCGAAAATTTCCTGGATAAAAAACACCGTTAAATCTGCGAGCGAATTGACGCTGGCAGCGCAATACAGATTTTCCGACCGAGTTATAAAGTGATTGCGCTTTAACAGGACTCTGGGATAAGACGCGGCAAATTTCTCGAAATAATACCAATGGGTGGTGGCGGGGCGAAAATCCAGCAGGCCTGCCTCCGCCATGAAACAACAGCCTGTCCCGACACCTGCGATAATGCCGCCCTCCTGTTTTTGCTTCACCAACCAGGGTAAAACTGCCTGATTATTGCGGAGAACCGTTTTAGGATTGCGCCAGAGTGCTGGAATATACGTGATCGAAGAACGCTCGATATCCGCAATTGCGCAATGCGGCTGCAGAATCAAACCCGTATGCGTGGTGACGGGTCGGCCATCAACTGACGCCAGACGAAATGCCAGAGGTGTCGCCGATAAAGTCTTTTTAAACGCTGAATTCTGCATGGCTTCAGCGGCGTGAAGCTGCTCCATTGGCAAAGCGACGCTGGTAGCAAGCATCTGCTCGCACAATAAAAATGTAATTGAGGTCATTCCTCATGCCCTTTGTTTGGCTGAATTGCCCTGGTTTTGTGGCGAGTATCCCCTCACCCTCAGATGTTTTCAACAATAAACTGCGAGGTATCCCAATCGAAACAAAAGGTGTCCCTGTGACAACGATCACCCGTTTACCTGTCATCGTCGGTTTCGGCGGATTCAACGCCGCTGGCCGTAGTTCGGGCCACCGAGGGTACGAACGGATGATTTTTGAAAGTCTTTCGGAATCCCACCAAACACAACTTATCGGCTCTCTGGCCAGCATCATGGACGAGCGCATCCGCCCGCAGCAGGGCAGCGCTCTGCAACAAGCGGTATTACGCGGCACTTTGGTCAGACGCATCGAAAGCACTTATTTTTCTGTAGCGGGCGCCCCTATAGCCAAACAGTTTCGTGCAATTGGCACCGAACTTAACCCGCTCCGCCTTGCCATCTCCCACCGAGAGTTACCCCATCCGCTGCCGGAGGGTTGGCGACTGGTATCTCAAGAATCCGGTGTCTGCGAAATCGAAGTGACCGCGAATCAGTCCGTCAGTGTTGAATTGCTTCAGGAAATGCCGGTCCAGGCTGCAGGGCAGCTCCCCAGCGGCTTCGATCCCGGCTCGTATTACCGCTCAACACATCATCCCCGGGGGTTGCAGCTAAATATTCTCGCGGCGTCTGATGCGGTGAGATCCGTGGGTATTTCGTGGCAAGAGATATGTAGGCATGTATCACCCGATCAGATCGCGGTGTACAGCAGCAGCGTCATGAGCCAGCTCGATAACACTGGATTCGGTGGCATGCTGCAAGCGCGGTTGCGCGGCGAGCGCGTCTCATCCAAACAATTGGCGCTGGGCTTGAATACGATGCCCGCAGATTTCGTCAATGCATACGTGCTGGGTAGCGTAGGCGCCACTGGCGGGGTTACCGGAGCCTGTGCCACCTTTTTGTATAACCTGCGCGCGGGTGTTGAAGACATCAAAGCAGGGCGCCGCCGAGTGGTGCTGGTCGGAAGTGCGGAAGCTCCTATTCTTCCAGAGGTCATTGATGGTTATGCCGCGATGAGCGCCCTGGCCACTGATGCGGATTTGCGCAAACTCACCGGTAAAATGGAAATTGACTATAGGCGCGCAAGTCGCCCATTTGGTGAAAACTGCGGCTTCACGCTCGCGGAATCGGGTCAGTATGTAATGCTCATGGATGACGAATTGGCACTCCAATTGGGTGCGCAGATTTTTGCCGCCGTGCCAGCGGTTTACGTTCACGCTGATGGCTTCAAAAAGTCGATTTCCGCTCCGGGACCAGGCAATTACATCACTATGGCGCGGGCCACAGCGTTGGCTGCAAATATCTTGGGAGAGAAGAACGTGCGCACCGCTAGTTTTGTTCAGGCGCACGGCTCGAGCACGCCACAAAACCGTGTCACGGAATCACGCATTTTCGATCAAGTGGCAAAAGCTTTCCGCGTCGACCGTTGGCCAGTGGCCGCCGTCAAATCTTATCTCGGTCATTCGCTTGGCCCAGCAAGCGGTGATCAGATGATGGCTACCCTCGGGGTATTTGCGAGAGGCATAATTCCCGGGATCAAAACAATCGATGCTGTTGCAGATGATGTGCATGCTGGGCGATTACGAATCTCCACAGCCGATCAGCAAATTGGGCTAGAGAATTGCCTTATCGGCCTGCTGAACTCCAAAGGATTTGGTGGCAACAATGCGACAGCGACAGTCCTTTCACCAATGGCGATTGAGCCGTTATTAATGAGGCGACATGGCGCGCATAACTGGAACAGGTATCAGGATCGCCGGGCACCAGTGACGGAAGCTGCCGCGACTTATTTGCGTGACGCCGACGCCGGCAAATTGCACCCAATCTACGAATTCGGCACCGGCATGGTCGACGAAGAAGCTATCGAAATAGACTCACAGCACCTCAAAATTCCCGGATTCAGTCAGCCAATTAGCTTGTCTGGTTGCGATGGCTTCGATGATTTAGCCGGTTAAAGCACTCGGTGAACGACACAGAGCAAACAGAGCGAGCACGCCACCAAGTCGGCACCAGGTTGCGCGAGCTGCGCATTGAGCGAGGTCTATCTCAACGCGAGCTCGCCCGCCGTGCGGACATGACAAATGCGAACCTGTCGATGATCGAACAGGGCAGGGTGAGCCCATCAATACAGACGCTTGAAAAAATTCTTCGTGCAGTGCCAATTTCTCTTGCGGATTTTTTTCGCGATGACGCACCGGTTGGCCCGCGGGTGTCGAAGCATTCCACACAGCCACGCATTCATATTCCAGGTCTTGACGCTTTTGTGTGCTTATCACCACGGGATAATGGGCCTTCGTCATTTATCATTACTCAACACATCAAGCCCGGTTTCATCTTAACGGAAATTCCGGTCGCCACCACAGGTTGGCTATCGGCAGTAGTTGTGCAGGGAGCTCTGTTGTTGACGCTTGGTGACAGTGCCTGGACGCTCGAATGTGGTGACGCTTTCCAGTTTCATTGCCATCGCAGGTTTCGACTCGAAAACCAGACCGACCAAGAAACAATACTCATTTTGGCGACCAGTTCTATCGACAAAGACACTGATAATAAAGTATGAAAATTATCCGATAGTTTTTACGACTTGATGGCGTAAAAAAGGTCGTTTCACTGTCTTTCAACTTTGGATTGATCCATACTTAGGCGAATCAAACAACTGTTACGTTGCCGTTTTCACTGTTAAATCGGCAATCAAACGAGAAAAACGGGTCGAGGGTATGATGATTTTTTCAGGCGATGCCATAACAGTCGAAGACGCAGGAGATGGGCACGCTCATCTAAGGTTTGATCTTCAGGGAGAGTCCGTCAATAAATTTAATCTCCAGGTTTCAAAAGAACTGGAGCAAGCTTTGGACGCGCTGGAGGGTCAGAAGAGCATCAAGGGCCTACTCATTTCCAGCAATAAAGCCGCATTTATCGTTGGCGCGGATATCACAGAGTTCGGCCCGGTGTTTGAGGAAGGCGAAGAAGCTGTACGCTCTCACCTATTAACCAATAGCCGTAACTTCAACAGACTTGAAGACCTCCCATTTCCAACGGTCGTTGCCATCAACGGTTATGCGCTAGGCGGTGGCCTGGAAATTTGCCTCGCCTGCGACTTTCGTATTATGAGCGATAACGCCAAGATTGGTTTGCCCGAAACCAAGCTTGGTCTTGTGCCCGGTTGGGGTGGCACCGTCAGGCTTTCCCGTCTCGCCGGGCTAGATACGGCAGTTGAATGGATTGCTAACGGCAATGAATATAAAGGCCCGGCCGCCCTAAAGGCCGGTGTGGTTGACGGCGTCGTAAATTCTGCAGATCTTCTATCGAGTGCCGAGGATGTGCTGCGTCGCGCTGCATCCGGCAAACTTCCTTTTTTGCAGCGTCGCGCCCAGAAAGTTGCGCCGCTTAGACACAACGACATGGAAGGTCTTCTGGCATTCGAAAGCTCAAAAATGTTTGTCGGCGCGCAAGCTGGTCGAAACTACCCTGCACCGGTGGCGGCGATTAAGGCGATGCAGGACGGAGCCAAATTGAGCAGAGAAGATGCTCAAAAAATAGAGGCAAATACATTCATTAAGTTGGCGCAAACGTCGGCCGCAAAAAATCTGGTTGGG
Organism: Marinagarivorans sp. UBA5868; assembly: GCA_002432095.1. Taxonomy (GTDB): domain Bacteria; phylum Pseudomonadota; class Gammaproteobacteria; order Pseudomonadales; family Cellvibrionaceae; genus UBA5868. The sequence continues at coordinate 8,617 of DJFQ01000105.1, read as the reverse complement.
CTTTTCCTAAGCGATCAATACATCACCAAGAAAGCAAAGCAATGGGAGAAACAATCCGCTATTGAAGTTAAGCGGGCCGCCGTATTGGGCGCGGGCATCATGGGTGGAGGAATAGCCTATCAATCCGCAAGCCGCGGCGTGCCCATCAAGATGAAGGATATCAATCAGAAAGGGATCGATCAGGGGTTGGCCGAAGCCGCGAAGCTGATGACCAAGCGCGTAGAGTCTGGCAAAGCGTCAGCTGCCGATATGGCCGCGACGCTTAATCGAATAGAACCCACCCTGGTGTATGACGGTTTTTCCGATGTCGATCTAGTTGTAGAGGCCGTCGTCGAAAACTCTAAAGTTAAAAAGGCGGTGCTGGCTGAAGTGGAAGCCGCCGTTAATCCTTCGACGATTTTGTGCTCGAACACATCCACCATCTCGATTGACGCTCTGGCCAGCGGACTTAGCCGACCGGAGAATTTTTGTGGGATGCACTTTTTTAATCCTGTGCATGCGATGCCGCTGGTGGAGGTGATCCGCGGGGAAAAAACCTCGGATCAGGCCGTTTCACGGACCGTGGCCTATGCCAATGCGCTGGGCAAAAAAGCCGTTGTGGTCAATAACTGCCCCGGCTTTCTGGTCAACAGAGTTCTTTTTCCTTATTTTGCGGGATTTTCCATGCTCGTCAGAGACGGAGCAGACTTTCAGGCGGTAGACAAGGTGATGGAACGCTGGGGCTGGCCGATGGGACCCGCTTATTTGTTGGATGTCGTGGGGCTCGACACTGCTGTCCACGCGCAGAGCGTAATGGCCGAAGGGTTCCCGCAGAGAATGGCCAAGTCTTTCAAACCCGCTGCGGACATTCTCTATGACGCCGGGCGTTTAGGCCAAAAAAACAATATGGGCTTCTACAACTATGACCAGGACAAAAAAGGCAAACCGGTAAAAGTCCCGACTCAAGATAGCCACGCACTCCTTTCGTCTCATGTAGTACCAAGGAAAGATTTTTCCGACGAGGAAATTATTGCCCGAATGATGGTGCCTATGGCGACGGAGCTGGTGAGATGCTTGGAAGAGCAAATTGTTGCCAGCCCGGCCGAAGCTGATATGGCGCTCGTCTATGGGCTGGGATTCCCCCCGTTCCGCGGCGGGATCTTTCGCTGGCTCGATGAACAAGGACTCGATCATTTTGTTGCTTTGGCAAAACAGTTTTCGCATTTGGGTCCGCTGTATCACGTAACAGCGAACATGGAAGAGCGCGCAAAAAGTGGCACAACTTATTACTGAGCGGGAGAAAACCAGTGAATATTAAACCCAGAGATGCCGTTGTGGTTGACTACGCCCGCACCCCGATGGGGCGCGCAAAAAATGGCTGTTTCCGTCATCTCCGCGCCGATGAAATGAGCGCGATTCTGTTAAACCAGCTTTTAGAACGTAACCCGGCATTAAACCCAGTACAAGTGGACGACGTTATTTGGGGATGCGTCATGCAACGGGAAGAACAGGGATTCAACATCGCAAGAAATATGATCCTGCGAACCCATCTTCCCCACACCGTGCCTGGACAAACTGTGAACCGATTGTGCGGGTCTTCCATGTCGGCGCTGCACACTGCGGTTGCCAGTATCAAAGCTGGAATGGGCGATATCTATATGGTCGGGGGTGTCGAGCATATGGGACATATCGACATGAACAACTCGGTGGATCCCAATCCCCTGCTAGGTCTTTCGGTAGCGAAAGCGGCGGGCTCCATGGGCATGACGGCAGAATATCTGGCGCTGCTCCACGGTATCAGCCGCGAGCAAATGGACGCATTTGGCGCGAGAAGCCATCAGCGCGCAGCGGCGGCAACCAATGCAGGCAAGTTTGTCAAAGAGATTATTCCTCTACTCGGTCATGACGAAAAAGGCGCGCCGCTGCTGGTTACTCAAGATGAAACCATTCGCGCAGACACCACGGTAGAAGTTCTTGCGACGCTAAAACCGGTGTTTAATCCCAAAGGGGGGACTATAACCGCCGGCACGTCTTCCCAGATTACTGACGGTGCCTCAGCGATGATCGTGATGTCCGCGGAAAAGGCCCAATCGTTAGGTCTGACGCCAATTGCCAGAATCTCCGGTGGCACCGTGGTTGGTGTAGATCCCTCCATCATGGGATATGGACCCGTGCCGGCAACGCAAAAGCTGCTCAAAGAATTGGGCCTCTCAATAATGGATATCGACATCGTCGAGCTCAATGAGGCGTTTGCAGCTCAAGCCTTGCCTGTACTGAAAGACTTAACACTGATGGACGACATGGATACCAAAGTAAACTTATATGGCGGCGCGATTGCGCTTGGCCACCCATTCGGCTGCTCGGGCACTCGTATATCGGGGACATTGCTGTCCGTGATGCAAGATCGCGATGCAACGTTTGGACTGGCGACTATGTGCATAGGCTTGGGGCAGGGTATCGCAACAGTCTTCGAACGCCTTAACTGAGAACCCCTCGCGCTTATGGGTGTCAGGCGCTTGCCTAAAGCACCCATTAATCCTGTATGTTCTATCCCCATTTCACACCTATCTGATTGATCTCCATGTTGTATCGTATGGCTCTACGCCGACTGATAGCGTCGGTTCTGGCTTTTTTCCTATTTGTAATGTCCTCCGCTATCCAGGCAGCGAGCACACCCGCGTTTTGGGTTGCAACCAAGGGCACATCAAAAGTGTATTTATTCGGTTCGATGCACTTTGGTCGTCAAGACTTTTATCCTTTGCCCGACGTTGTTGAACGGGCTTTTACCGCATCATCCACACTTGTGGTGGAAGTCAACCTACTTGATCTCGGCGCGGATGCTCAGCAGGTCATCTTTCGGCACGCAGGATTGCCGAACAACCAAAGTCTTGCAGACATCATTTCTCCCGAGACCTATTCTGCACTCACCGCACAGGCGAGCCGAAATCAAATTCCTGTAACAGCTTTTAATCGATTTCAACCATGGTATGTGACCCTGACCTTGGTAGAAGCGGAGATTCGCAAAACCGACCTGAGGCAGCAACTCGGCCTGGATCTGTATTTCCTCAAACGTGCAGCAGCCGTTAAAAAGCCGGTAGAAGAGCTGGAAACATTCGACGCTCAGTTGGCTCTGTTTAGCAGTATTGCTTTTGAAGATCAGGAAAGGTTTTTACGCCAAACACTGGCTGACCTCCAAAGCAGCCGTGGTTATCTCAAGGTGGCGGCCGACGCCTGGGTATTAGGTGACTTGGGAATGCTCGACAAATCCCTTATCGAACCCTTTCGAACTCAAGAGGAAACCACGCAGCTGTTCGACAAGATGTTTACCCAGCGCAACGTAAAGATGGCAAAAGCGATAATGGATTATTTTGAAGAAGGGGAGAGTGTATTCGTCGTGGTTGGCGTGGGTCACATGCTGGGTGATGATGGAGTCATTCGATTGTTAAGGTCTCAGGGCATTGACGTGCGTAGGCTCTCGGTGGGCCACCTTACTTCCGATTCCTCTTTGGAATCGCCGGAACCAGGTTCACAGGAAACGGGTCTTCCCTGAATGTAACAGCTGTGGCACAATTGCCACCCCTCAAAGGAGCAGCAGCCAAAAAAATAATGTTTTCTCTTGCACATCAATGAGATATTTTGGCTTTCTCTCAGATTACTTTAATTAATGCGGTCGTGGCGGAATTGGTAGACGCGCTGGATTTAGGTTCCAGTGTCCCTGGCGTGAGAGTTCGAGTCTCTCCGACCGCACCACTTTTTTACAGGCGAACAGTCGCCGCAAACACTTTTCCTTACTAGAGATGAGGCGGAAAATGCAAGTTTCCATCGAAACAACGTCTGGCCTGGAGCGGCGCCTGACGGTTGGTGTACCGGCTGATGTAATTGACAAAGAAGTAAACAAGCGACTCCAGGAAGCTGCGCGATCAGTACGCATCAACGGCTTCCGCAAAGGGAAAGTACCATTTAAAGTCGTCCGCCAAAAATTCGGCTCTGGCGTTCGTCAAGAAGTATTGGGCGATACCATTAATCGTTCCTTTCAAGAAGCTGTTCGCCAAAATTCCATAAAACCCGCTGGCCAGCCGCGCATCGAACCAAAGCAATTTGACGAAGGCAAAGACCTGGAATATATCGCAACCTTTGAAGTGTTCCCGGAAATTTCATTAAAGGAAATTGACGGAGTTTCGATCACTCAATACGAAGCGGATATTTCGGAACAAGACATCGATGAGATGATTGAAACGCTGCGCAAAAGCCAGGCGAGTTGGGCGACTGCCGAACGTTCAGCGCAAAATGGGGATCGCGTTAACATCGACTTCGTCGGAAAACGCGATGGAGAAGAATTCGACGGTGGCAGCGCTACAGGTTATACCCTGCAGCTCGGCTCCGGCAGCATGATTCCCGGATTCGAAGACGGCATTATCGGCATGTCCGCCGGCGATACCAAAGTTTTGGCTTTGACCTTTCCTGAAGATTATCAAGTCGAGGCGCTCAAAGGGGCGGCGGTTGAATTTACAGCGACTCTCAACTCTGTCTCAGAGCAGCAGCTTCCAGAACTCAATGACACCTTTTTCGCATCTTTTGGGGTAACTGAGGGTGGGCAGGAGAAATTCCGCTCTGACGTTCGCGACAATATGGAGCGGGAAAAAGAGCGGATGGTAAAGACGAAAATCAAATCCCAGGTTCTGGATGCGCTGTTAGATGCCAATACCATCGACACCCCGAAAGCTCTTGTTCAACAAGAGATAGACGTTCTGCGTCAGCAAGCGATTCAACAATATGGCCAGCTCAGCGCGAAACTGGATGTACGGTCGCTGCTCCCTGATGAGTTGTTCCGCAAACGCGCGGAAAGACGCACTGCGCTTGGATTGTTGATCTCCGAAATTGTCAGTGAGCAGAAAATCACTGTTGATAATGAGCGCGTCAGAAAACTGGTTGAGAGCATCGCTGCTACCTACGAAGATCCAGACAGCGTTATCAATTACTATTACAGCAACAATGACCTACTTTCTGGTGCTCGCGCCGCGGTGCTGGAAGATCAGGTCGTCGACTATTTACTCGCCAAGGCTTCTGTAGCCTCTAAAAAAGTCTCGTATCAGGAGCTAATCAAGCCTGAAAACGACGGCGATCAAGGCGAATAAATAATCAATTTGTTCTATAACTATCTAACTCCGCTGCAAATCAGCGGAGTTCTGTTTATGCAACTGGCATATCTCTCCTACAAGGGTTAAGCTTTCTTTCAAAGCTGATCTTCTTCTTTAAGTTCTTATAACCAAAACAAAAAATCAGCCAGTTATCCATCCTCAAGGAAAAGTTAATATGTCCAAATTTGATACTTTTGGTTCCTTGGCGTCATCACCAACGAATGCTCTGGTTCCGATCGTGGTGGAACAAACCGCCCGAGGAGAGCGGTCTTACGATATCTACTCCCGTTTGCTGAAAGAAAGAGTGATATTTCTCGTCGGTCCCGTTGAAGACCACATGGCCAATCTCGTGGTGGCACAATTGTTGTTCTTGGAAGCTGAAAATCCCGACAAAGACATTCATCTATACATAAACTCGCCAGGTGGATCTGTCACAGCCGGCATGTCGATTTACGACACTATGCAGTTTATTAAGCCAGACGTGAGCACTATGTGTATTGGTCAGGCATGTAGCATGGGTGCGTTTCTGTTGACGGCCGGCGCAAAAGGTAAGCGTTTTTGCCTGCCAAACGCGCGCACCATGATTCACCAGCCATCTGGCGGTGCGCAGGGTCAGGCAACTGACATTCATATTCACGCTCAAGAGATTCTAAAAATTCGTGAGCGCCTGAATCAATTAATGGCTCACCATACCGGACGAAGCGTTGAGGAAATTATGCGCGATACGGAGCGCGATAACTTTATGAGCGCGCAAGAGTCCAAAAACTACGGCCTAGTCGACGAGGTATTGAAGCAGCGCGTTCTATCCGAAGGTTAATTTGTTTTCTCCGATTCTGCCCCAACTGATGGGATAGAAACTTTTAGACTTATAGAACTCAAATAAGCCTTAGTTTAGCTATAGAAAATTGGTCTAAGCGTTATCTGTATGCCTTCGACCAAGAAAACTATGGTTTAATTGACAGCAAGCAAACTGGCGGAGAGGTTTGATGACCGACCACACAAACGATAGTGACGATAACGGCAAGCTGCTTTATTGCTCTTTTTGCGGCAAAAGTCAGCACGAAGTGCGGAAGTTGATCGCTGGACCTTCTGTGTTTATTTGTGACGAATGTGTAGATTTGTGTAACGACATTATTCGTGAGGAAATACAGGAAAGTGCCCAGGAAGGGGGTGGCGAAAAGCTGCCGACGCCTAAGGATATTGCCGCCACACTTGATGAATACGTCATCGGCCAAGTTGATGCCAAAAAGGTTTTGGCCGTGGCTGTATACAATCACTACAAGCGCTTGCGAGTGGGCAACAAGAAAAAGACTAAAGATGATGTTGAGCTCGGGAAGAGTAACATCCTATTGGTCGGCCCCACCGGCAGTGGCAAAACGCTACTCGCAGAGACCTTGGCTCGCCTTTTGAACGTTCCCTTCACCATTGCCGACGCCACCACTTTGACTGAAGCTGGTTATGTCGGTGAAGACGTTGAAAACATTATTCAAAAGCTTCTGCAGAAATGCGACTACGATGTTGAGAAAGCCCAACAGGGCATCGTCTATATTGATGAAATCGATAAGATTTCTCGCAAATCAGATAATCCATCAATTACGAGAGATGTCTCTGGCGAGGGTGTTCAACAAGCGCTGCTCAAGTTGATTGAGGGTACTGTTGCTTCCGTTCCTCCCCAAGGCGGGCGGAAACATCCCCAGCAGGAATTTTTGCAGGTTGACACATCGAATATCCTATTCATTTGCGGCGGGGCATTCGCTGGTTTGGACAGGATCATTCGAGATCGATCTGAGAAAGGCGGGATTGGATTCGGAGCTGAGGTAAAAAGTAAGAATAGTAAAAACGTTGGTCAGACTCTCAAAGGGCTGGAAACAGAGGACCTCATCAAATATGGTCTTATCCCCGAGTTCGTCGGCCGACTGCCTGTGATTGCCACACTTGAAGAACTGGACAAGCCGGCGCTTATGGCAATTCTCATGGAACCCAAAAATTCCTTGGTCAAGCAGTACCGCAAACTCTTCGAGATGGAAGGCGTGGAAATCGACTTTCGTGACGATGCGCTCGACGCGGTGGCCACCAAAGCAATGGAGCGCAAAACCGGTGCTCGTGGGCTTCGCTCAATCATGGAATCTGTGCTTTTGGATACTATGTTTCGCCTGCCCTCGGAAAGAAATGTCGCCAAGGTGGTTGTCGATGCGTCGGTCATTCGGGGCGAGTCTCTTCCGCTTATAGTTTATGAAAAGCAAAATACCCAAAAAGCCATTCCAGATGATTAATAGCGCTGCGATAGGTTTTTAGAAGTACTTCAAGGAAAGGGCTCATAAGGGCCCTTTTATATTTTAAGGCTTGCATTTCAACGTTTTGCCCCAAATCTTTTACGTTTGTGAAATTAGCTGAAAGCATCTCGAAGCAGACAAAGAGGGTTATATGAGCGATAAAGAAACAGCCTTTGACACAGTGACTTTACCCCTGCTTCCGTTAAGAGATGTGGTGGTTTACCCGCACATGGTCATCCCACTGTTTGTCGGAAGAAGCAAATCGATAGCTGCTCTGGAAAAAGCGATGGCGGACGACAAGCAGGTATTGCTTGTCGCGCAAAAAACGCCCTCTGTCGATGACCCCAGCGCAGAGGATCTATATGAAGTCGGCACCGTTTCCCAGATTCTTCAGATCCTCAAGCTCCCAGATGGCACAGTCAAGGTTCTGGTAGAGGGTAAGGAGCGCGCAACAATAGGTAATATTGAAGGAGATTCTTTCTTTCAAGCGGATGTTCAAATTGTAGATAGCCCTGAACCCAACTCACGAGAATCTGAGGCGCTTGCCAAGGCCCTTCTGAACGGATTTGAACAGTATGTTAACTTGAGCAAAAAGGTGCCTTCCGAAGTTTTGACATCCATTTCAGGAATAGATGAGCCCGGACGTCTCGCCGATACCGTCGCCGCTCATATGTCCCTTGATCTCGCTCAAAAACAACAGATTCTCGAAGTTTATGACGTGTCGGAGCGGGTGGAGCATTTGGTCGGGCTTATGGAAGCTGAAGCCGATCTTTTTCAAGTCGAAAAACGCATTCGTGGGCGCGTCAAAAAACAGATGGAAAAGAGCCAGCGCGAANNCGCGAATATTATTTAAACGAACAAATGAAAGCCATTCAAAGGGAGCTCGGTGAGCTGGGTGATGAGCCGAGCGAATCTGAAGAGTTGGAGAAAAAAATCGCCAATGCTGGAATGCCAAAAGAGGCGGAAGCAAAAACGCGTGCGGAGCTAAATAAACTGAAAATGATGTCACCGATGTCNNGCTGAAGCATCGGTGGTGCGCTCGTATATCGATTGGATGGTGAATGTTCCCTGGAATAAACGCAGCAAAGTCCGTCACGATTTAATGTCGGCCGAGAAAATTCTTGAAGAGGATCACTATGGCCTTGAAGAAGTAAAAGAACGAATTCTCGAATATTTGGCGGTGCAAAAACGCGTTAAAAAAATTAAGGGTCCGGTACTGTGTCTTGT
>DJFQ01000066.1:4281-4436 GCA_002432095.1 Marinagarivorans sp. UBA5868 | reverse complement strand
GTGGAGCGGCGAACATGGTGAACAAACGGACGGTGTCGGCGCCGTACTGCTGAATCACCGTTTCCGGGTCGACACCATTCATTTTGGATTTCGACATTTTGATCACGCCGCCGAATTCCAAAGGCTCGCCGGTGATTTGGTGAAAGGCGCGGATC
>DJFQ01000066.1:2726-4258 GCA_002432095.1 Marinagarivorans sp. UBA5868 | reverse complement strand
GGCTCGTCGCATTTCACCAGGCCTTCATCACGCATTAATTTGTGGAAAAAGCGCGCGTAAAGCAGGTGCAAAATAGCGTGCTCGATACCGCCGACATATTGGTCCACCGGCAGCCAATAATTGGCTTTGGCACTGTCGATCATGCTGTTGGCATCGGGACAGGTGTAGCGGGCGTAATACCAAGAGGACTCCATAAAGGTGTCGAAGGTGTCAGTTTCCCGCTCCACCACTTGGCCGTTTAATTCATCCTTGCGCCAGCTGGGATCGGCCTTGATAGGCGACTGAACGCCGTCCATCACCACTTCTTCGGGCAACAAAATAGGAAGTTTGTGGGCGGGTACAGGAATCTCGCCACCGTTGGGAAGATTGAAAATGGGAATCGGCGCGCCCCAATAACGCTGGCGGGAAACACCCCAATCACGCAGGCGATAGTTGGTGGTCACACGGCCTTTACCTGCGCTTATCAGCGCTTCGGAAATGGCGGTAAATGCGGCATCAAAATCGAGGCCGTCGAATTCGCCGGAATTGACCAGTACACCTTTATCGGTAAAAGCGGCCGCGTCGAGGTCAATGGCATCGCCATTCGCCGGAGCGATGACCTGTCTGATGGCGAGACCGTACTTCTTGGCGAATTCATAGTCGCGTTGATCGTGAGCGGGTACAGCCATCACCGCGCCAGAGCCGTAATCCATCAACACATAATTGGCGACCCACACGGCCACCTCTTCGCCGGTGATGGGATGGCGCGCTTTGATGCCGGTATCTATGCCGCGTTTTTCCATATTCGCCATATCCGCCTCGGCGACGGATTGCACCTTGCAGGATTCAATAAACGCAGCCAATTCGGCATTGTCTTTTGCCAGATGCAGCGCTATTGGATGTTGGGCGGCGAGGCTGACGTAGGTGACACCCATCAAGGTGTCGGGACGAGTGGTGTAGACCTCAAAGGCATTATGCGCAGCCAATGATTGGGCGAGATCAAAACGCATCTCCACACCGTGGCTTTTGCCAATCCAGTTGCGCTGCATGGTTTTNNGTGATGCGGATAAACCACTGGGGAATTTCCTTGCGCTCTACCGGCGTGTCGCAGCGCCAGCAGCAGCCGTTTTCCACTTGCTCATTGGCGAGAACAGTTTCGTCCTTCGGACACCAATTCACGGAGGATACTTTTTTATAGGCCAAGCCTTTTTCATAAAGCCGGGTAAAAAACCACTGCTCCCAACGGTAGTAATCTGGTTTGCAGGTGGTGACCTCGCGGGACCAGTCAAAACCGAAGCCCAAGTCCTTCAACTGCTTGCGCATGTAATCCGTATTGGAATAGGTCCACTTGGCCGGGGCGGTATTGTTTTTAATGGCGGCGTTTTCCGCCGGCAGACCAAAGGCATCCCAACCCATGGGATGCAGCACATTTTTGCCTTGCATGCGCTGATAGCGGGAAATCACGTCAGTGATGGTGTAATTGCGTACATGCCCCATATGCAGGCGGCCGCTGGGGTAGGGGAACATGGCCAGGCAGTAGAACTTCTCCTTGG
>DJFQ01000066.1:0-2630 GCA_002432095.1 Marinagarivorans sp. UBA5868 | reverse complement strand
TGAAACCGGCAAAGGCACCCGTGGCGGCCACAATATTTGTGCGCCCGCCGTTGTTTATTGGTTTCGTCGAGTGGCACACGCATTGCGTAGGACAGTTCATTCAGAACAACAATATCCCTTATTTGGAGCCTTGCCGCGCCCGGCAATCACATCTTTGCACCATGATTGAACAGCTCACTTCACTGGAAGCACCAAACACAGGCGTCAGGTTTGCCGACTTCGAGGCATTCTGTGCCACCTACCGTCAGCGCCAGGATGCTCTTTCTCTGATTAAGCAGCTCAACCAGATGACCAAAGCCGTACAACGGCACCGGGGTATGAGCATGGCGCTGCTGGCAGGCAGTACTCTTTTTCAGGGTGATTTCAATGTTCTCCAGCACCAAGTAGAGCGGCGTCTGGCATCGCTGGAGGTATTTGCCGCACAAACCGGTTTGCTCTCCGCACGCGACAAGGAAAATTTGCACAATGCCTGGCACACCATTCGCGCCGATTGGCAAGGCGACGACGTTATCGACAATTTCGAACTGCACTCTCATTTTATTGAGCAGCTGCAGGTCATGATTGCCGCCCTTGCGAAATTATTGGAACGGCCCGTCTCTGTGTTGGTTGCGGCAGAAGCCGGGTTGGACCTGCCGGGCGAAGATGCCTCCGGCTATCCAAAAATGTTCAAACAAATCGAATTGCTGAATTTTGCCGCGCGCCAAGTCACCACCATGGCAGAACAGGTCGGGCGTATTCGCGCTTTGTCCACTTACGCTGCAGCGAAAGGATTTTGTGATTATCACCACGACCGCAAATTACGCTACGCCATCTCCACTGCCCGCTCCTCCAACGAAAAACTCCGTCACCAAACCGAGCGACTGGAATCCGTCCTCACCGGCGCGCTGCCATCTTTATCCATGATTAAAACCTACGAGCTGAAATTAATGTTTCTGCTCAACACCGTCGAATCCGACGTCCTCTCCGGCATGACCATCACCACCAACAGCCACAACCTTTTTAAATTAGCGACAGAAATTATTGATGTCTATTTAAAGGTCGTGGACGACGCCATGGACTTAGTGTCGCGCTGGAACGATGAGGATTTGGAGGGGTGGTTGTGTTTGGTGTGAGCTGAAGCGTTCAGAACGCTAGGAGTTGGTGCACTGATGAAGAGTGAGGCGCCAGTTTTTAGAAGCTTTGATGACAAAGGTTGTATTGCGTAAATCAGCTGATATTATTCGCTATCTTCACTATGCATCTATAGGACTTTCTCGAGTTACAAGGAGTGTTGAATGCTTATTCGAGTTCTTTTCCTAAAAATTATTTATGTCGCTGCATGCCTGGACGTATTAGCTCTGGGGCCGTATGACTGCCAACAACTGGGCGGAACCGTCGCTTGTCCTCCTGCTGTTTTAGGGGAGAATCAAAAGTGGGGAATTGTTGTTGCGGGTGGCGGCAATAACAGTGTATGGAAATATTTCGATATTGAGGAGACCGACGCGGCGTGTGAGGCGCTTCTCAAACGGTGGGTTGAAATAAATTACTCGAATAAAAACTGCGGTTTCAACTATTCCGGGTCCACGATTAATGCAGGCAATGATAATTACTGCATTTCCACCAATTGGTGTCATCCTCCAAGTTATCCTTATGAATACGAGAGCGAACCGGGTGCCTTTGGAGGTAGGCTACCTAAGTTCAATTGTACGCCTGATTCCTGCCAAAACCGTGAGAAGTGTTCTTCTGGCTTTGAATTCAATATCTTGTTTAATCTGTGCGAAGCCTACTGCACCACCAGCGAAACCTGGGATCCCACTAGCGAACGCTGCATCCCTCCGCCCGAAGAACAAAACTGCAAAACCCAAGGCAAATTCCCCATCGACTTTATCGAAGGCCGTAAATACCGCTCTGAGCCCGTATTAAGCAGCGGCGTACGCTATCCATTTTCATTAACCTATTACTTCAACAACCAGCGCAATCAAGAAAAATCTCCGGTCGCTTCCAAAATTGCCGTGGTCAACGGTGATCGTTACCTTGCGGCCACCAAGCCGCCAATGACGGCTTCGGAATATCAAGTCTCGTACACCAATCGTGGCGTTCCCATGGACAGCGCTGTCTACCAAGCGTCCCAGCACTACGGCAGTGTCGACCAATATTGGCGCCATAACTTTGATGAGGTATTGCTGGTGCAAGGAAGCCAATACCTTTATCAACCGGCGAAAGGTGAAGAAATTATCTTCAGTGGGCTAGGCGGCAGCGCGACTTATCCATATCTTATATTGGAGACACTACCCTCAGGCGATGAAACATTTTCTGGCTATAAGCTTACCAATCGCAAAAACCGCGAAGTCAGAAAATTTGATGAAAATGGCCGCCTAATAAAACTGGAGCGCTCACCTCAGGATATTCTGGTTCTGACCTACGATAGTCAGAACCGCTTGGATAGAGTCACCAACAGCGAAGGTGCTTTTATCCAGTTGGCATATCAGGACTTGGCTACCGACTCTGTCTACAGCACTTCCTCCGCCGTCCACTCCTATCCCGTCTCGGCGACTAATAATCGGGGTGAATCTGCGCAGATTAGCTGGGGCAAAAGCTACCAAGGCAAAACCGCCAAATTCCATCTAATCACCCAGATCACCGAAGCCAGC
>DJFQ01000223.1:20139-20371 GCA_002432095.1 Marinagarivorans sp. UBA5868 | reverse complement strand
TTAGTCAGTTGCGTCATCAATGGCGTCGCCAGCATCATCTGCGGCGTCTTCAACACTGTCTTTGGTATTTTCGTACGCGTCATCGGCGCGCTCTCCCGCATTTTCCATTGGGCCGTCATTGTCGCAGCCGGAAAGAGCAGTAACCCCAAATACAGCCAGTAACAGTGCAAATACATGTGCTTTTAACATAGTTATCTCCTAATGGTGGATGAAAGCGAAGTTCTCTTTGCGG
>DJFQ01000223.1:3608-20068 GCA_002432095.1 Marinagarivorans sp. UBA5868 | reverse complement strand
AATAAGAAGTTACATGCGGCTCATGCAGGAATTACAACCTTCGCCGTCAAAACTTACATGGATTTGCAATCTAGCTCCGGTAGTTTTGGTTCATCGTCTGGCCTCTACGACGAAAAATATTAAACAGCTGTATAAGACATGAGGCGCAACGCTGTTTTTTATTGTTTGCGGAAGGCTGGTCGTTGTTTGCCGGACGCGGGTCGTTTGGTTGCGGCGAGATGGCACGACGATTGCTTTTCAGGTCCTAACAAATTTTAGACTTCCGATTTGGTGTGGTATGAAAACGTTAATGAGAAAAGCGGCGAGGGATGTAGCGGTTATTGATATCGAAGCTTCGGGTTTTGGTCGAGAGAGCTATCCCATCGAAATAGGCATAGTGCTCCCAGACGGCACCCGGTATCAGTCTTTGGTGCGACCGGAAGCTAATTGGTTACATTGGGACAAGAGCGCACAAGACATTCACGGTATTTCTCGACCTTATTTATTAAAAGAGGGACGTCCTGTCCAGGAGATTTGCCGCGACATTAACGCTATTTGCAACGGCATGACGCTCTATAGTGATTGCTGGGTGCATGATTGCCATTGGTTTCAGGCGCTGTTTAACGCGGCTAAGATGCCTGCTCTGGCACGTTGCAGTGCCATCGAGTATTTGCTCGATGATGAGCAACAAGCTCGCTATCAACGAGTTAAATCTCGTGTCGCTTCCAGGTTGGCATTACCTCTCCACAGAGCATTGAATGATGCCGTGGTGATCCAAGGTGCGCTGAAAGAACTGAGATTTGCGCCTGAAGAGCAGACTTTTTACCATCAGGGCCGGTTTACCGTAGCAGCTTGTTAGGCTTTTTTTAAGCTTTGTTGCCTGTGCATCGATGAGGGCGCAGGCGACAAAATCGGCGGGTGTTTACGGTTTTAGTTTCGGTGATTCAGACTACAGACATTACTTTTTAGCAACACCTTTGAGGGTTTAGCCATGTCGTTGAATGGTGAAGGAGCGCCACAGGACAAAATGGGCTAAGACAGGCTGTCTTAGAGCGGTTTAGAGCGGTAGATAAATGTAATAACTTAATGAATATAAGAAATAGAGTATGGCTCCCTGCCATTAAATCCTGACTTTTAGCCTCGATCTTCCTTCAATATATTTTCGGCGGATTCATCGTCCTGCAAACTGTCTTTCAATTCGGTAATTCGTTTGCTGCACAGTTGGCACTCGGCGAGAATCGTTTCAAAAATCTGAATAGCTTTTGTGATATCGCCGTTTTTCAGCAATGTCAGCTTGCCGAGTTCAGCATTAATGGAAATTGTGTTCAGCGGATTGCGAATATCGTGAATGAGCGCGCTGGTGGAGCGTTTCATATTTTCTCCGTCATGTAATGCAAATGGGACGACTGAGGTCTTGATAGCGAGAGGGTCATCCCTTTGGCGAACGCTTTACTCCACAACCGTATTTGTATAACTGTTCAACCGGTTATATAGGGTTTTTAAACTGATCCCCAGCATTTCCGCCGCTTTTTTCTTGTCGCCATCGAGGTGTTCAAGTGTGGTTTGGATTAGCTCCTTCTCCACATCTTCGACTGTCTTTCCAAAATGTATGCCATTATTTTGAGTGGTCTCCAAACGGGAGAACGGAGACTGGATGCGTTCTGGCAGACGGATTTTCCCGGTAGCCTGGTCAGCCATGATGTAAGCGCGGTGGAGGCAGTGTCGGAGTTCTCGCACATTACCTGGCCAATCGTATTGACAAAGGCGACTCAGGTCTTCTTCGCGGACGGCAATTTTGGCGCTGTACTGAAGATTGAGGTCACTTAAAAAATGATCCACCAGCAGAGGAATGTCGTCTTTCCGCATGCGCAATGGTGGAATATGAATAGGAAACACCGCCAAGCGGAAGTACAAGTCTTCGCGTAACTTCTTGTCCCGCGCAATTTCATGTTCCGGCCTGTTGGTGGCGGATACTACCCGACAGTTCACGTCCAATGCGCTGGTACCGCCCAGACGCGTAACTTTGCGTGATTCCAATACGCGCAGCAGGTTTGGCTGCAGATCTATCGGCATCTCTGTGATTTCATCCAGAAATANNTTAATCAACTCGGTGCTGAACGCGCCACAGTTGATCGGCACAAAGCTACCGCGCGGCTGGCTGGCAACGTGAATGGACGCTGCTACTTCCTCTTTACCTGCGCCGCTTTCGCCAATCAGCATTACATTGGCTTGTGTCGTCGCCACTCGGTCGATCATCTCATAAAGCTTCTGCATAACAGCGGATTCGCCCACGAGGTGCCCGAAATGTTTTTTGATACCGCTGTCATAGCCACTGGGAGCGGCACTATCGGCGCTGGCGAGAAAGGCATTCAATTGTTCGAGATCAATCGGTTTGATCAAGTATTTGATGTTGGGGCCATACAAATTCATGACAAACGATTTGATGGACGCGTGACCTGTTACCAGCGCCACCTGGAGATTGTGGTTTTCCGCATTGAGTGCATCAAGCACATGGAGACCGCTGCCGTCCGGCAGAATCAGATCAAGAATGGCATGTGTGTAGTTTCGCGCTACCGCCATGGACTTAGCTTCTTCCACCGAACTGGCGCCCGTGACCGTATGCCCCAGCATCTGCAGCAGGTCTGTTGTAGCGTTCAAAAACTTAGTGTCGTCATCGACCAGGAGAATATTCGCCACCAACGATTCCTCTATCAAACGTTCGCTTCATGCAGCCCGCCAGGTTCACTGTGGCTACTTTGCACAAGGAGTTCGGCACAGGTGCCGGCACGTCCGTAAATTTTAGGTTAGGCATCTTCAGGCAGGTTTGCGGGCAATTCCGCTATTTAGGCAACATATGCATCCTGTTGTCATCTTTTACCTGATCAGACCTCGATGCCTAGGTATTTGGCGAGCTCGCCAACCTTAGGGTGTTGTTACAAGCCCGACTCAACAGAAGGTGGCGCGGAACAATCCCAATCCTGCATTGGTATGCCGCCAGACATAACGCCCACTTCCAGCCATATCCATATAAACATGTACCTCCAGCCATATAAATACGGCAACTAACGCAGGTACAGCAACGAAAAGGGCCAGTCCAGTGACCGCTAACTACGAAAGGCATTGTGGGGGTAAGGCGTCAATTCTCAACCCTAGGCTTTCGCCACCAGAGCCAGATAACTTTGCGAGACTTAGCAGTGGGGCCTGCGTGGCATGGCAAAGTTCCATTGGCTTCGATCGTCTTTGCCTCTAAACGGCACGAAACAAGAATCGATCCAACACGACCCTCGCACATTAGCGGATGAGAGGAGGTTGTG
Organism: Marinagarivorans sp. UBA5868; assembly: GCA_002432095.1. Classification (GTDB taxonomy): domain Bacteria; phylum Pseudomonadota; class Gammaproteobacteria; order Pseudomonadales; family Cellvibrionaceae; genus UBA5868. Next base: position 16,775 of record DJFQ01000223.1, on the reverse strand, counting down.
GCGCCCGGTACTTTAATTGAATGGGGGTTAGGTGACAAGGTTGATCAATAAGTAAACTCTGCGGACGGCAGGGTAGCGCGACAGCCAAACCAATAAGGCGCCGGAGCCTATGAAAAGCGCCTTTTTATAGCGGAATTTGTGCAAAGGGTGCGCTTGCCAGTGCATTTGCATTCGAGCGTATTCACCATTTAAGCGCACGTGGTGAAGATTGATTTTAGCGAGCAGCGTCACGAAAATTCTCTTGTACGTTTTTGAAGAAGTTACGGGTGTGTGGCAAAGATGCGCGATGCATATACGCGGATATCATAAAGCGACAGGCAATCAGGGCTATGACTTGCAGCAATAAAAAACCAGCGATTCCCCAACCAGCAGATCCCAGCCAGCTGTAAGCGAGCCAACCAACGGCAGCCGAGAACGACAGCCAAGCAAATAGCGACAACAAGAATGCGACGATCAGCAGCCCCAAAATCTTTGGTAGCGATTGCACAGCCAAGCGAAGCTCAAGAGCAGCGAGTTCGGCAAAACTTTTCGCCACCGTCATGGCATCGCTGGCGAGCATCAACAGCGAGGGAGATTCCGTCGCGTTACCACTCGTCGGAATTTCCTGTTGTTCAGATGTGTTGGTTGTTGTGCCTGCTTCGGTTGTTGTACCTGCGGTCATGATAGGTCTCGCTGACGTTTGCATATATTTGATACGTCCCTGTTGTTTTCCTATCTTCCATAATTCATTCGGTTATTAACGTGTTACGCGAGAAAACAACCAGCCAAGGGCGAAGGCAGCACCAACATAGAGCAGCGGTTTTTCAGCCATCTTGTGCTCTGCTTTTTCTTCGAGTTCCCAGGCTTTGCGTTTGCCTTCACTGAATTTCATTTTAGCAATGTCACCGGAGGCCAAGCCAAAGCAGGCAACAGCATCGTAGATACTGGAAGACGCTTTTTTCATTTGTTCAAGTGCTTCGCCGATACGTGCGGCTTGCTCACTCATGTTCTGCTCGGAAGAACGTACACGCTCTTGCTGCGTGCCATTAACAATTTTGTCGGATTCGAATTGTGGACGGGCACCAGTGGTAGGTTGTTGAATATTCATAAGACATTCCTGTTTTTCGTCGGTTTGGATTCATGAGGCCTGAAATTCATATTCATCACTCAGGCCGGTTGCGCAGGGCTATGAAGACAAATTTCATGCCAGTGGTAATTATCTCGGTGTGTTGATAGTTATCATGGTATTTAACCTCTTGGGGCGGTCGTTTCCGTGCGTGTTTTTGTAAACTTTGCAAGAAATCCACTCTTCTTACAGCTTGGTCCCGAATCTTCATACGGGCAGCCGTTAAATATTTCAACCCAATCGCCAATTAACCGTAGATGCAATAACGCCAGTTTGATACACATCAAAAGCGGGATCGCGAGTAACATACCGCCAACGCCCCATAGCCAACCCCAGATAAACATCCAGAGCACAACAAGAAGTGGATTGATGTTGAATCGCCTGCCCAAAACAGTCGGTGTGACGAATTGGCTTTCAATTAAATTTAGAACAAGAAAAATTGACGGCGCAAGCAATACCCGAAACAAGGGTTCTTGTTCAGCAAATCCAATCGCGGTCAGGATAGCGGTGAGAATAAGCGGTCCCACGTATGGCGCGTAATTAAGTATGGTGGCAAGTGCTCCCCATAAAAGGGCATCTTCGATGCCAAAAAGCGCAAGCGCACCTGCAGTGCACAATCCTAATCCGACATTGATGAGCGAGACCCACATAATGTACATGGATACATCGTCTCGAATGACCTGGAACATTATGACGGTCATTTTTTTATCGGAAAATGTTTGTTGGGCTTTTACGATGTTCCTCATCAAGTCATCGCCATATACGAGAAAAAAATAAATCATGATGATGACTGCGAATGTCTGGATGGTAAGCAGAATGGTGGTTTGTGCAAACATGGAGGCCAGNNGTTTTTTTACCGACACCGAGGCTGTCAGATACTTCTTTTACTCCGTCTGCGAGCCGGTCGCCAATTACGGGCGCAGTTTCCAGCCAGCGCATGGCCGGTTCAAATAGCAGTGAGAATACGTAAATTAAGACACCGATTAATGCAGCCTCCAATAAAAGGCTGGCCGCGGGTTTTGGGATGCGGAATCCTTCCAAAGTGCGTACCAGAGGTGAAGCAAAAAGCGCAATAAAGCCTGCAACTAAGATTGGTAACAGGATCATCTTGGCGAAATAAATAATAGTGATGACAACAACAATGGTAAGAATGCGCAGCGCCATAGGTGACTTTGGCACCATTTCGTTGGGTGCAGTTGATGCCTCGGTTAGTGGCTGGTCCATAAGGGTTCCGCTCAAGTTATAAGTGATGCCCCTATAGCTGCTTTTGTGCCATCCGCATTTTTCGTTTCGTTTATAAGGGTTTGTAAGCCGCCCCGCGCGTTGAGGCGAGAACGATGCTCTCCTTTTTGCAAAAATCGCTGCAATTAATGTAAATCTGGCTGCGTATCGATAGGCTCATAGCCCTTTTATTGATGGTTANNAAAGGCGCTTCTGAGGATGGTTAAAGTCTGTGTTGGGTGGCATGGATGCTGCACTCATCATTTTCGCGTCCGTGCGACCGAGGTGTATCGAGTGCATTCCAGATATTTGGCAAGCATTTTTTGAATGGAGCCAAAGCGGACAAGACAAGACGGAATGATTTATTGGGCTGTTGATGCTAACTGCACATTAACGAGCTCGATGTTGAAAGTGTAATAACACTATTGCGACGCCGTTACGTAAGCCGTCACTTAAGTGGTCAACAGATAAGTGGTCAACAGACCCAATTCATCAGCTCGGGTTTGGTTGGCCGAATCCATAAAGGCGCGAATGTTATCGCGCCTTTAAAATGGGGGTAACCATGTTAAACACTGCATTTATCGATGACATGAGCTCCAGGCGCGCCCGCGCCAGGCGTTACATGATCGGTTGTTCGGCGTCACACGGCGCTGAGCATTCTCAGGCTGTGATCGACTTGCTTAATGAAGCGTTGGCAACGGAATTGATTTGCGTAATGCGCTACAAAGCTCATTACTATTCAGGCCAGGGATTTGCGCCGCCGGGAGATTTGGTGAAGTTGGCAGATTCCGAGCTGCTGGATCATGTGAATGAAGAGCAGGCGCATGTAGATAAGATCGCCGGGCGTATAGCGGAGTTGGGCGGCTACGCGGATTTTAATCCACCCATTCTTGGGCAGCGGGGATACAGCGATTACACCAGCACAGCGGAACCTCTCGATATATGGAAGGAGGATTTGATCGGCGAGCGTATTGCTGTGGATATTTATCGGGAAATGATTCGGTTTGTCGCTGGACGTGACCCGGTGACGGGTGAGTTGTTGGCAGAAATCATGGCTCATGAGCAAGAGCATGTAGCTAAATTGGCTGCAAGGATAGAAGCCAGTGAGCCCGAAGCTGTTCCGACGCGAGCAGTGGCGTAAGCTGGTGAGACCGCAAGCAGACGAGGCGTGCTCGTCTGCTCTGAACAAAAAGACAAACTAGTCGGTTTGTGTATTGCTCCGCCCCGAATTAGGGTTTATATTCTTCGCCGACTTCAACGGACTAAGCAGATCTTCCCTCCCCGGAACACCTTGTGTCGGACCGCTGAACGAATGTAGCCAGCGGTGATCGCGCGCAGGTTACATTTTTTTTCATCTGGAAATTGATTGATACCGTAGCATTCGCCGCGAGTTTTATGTCGGCGTTGTTATCCGGCTGTCATCACCTGAGTGCATCCTTTCCCAATTTGCGGTTTACCGTCCGGTAAGAGCCGGACTCGATCTCCACAGTTAGCGGTAGTCGTACCATGATCAAGAATGTAGCTTTCACTCTGCTCGCGTTATTTGCGTTGGTCGGCCTTCTCGGCGGCATAAAAGCAATTCAGATCCGTGATCTGATCTCTGCGGCCTCAACTATGACGCCTCCGCCCGCGACGGTTGCGACTCACAAGGTAGAAAAACAAACTTGGGAAGTGGTGATTGATGCGGTAGCTTCGCTGGAAGCGGTTCAGGGGGTGGTGATTTCCGCCGATATTCCGGGACGCATCACAGACGTATTTTTTACTCCAGGCAGCCGCGTCGAAAAAGGCGCGCCGCTGATTCAGCAGGACATTACCTCAGAAACGGCGCAGTTGCGGGCTGCAGAGGCAAATGTGGAACTGGCGCGGCTTAATGTCGAGCGTGTGCGCGAACTTTACACCAAGCGCGCTTCCTCCAAGGCGGACCTGGACACGGCGGAAGCCCGAATCAAAGAAGCTCAGGCTCAGGCTGATACCATTCGTACCAGCATCGCGAAAAAAACCATCAAAGCACCTTTTAGTGGCCAACTGGGCATTCGTTTGGTGAACGTTGGACAGGATCTGGCCAGCGGCACACCTATCGTATCTCTACAGGCGGTGGACGCTATGTTCCTGAATTTTTCCTTGCCGCAACAAAGTCTTGCATCCATCGAACCCGGCCTGCCTGTGCGCATGAAAACCGACGCGGTTCCCGATCGCGATTTTACCGGCATCATCACTGCTATAGATCCGGAAGTGGATCCCGCAACACGCAATGTTCGTGTGCAGGCTACGGTGGAGAACCCCGACAAGAAGCTGCTGCCCGGCATGTTCGGTTCGGTGAAAGTGGTGTTACCTACCCAGGAGCCGGTAATCGCAGTTCCCATTACTGCGGTCGCCTATGCGACGTACGGAGATTCCGTGTTCGTCGTCGAGGAGGAAACCAAAGAATCTGGTGAAAAACATCTGGTCGCTCGCCAGCAGTTCGTTCAACTGGGTCGCACCATGGGCGACTTTGTGGCGATTACCAAAGGTGTTGAGGATGATCAGACGGTGGTGGTTTCGGGTGTGTTCAAACTTCAGAATGGTGCGCCTGTCGCCGTGAATAATGAGATCAAACCCAGTTTCTCTGTTACGCCAACACCCAAAGATTCCTGATATAGCGGCGGCGCCTAGCGCCGCTTTGCGCTTCTTTTACTTCCGGTAAAGCACGACTATGAAATCCTTCACCGATATTTTCGTTCGCCGCCCGGTGCTGGCGATCGTGGTAAATCTCCTCATTGTGATCGCCGGTCTGCAGGCGATTTCCTCTTTGACTATTCGCCAATACCCGCGTAATGACAACGCGGTGATCACGGTGAGCACGGCCTATATCGGCGCCAGCGCTGAGTTGGTTCGCGGTTTCATCACCACCCCAATGGAGCGCGCCATTGCGGGAGCGGACGGCATCGACTATATCCAGTCGCAAAGCTCTCAGGGTCTGTCGAACATTCAAGTGCGCCTGGAGCTGAATTACGATCCGATCAAGGCGCTTTCGGAGATCACCGCCAAAATCAATCAGGTGCGCGGCGATCTGCCACCGGAAGCCGAAGTGCCGGTGATTAATGTGGAGAGTGCCGACAGTGCCTTCGCAGCTGCCTACCTCAGCTTCAGTTCCGATATTCTCGAAGATAACCAAATAACTGACTTCCTTAGTCGCGTGGTGCAGCCACGACTGTCCGCTTTGGAAGGTGTGCAGCGGGCCGATGTCCTCGGTGCTCGCACCTTTGCGATGCGCATTTGGCTGAAGCCGGAGCGTATGGCGGCATTGAATGTGACCCCTGTGCAAATCCGGCAAGCGCTCGCCGCCAATAATTATCTGGCTGCCTTGGGCAAGACCAAGGGTAGCTATATGCAGGTCAATCTGTCCGCCAATACAGATCTGTCCAAAGTCTCGGAATTCCAAGATCTGGTTGTGCGTTCTGAGAACGGCGCTCTTATTCGTCTGCGGGATGTGGCCGATGTGGTGTTGGGTTCGGAATCCTACGACAGCGAAGTGCGTTATTCAGGGAAAACCGCCGTTTTCATGGGCATCTGGCCATTGCCCAATGCCAACTCTCTGGATGTGATGGAATTGGTCCGCGAAGAAATGGATGCGATGAAAGCCTCCCTGCCGCGGGGACTTGAGGGTGTCATTGCCTATGACGCCACGGCTTATATTGAAAGCTCGATTCATGAAGTTCTGAAAACCATGACCGAGACCTTATTGATTGTTATCGGTGTGATCTTCCTGTTTTTGGGTTCTGTGCGCTCCGTCATTATTCCGGTGATTGCCATTCCTGTATCCCTTATCGGTGCCGTATTTTTAATGCAGCTATTTGGCTTCAGCCTCAATCTGCTTACGCTGCTGGCGATTGTATTATCCGTGGGGTTGGTGGTGGATGACGCGATCGTGGTGGTGGAAAACGTTGAGCGCCACATCAGCGAGGGTAAAACCCCGGTAGAGGCGGCGCTATTGGGCGCGCGTGAGCTGGTGGGTCCCGTGATCGCGATGACGGCCACGTTAGTGGCGGTGTATTTGCCCATCGGATTGCAAGGCGGATTGACTGGCTCCCTGTTCCGAGAATTTGCGTTTACGCTGGCGGGCGCGGTCACCATCTCCGGTATTGTGGCGCTAACGTTGTCGCCAATGATGTCGGCGAAAATGCTGACCCCGGATATCGAAAGCCACGGTTTTGCTGCGGTGGTGGCGCGCACGTTTGACCGCATCCGAAACGGCTATAGCCGGATACTCGACGCCACGCTGCGCAACCGCATCCCGGTTTATGTCGTCTGGGGTGTTATTACGCTGCTGACCATCCCCATGTTCCAGATGTCTGTCAAAGAGCTCGCCCCGACCGAAGATCAGGGCGTTATCTTTGGCATCGTGGAAGGGTCATCCAGTTCTTCCATGGAGCAGGCCAGTATCTACGCGGCCGAGGCTAACCGGGTGTTTATGGGCTTCCCGGAAACCGAATTTACCTTCCAATTGACGTTTCCCAACAGCGGTTTTGGCGGCATGGTGTTGAAGCCGTGGGGCGAACGCGAACGCACGGTGTTTGATTTGATGCCGGAGGCGACCGAGCGTCTCGGCGCCATTCCCGGGATCAATATGTTTCCTGTTACACCGCCGGCGCTACCGGGTGGCGGTGACTTCCCGGTGGAATTTGTCATCGCGTCCACCGCCGAGCCGGAGGAGATTCTCAAGTTCGCCGAGCAGTTGCAGATGAAGGCCATGCAGAGCGGCATGTTCGCCTTCCCGCCGCAAATCGACACACGGGTCGATTTACCGGAAGCGCAGGTTGTTATCGACCGTGACAAAGTGGCAGACCTCGGCCTGGATATGCAGCAGGTGGGCGCGGATCTCGGGGTGATGCTTGGGGGCGGTTACGTCAACCGCTTCAATATTGGAGGTCGCAGCTATCGGGTAGTGCCACAGATCAAGCGGGTTGACCGGCTCAACCCCGATCAGTTGGAAGACATTTATGTCACCGGCCCCGAAGGCAAGCTGGTGTCGCTGAGCACGATTGCGGAAATTCAGCAACGCACGGTGCCGCGCTCGTTAAATCGGTTTCAACAATTGAATGCGGTCAAGCTCAGTGGCGTGGCCATTCAGCCGCTGGATGACGCGTTGCGTCTTCTTGAGGACGAGGCGGCAAAAATTCTGCCCCAGGGTTACATGATCGACTACACCGGCGAGTCGCGGCAGCTGCGGCGNNGCCCAGTTCAACAGCTTCCGCGATCCGTTTGTGATTCTGCTCGGCTCAGTGCCTCTGGCGATGTTCGGCGCGCTGGTGTTTACATTCCTGAAAATGCCCAACCCGCAAATGCAGTATTGGACGGATGGGTGGACGACCACGCTGAATATTTATTCGCAGGTAGGTTTGGTAACGCTGATCGGCTTAATTGCCAAAAACGGCATTCTGGTGGTGGAGTTCGCCAACAAGCTTCAGGAGGAGGGCCGGGCCAAATTGGAGGCCGTGCGCGAGGCATCACTAACACGCCTGCGACCGATCCTGATGACAACTCTGGCTACGGTAGCAGGCCATTTCCCTCTGGTATTGGTTACTGGGGCCGGTGCGGAGGCGCGTAACTCTATTGGTCTGGTACTGGTGGGTGGAATGGCGATTGGAACCTTGTTCACGCTGTTCGTGATTCCTGCCATTTACATGTTGATCGCCAAAGACCATCGACATACGCAACCGGCAGTCGCCGCGCCGGTCACTGTTTAATATTCCCGCCCCGGCATGGATGCCGGGTCCGCCTTCACTGGATGAAATAGCGCAAAATGTCCTTCCAACTCACCACACCCACCAGTTTGCCGTTATCGACCACAGGCAGCAGGCTTACGCCGCCTTTCAGCAATTGATCACAAGCATCGCGGATCCCCATCTTTGATTCCACCGTCACCAGTTTTGTCGACATGATCTGATGTGCCTTGCGGGTTAGGGTAAAGCTATCTTTTTTCTCTTCCGCGGTGGTATGCACAAACGGACTGACGTTGCGCAATACATCCCGGTCCGATATGACGCCGAGCAAGTGTCCGTCGTCCACCACCAGTAGGTGATGGATGCGGAACTGTTTGAACATGGGTTGGAGTTCGCCGATAGAAAGCTCTGGAGAGACAGTAATCAGCTTGCGGGTCATGATGTCGGCAATGGGCATGTTACTAACCTCGGAGCCGGAGATGTCCTGGTGGCGCGCTATTCCTTATTTTTAGTCTAGTCTATTTTTTGAACATCTTTGGTTCTGGTAACAACCTGCCTAAAGTTGCTTATTCCGACGACTGGGCCATAGTTAATAGGTTCGTAATGCTCGGCGGAAACGTTCACAGCGTTATATGTGGATATTCGCCATGTCCGTTCCTTCAAGGCAAAACAATTCGATTTATGGATGACAACTTCACATTCCTGTTGGTGGACGACCACGCTCTGTTTCGCGCAGGCTTAGTAGTGTTGCTACAGAAAATGTCGGGAGACGCGGCGGTGCTGGAAGTGGGTACCGCTGCCGCAGCGCTCAAAACGGCCGCTGAGAAGCCGGCGATTGACTTGGTTTTACTGGATTACACTCTGCCGGATTCCAATGGCATCGAGGTGTTGCGAGCGCTCAAAGGCGCTCGCCCGGAGCTACCGGTGATTTTGCTCTCCGCCCATATCGACTCTGCTTTGATCCAGCAGGCATTGAAAGAACAAGCGAGTGGTTTTATCCCTAAGACATCCACTCCAGACGTGATGTTGTCGGCGGTGCAACTGGTGCTCAACGGCGGGCTGTATATTCCACCGGAAGCGATGAGCGCTCCCGGCGGCACCACCTCCGCCCCATCTTTTCATTCCTCTCCAGCCGGGAGGATTCAGCTCACTCAGCGCCAAATGGACGTGCTCCAGCAAATGAAAAACGGCCTGTCCAATAAAGAGATAGCCCGGCAGCTGCACATGTCGCCAAGCACAGTAAAAGTTCACGTGGCGGCAATCCTAAGAGAACTCGCCGCCAGCAGTAGAACCCAGGCAGTGTTTCTTGCCAAAGATCGCGGATTGTTGGACTGAACCCGGTCCAGATGATCTGCTTATTAGCCGGTAATCATCTTCCGTTTGCCTCGCCGAATCCCAAGAGAAAAGTCGCTTAGCTGTCCGTCGGATTCGCCAGCGCTTGTAACAATGCGCGCAATTTCGCCGGGCGCACGGGTTTACGTAAACATGGAATGCCACTGGCATCGATGCGTTTTAATAATTCGGGATCTTGAGTGCCGGTGATGAGAAGGGCGGGAAGTTTGCGGTCGAGGCGCCGGCGCGCGGTTTCAATTGCCTGAATTCCGTTCGTATCAGTGTCGAGCTGAAAATCGGAGATCATCAGATCGGCAACAGTCTCCTGCGAAATGTCAGCTTCCATATCTTCCAATCGTGCCCAGGCACTTACTTGGCAATGCCAGCTCTCCAGTAGTTTTTCCATGGCATGGCGCACTTCGTCGTCGTCGTCGAGCAGGAGGATTTTCTGCGCGAGTGCTGGGGTGAGCATGGTTACGGAGGCGATGCCGGGCGGGGGGACAGCGACCTGGGGAATTTCGGGCACCGTTATATTCAATTGAGCCTGACTGGGCGCTACAACGCGAAACATAGTGCCGCGCCGCAGTTTACTGGTGACGATAATGGAATGATCCAGCAACTGAGCCAGGCGTTTGACGATAAATAATCCCAAGCCGACACCTTTGTTCGTTTCGCTGTCCTCTTCCTTGATCTGCACAAATTCGTTAAAGATTTCCCCCATTTTTTCCTGCGGAATCCCTCGTCCTGTATCCCACACTTCAATCCACACCGCGTTGTGCCGTTTGCGGCAGCCGATTAGTACACCTCCGGTGCGGGTGTAGCGAATGGCGTTGCTGATCATGTTGCGGATGATACGTTCGAGCATATTGGGATTGGAGAACACCGTCAGGTCGCGGTTGTAAAGTCGCAGCTCAATGCGTTTCTCGTTCGCCAACGCCTCAAACTCGTCATAAATTTTGGCCAGCAATGGTTGCAGAGATAGGTTCTCTTTCGGCACCCGCGTCATACGCGATTCAAGCTTGCTGATATCCAAAAGATCGGTAAACAGATGATTCAGGTTGTCCACCACCTGCTCCAACTTTTGAATCAACGGTTCTTGTTTTTGGGTGGCGTGTTCTTTGATGGCGCCGATAAAAATAATCATTGCTTGAATGGGTTGGCGTAAATCGTGACTCGCGCCGGCAAACATTTTTTGTAGATTCTGGCTAAGGTCCTGGTGCAGGCGCTTTTGCGCCGCCAGTTGGTCATTCTTCTCCTGGATTTGTACGGCGTATTCCTGCAGCTCGTTTTCGTTGGTCTGCAACTCCTCCAGCATTTGATTGAGCATACGCGCAATCATTTTGTACGGTGTTTTCGGATAATCCCCCGCGCGCAATCGGTAGTTCTGTGTGTGGTAGAGCGTTTGACAAAGCTCCTTCAGCTCTCTCAGCGGTTGTGCTTGTAGAAATTCCTGTTGGCGCCGCAGATAAAGCCGGCTGAGCAAAATGGTGCCAGCGAGCGCAGACACCAGGAAAAGTGCAAGCAGAGCTGCCAGGGGCAGAATCGGCGGTCGTTGGTCATCGGTATGCAGCACCAACATACCGTTGTGGCCATCGGCCGTGGTGAAGGGAAGATGCAGCGTAACGCCTTTGCGCTCGGCGGGTCGGGGGGAAACCTCTCCCAATTTCTCCGTGCAAGCTTCTGGCGCGGTTGCCGCAATGCGAATGCTAAGGGTGTGATCGATATAAACGCACGCTTGGCGCAAGCCGGGCACGTTGAGAAGACGCAGGAATTCTGGATCTGGTTCGCCAGCTTTTTGCTGCGCGAGATTGACGGCGACTGCGTTGGCGTAATAGGCGAGCCAAAGCCGGTTTTGTCGCCCCTGGTCGATGTTATTTTGCCAGAGCAGCCAACTCAGCAAGCCAACGATGACCGCAAGCCAGAAACCCAACAGCAGTGCCGGCAGCCAAAAATGTACGCGTTTTGTATCGGTCATTTGCCTCCGCTGTTCGCCCTATGTCCTCATCAATGGGCTTGAGTATGCAAATGAGTATAGATGTGGTGGCGTTAAGTGCAGAGAAGGCGGGTAAAGTGCAGTTTAAGGCTTAGTCCTGATGGGTTAATCACTGTGAATTTGTGCGCCACTTCACTATATTGCAGATGTCGGAAATTTGCGGTGGATCACATTTATGCTCGGCGGCTCGTTAAATCAGGATTTGGTCTGGACGCTGGGTGGCAACAGCTTCCCGGAGCACACGTTCGGCTTTCTCAAGCGTTTCGAGGCGGCACTCTGCCTTTTTTCCGGAACAGTCAGTCAGTTGTACTCCAATTACGAGATCGTCAATTTCGGTCACGATGGCCGCAAGCTGGTGGCATTGCCTAACGCGTTCGCCGCTCACGATACCTTCAACAACATTGTTGCGGATGCCGTTGAGCCAACCGGCCTTTACATCATCCCCACCGAAGTGACCAATATGGCATCACCGGAAAAAGGACTGAAGTTGGTTTATCGATGCAGCAAAACCGGCAAACCCAAGTCGATTCCTCTGCACGAAGGGTTGGACAAAGTGCGACAAAAGTACTTGCCTAAAGAACCGTTTCTGCCCGTGATGATCAACCGCGATCTCAAATCCCTGAACGGAAAAGTGCCGGCAATGCATTTGCACAGGTTGAGAGTGGTCAAGCTGGACAATATTTCCGAGTTGATGAAGACGGATATATCGAAGACGGTAGAAGACAAGATGAACGCGTTTTATCGGGAAAAGTGAAATTTGCTATTCAATAAACAAAAAAACCCGCGTAAACGCGGGTTTTTTTTCGGTAAAGCCTAAATAACTATTTGCAGTCTTGCGGCATGCGCACGGTTTTGCCGCCAAGGTTGATTTTCACCGCTTTTTCGGCCTGCCCACCGGCGTCTCCCCAGCAGTAGAGTTCTCCCGTTTTCGCGACACCGCAAGCCGCGCCGCGGCCGCCGTTCACGGCGATGATGTTGCTCAGCTGAGTGCCGGCGCTGTCGCGGATTTTGGTGGGTGTACTAGATCCTCCGCCAGCGCCGTTGGAAGTGCCGCCACCGTTGCCGGAGCAGGAAACGGACCCGTTGGTATGAACCCAGCAGTTATGGAATTGCCCCCCCGCGGCACCGGTCACCGCATCCGTCAAAGGAACCGGCGTGATGGGATTGGATTGCTCAGGCGAACCTCCGGTCTGACCTTCCCAGGCGGCACCCCAGCAATAAGCTTTCCCGTTGTCGTAGACCGCGCACTGGTTCAAGTCGGCGCCGGTCACGAGTAGGGCCTTGGCGCTTGGTCCTTGGGTCGGTGTGATGTTCTCGCCCCAGCACTGTATGGCACCGTTGTCGGTAACGCCGCAGCAACCATCATCTCGGAAGCAGCTCATCTGGATGATGGGTTGGCTAGTGCCGGTATTTTGTGCGCTCAGGCCGGAGCTGTCGCCGCAGGCCACGGTTTTGTCAGCCAGCAAAGCACAAACACCGCCGCCGATGTTCTTGGTGCTCAACGAGATGATGGCTTTTGCCGAGCCGGCTGGTGTATAGGAAGCCGTGGGGTTCAGGCTTTCGCCGGTCCCGCAGTGCATCGCACCGTTGGCGCGCGCCACACAGAAATTGTTGGAATAGCTGCCGTTGGTGATAGCGATGGCGTCGTTCAGTGCCGTACTGTTGCTAAAGCTGATGTTTTTGGTGACCCCGCCTTTGATGCTAACGGCAGAGCCGTCAGCCAGAACTGCGTAACTCTGTCCGTAAGAGGCGGAACCCACACCCAATCCGGTATTCGCTGCGCACAGGCCATTGGCGAGTGGTCCACTGCCCAC
>DJFQ01000223.1:778-3594 GCA_002432095.1 Marinagarivorans sp. UBA5868 | reverse complement strand
CCGTCCGGACAGCTCACTACGCGGTCATCAATGGCAATGTCATCTATGTACATGGTGCGGGCACGTGAAGAACCGTGGTACTGCTCAATACCCACGCGGATATTGTTGAAGCTTTGCGGACCCCACCAGATATTGTTTTGCGTGTTTGCGACGCAGCCATCACCGTTGCCTACCACTTGAATCTGGGAAAGTTCGTTTTCGTTGAGCCAGAACTGCAAAGTGTTTGCGCTCGCATCAAAGTGCCACTGCACACAAGCCCATTGATCTTTGGGAATTAAATAGTTCTGTGGTGGCGGATTGATGTTGGAGGGGTGTTTCCAGCAGTCGGTCAGCCAATCAGTGGTGCCATCGTTGTTGGCGTCTACCCAAGTCTCATAGTTCGCCATGAAATGGTCGTTGCGCCCGTCGAGGCGTCCACGATACATCACGGAGGTGCCCGCTGGTGCGCCGGAGCCTGCTCGCGGTGGACCGTCGGCCTGAATAAAGGTGAAGTCACCACCCATGCTGTTTTGGCTGCTGAGGTTGATCATCATCCGGCCGTACATGGATTCGCTCAGCTCGTTAACACCAGTAAGGCCGCGAACGAGGTTGTTGGGCTGGTAGCCGCCACCGGGGGAGGTGATTTTTACCGAGTTGCTACCGCTGAACGCTTTTTCGCTGGAAACCTTAACGTTGTTGGCATTGGACGCGGTCCAGCCAGCGGGTAACGAACTGCTGCCTTCAAAATCGGCGCAGATGATCTGGCCACTGTCACAGCCGGCGCCAGACGAGCTCGAACTGCTGGAGCTGGATGATGAACTGCTGGAGCTTGAAGAAGAGCTGCTGGAATTGGAGGAGCTGCTCGACGAACTTGAATTGCTGGAGCTTGATGAAGAGCTGCTCGAGCTGGAACTAGAGCTGGAACTGGATGAGTTGCCGGAACTCGATCCGTTGCCGCCGCAGGCCGCCAGGGCGAACGACGTCAGGATCACTGGAATCAACTTATTCATTTATTTGTCTCAATTATTGTTATTTGGTCGAAGCGCGCTGGTACGACTGCGGAGGTGTCGGAACCCGGACAGCACTCCGGCGAGCTGCAGCTATTTTAACGACTCGGTGTTGCCCGAGGTGTCTGCCGATTGTGATGGCGCTCGCGAAATTGAGCTTCTTTACATGTCAATAAAGCGGTAATGACAGAGAAGACGTGACTTTTGTGAAGTGAGGTGAAGTGAGGCGGGCGGACGGAGCCACCGCGCCTTGGATGGAGCAGGCCCTAATTGATCAATCAGAACAACCAATAGGTGGCACCCAGCGAAAACATAGAGACTTCGTCGAATTCGTCGATGTCGTAATACTCATACTCCGCACGTACGCCGATATTGCCAAACGTCAAACCGGCGCCTACGCCAACGACTGGATCAAAGCCGTCATTTTCATAACGGTCTTGGGCGTATTCAAAATCCGATTCCCACACGAAACCGCCGACTTTTCCGAACACATTCACCGGGCCCAGGCCCATCGACAGCACGCCGAAGGCGTTAAAGCCGCTTAGGTCGCCAGTGAATCCACTTTCTTCCACTTGGCCAAAATCCACATAACCCGCCTCCACGGCCAGCAGGGTGAACTTGATGCCGCCAAACAATTTGTAGCCAACATCGTCATCTTTAACGTCGACATCGTTGCTTGGATTAAAACCAACGGACGCATTGCCAAAGGAGCCTCCGAGATAAATCCCGCTCTCTGCATAACTGGTGGCGGCATAGAGGGGCAGTGTCAGGGCGATGACTTTGCCAAGATTTTTGAGGGTATTACGCATTCCTATACTCCTAGTGGTAATGAAGGGGGTAATGAATGGATAGCAGAATGCGGCAATTCAACCATGTTGTAAGTCCTAATAATAAGGGTTCTAGTTGTCGCTGCCGCCCGGCTACAGCGCGCAAAAGCCTAGCAGCTTGATATGCCATTGAATAGCGCTTTGCTGCGACGCAGCGAGGCGAGAAATAAAAGGAAGGAGAAAGTGCCTGGATATGGTGCATATTTGCCCCGCATTTGTCCGCTCGGTTTTTCCTTGATGAACCTGGATGCCACTTAATGTGGCTTTCCGAATTTTATGTGCACCATTCCGGTGTGAAATGCAGTCCAGCTACATGCTTAAAATGGCGGATTTGCAGCTGCGCGGCAGTGCGCGAAGTTGATAAAAATCTTTTAAAAACAAATGCATAGATTCGATGTCGTCGCCGTATTGTCGGCGATTCCGGGCACTGGCATACGGCTTGCTCAAGGCTGATTTCAAGCCATTCGCATCCGACTTCTTCTATGCCTGATACCCTCCGCACCCTTGCCAGCGTTTGTCCTTATTGCGGTGTGGGCTGCGGTTTGTTGCTGGAAACGGACGGCAAAAAGATCATTCGGGTGAGCGGTGACAAAAACCATCCGAGCAATTTCGGCCGGCTCTGTACCAAGGGTTCCACCAGCGCACAGGCATTGACAGATTCCGGGCGGATGGACGCGGCCTATATGCGCGACCAGCGCGAGCGGGAGCCGGTGCGAACCTCCATGGATAAGGCGATTGCCGCCACCGCCGAGCGACTGCGGACCATTCTGGATCGCGACGGCCCAGATGCCCTGGGTTTTTACGTCTCGGGACAGATGTCCATCGAGTCGCAATACCTCATCAACAAGCTCGCGAAAGGTTTTGTTGGCACCAACAATATCGAATCCAATTCCCGCTTGTGCATGGCGAGCGCGGGGGCGGGGTACAAGTTGTCTCTGGGGTCCGACGCGCCGCCGGGTTCCTACCAGGATTTCGATAAGGCAGATCTGTTTTTTGTGATTGG
>DJFQ01000223.1:436-701 GCA_002432095.1 Marinagarivorans sp. UBA5868 | reverse complement strand
TGCTCAACGGTCTGCTTTATCTGCTCCATCGCAGCGGTAAAACCGACCCCGAGTTTATCGAGCGTTACACCGAGGGCTGGAATGCGATGCCCAAGTTTCTCGCCGACTATACGCCGGAGCGGGTCAGTGCCATTACGGGCATTCCCGCCGCGGATATTGAACGCGCCGCCCAGTGGATGGGAGAGGCGCCCAATTTCATGTCCTGCTGGACCATGGGACTCAACCAAAGCTCCCACGGTACCTGGAACACCAACGCTATTTGCAA
>DJFQ01000223.1:0-374 GCA_002432095.1 Marinagarivorans sp. UBA5868 | reverse complement strand
TTTCAGCGCATGGCTGATGGCGAGATCAAAGCCTGTTGGATTATCTGCACCAATCCGGTGGCAACGGTGCCCAATCGCAAGATCGTGATCGAGGGGTTGCGCGCAGCGGAACTGGTGATCGCCCAGGACGCGTTTCTCGATACCGAAACCAACCGCTATGCAGACGTGCTTCTGCCCGGCGCCCTGTGGGCCGAGGCGGAAGGTGTGATGATCAATTCCGAGCGCAACTTGACCCTGATGCAGGCCGCGGTGCCGCCGCCGGGGGAGGCACTGGCGGATTGGGACATCATCGCCCGTGTCGCCAGGGCAATGGGTTTTACCGAAGGCTTTAATTACCACTCCGCTGAAGAAGTGTTTGAAGAAATCAAACGGTC
>DJFQ01000030.1 GCA_002432095.1 Marinagarivorans sp. UBA5868 | reverse complement strand
GGATTGGTCTGCCGTAATAACGTCTAGATAAAATTGTGTTGTATCGCTTGGTCGGTACTCCAATGACAGCAGCCCGCTGAGCCGATCCTGATCACCATCCATGTAGGCCGAGCGCCCCAGGCGAGGAATTAACGCTTCGGAAATTTGGGTAATATTCATCACCGCGGGGTTTTGATTGAGGAGAAATTCCCGATCGATAATCGTGCCCGCTGTTAAACCTGCCCCTGCATTTTCCGGGACCCGGCCATAGCCGAAATTGGGATCAATAGGGTCCTGAATGAGTCCCGCGATATTCCAATTATTGCCGCCGGAAGGATTGCAGCCCCCGGTCGTAGCGGATGTTTGATTTCCGGTAGGCTGCGTATCGCAGATCCTGTGAGTGGTATTGAGGTTGGTCCAACCGATCGTCTCAAAACCTTCGGTGGTCAACTGTTTGTTAAAGAGGGAAATGCCGCCGAGCACACCAAATTTTTCGTCCCTCCAGCTGGCGAGAGCCGAGAGCTTCGGGCTGATTTCATCGTTAATGTCGGTGTACACAGCCTGAGCATTCAGTGTTGTTTGAAAGCCTTCTTCACTGGTATCGAATGGCCGGGCATTACGAATATTGATATTCCCGGAAGCGCCGCCTTCTAACATGCTGGCTGTCGAAGTTTTTTGAACATCAAAACGTGTAAACAACTCTGTTGGAAAAAGGTCCAGGTCTATTTCTCGGTTTTGATTCTGCGAGTCAACACTGCCGGCGGATGCCACGGCTATCTGTGTGCCGTTTAAGGTGACTTTTGTAAAGCTTGTACCCAGGCCGCGAATGGAAACGTTTGTCCCATCGCCGAACACATTGCGACTGATTTGGATGCCGGGCATACGATTGATTGCATCGGCAATGTTGGAGTCAGCGAACTTGCCTATATCTTCAGCAAAAATGGAATCCACCAATGCGGTTGATTCACGTTTTGCATCGGTTGCGTTCTGGAGGCTCGCTTTATATCCGGTTACCACAACCTCTTCGACAATCGGATCATTTTGGGCGTGCGCGGTGGTTGCCGCAATTGCCAAGCTCAATAAGCTGGCACGGAATATTGGCGTACGAAATTTGTTCATCTTGAGGAACCGTTAATATTTATTAGAAGTATTATTAAGCAAGGCAGTGCGACGTTATGTTATCGAGTTAATTAACCCCGGTAAATGGCATTTTGGTTAAGTGTTTTAGAGAAAAATATTTTAAGAGGCACTGTCGGCGTAAATTTTCATGCTGCGGATTTTTCGAAACGGAAAATTTTCGTTAATGCAATAAAAATCGATTATAGAAACGTGTGGATATGCGTTAATTACAAATAATTTGCTTTTTTTGAGTGGTGCCAAACCGCCAAATGAAATCGTCGCTCAGACTTTATGGGTTGTAAAAAAGGCGGCGGTCAATTGCAGGTTGTCGCTTGGCGATAGGGAATTTTTTTTGACACAGCTTGGTGGTATCTCACCGCTGCATTAATCAAATTTGTCATTGAGGAGATGCTGTTGAGAATTGCCGACAGGACTTTTGCGGCCTGCAAGACTTTTATAGATAAAGCTGAGGATATAGCGGAGAGCCGAGGTAGAAACTATCGTGTGCTAAAGGATCGAGATTTCCCCAGCTGGTGAACAGAATGCTCGCCAGCGGGGAAACACCTCTTAGGCCAAAAAGCCGCTGTAAACCCCGGCCCCATTTCCGTAGTTAGGATAATCGGCGGCATCCAGTTGAATACCCACTCCTGCCATCACAGTATCAAACAAACCATTCCAGCCTCGGCCGCCCATATCCACCGCTTTGCCACCGGCGACAGGGCCNNTCGCTGGTGAGATAGATCAGCGTGTTATCGAGCATGGTTCGGCCATCGACGTCCGGTTCTTCGCGCAGCGCTTTGATCAACGCCACCATTTTGCTGGAGAACCAGGCGCGGGCGATGGGGTTGTCGACTTCATTGCGGTAGCCGTGCTGGCAACCGTGCCAGTCAGCATTATTGGTGAGGCCGGGAATTAGGATGGTCGCCCCGCTATCGCCAAAACTGAACGTGGCCACCCGGGACAGGTCGCACTTCATCGCCAGTACGATCATTTCCATGTACAAATCAACGCGCAGCTCGGTGGTCTGCAGATCCAGTCGTTCGGCGTTCAGGTTGCCGGTGTCCGCCACCGAACCATCCCAAAAAGGCGTGGTGCAGGCGGCGCTGCCGTTGCCGGCTGCGCGCTGCAGAATGTTCTTTTGCAGCGCCGATACAGACTCCATATGCAGCTCCAGGCGTTCCTTCTGCACTGCATTAAGTTTGCCTTGTAAGTCCTTGATCATCTCCAAGTTCATGCCGAGGATGCCTTGGGCACGAATGGTCGCCCAGTCCTTGCCATCACCGCCGGTGTTCACTGTAGGGAACAGGCGATCGTAGGTTTTGACAGGGTTGGTCTCGAACGGCACGCCGTTGTTGTTGATGCGCGATAAATCACCCTGGGCAACGGCCGCCAGGTGCAGAGTCGGATACGGCGTTTCGGCACCAATCTTTTTGCCCGCATAAACATCAATGGAGTCGCGCTTGTTGTTGGTGACGCATTGATGGTGAGGGCCATGGCCACCCTCCCCGGTCAGTCCATCGACAAACAAACAGTGTTGCCGAACCTCTTCAAAGGGTGCTGCACCCTGCGGCAATACAAAGTTGGCGCCCTTGGTGGCCGGGTGCCAGGTATCGGGATGGGCGCCGTTGGTCACGTGAATGGTGATCAAACGCTTGGGTGCCGCGCCGCTTTCCGCGGCAATCGCCCCCCGCGCCCACAGCAGACCGGGGCCTGCCAATGCGGTGTTAAGCATCACGGACGAAAAGCCCATCTTGCTGACGTTTTTCAGGAAGGTGCGGCGGCTACCAAGCTTGCGGTATTCATTGCTCATAGTTATGTCTCTCTCGTTTTAGCCACACCGCCTCAGCGGTTCATATCTTTTCGGTAGCGGATCAGCTTCATGGTACCCAGGGACTTGAACATCTCGCGGGCGTTGTACCCCGATTGGATCATGGTCTCGGTCATACCTTTAACGGAACAGGTGTAGTCCTGAATTTCCTGGGCCGTTAGACTGCCGATATCCGGGTTGTCCTTATCAATCTTGTGTGTGCCCATGCCGGTGGCAAAACGGAAGGCGTTCTCCACAAAACATTCGTAGGCACTTTCGGTGCTGGCCAAAACCACTCCCAGCTCTTTGCTGCCGTTAAAGCCCATGCTGGTGGAATCTATGTCCGCCAGGGATTCAATGCCGTGCAACACACCGCTGGCATCCACCGGGTTGTTGTTGATGTCGAGCAGTTGATAGCGGCCGATGGAATCAAAATCCTCCATACCAAAGCCCAGGGGATTGATGATCTTCTGGTGACACTGCGCGCAGTAAGGTTCCTCGGTCAGCAATTCCGTGCGATGGCGCTGGGTGACCGAGCCGCCATCGGCAATGATGCCAGCGATGCGCTCTTCAGCCGCGGCGCGATCAATGGCGATGCCCGCAGGAGGTGGCGGGATTTCCTGGCACAGAAGTTTTTCCCGTACCCGCGCGGCGCGCACGATGGGAGATGTTTCTTCAAAGTTGCCATAAGCCACGTGGAAGGCACCGGTGGTAAGAATACCGCCGCGCTCACCGCCGCCGTGGACTTTGGCAAACGTCGAGCCGTTCCCGCTGCCCAGACCGTAATATTGCGCCAGGGTGTTATCGACGAAGGCATAGTCGGTGCTGAAGAACTCAGAGAATCGGTTCCCCTTCAGGCTTGCGTGGATAAACAACTCCCGCACTTCCCGCGCCATGGACTGACGAATGGTGTCGTTAATCTCCGGGAACAGATTCATGTCTTTGGGCTCAGTGAGCGCCAAGTCCGTGCCCATCCACTGCGCTGCGAAGTTACCCAAGCGTTTCTCGGCGCGTGGCGTGGCGAGCAGTCGTTCAACCTGAGCGGCAATTTGTGCATCGGTTTCCAGCGCCCCCGCCTCGGCCGCCGCCAGCAAGGCGCTATCGGGTGTCGAACCGGTAAAGGTATAAGCGAGATAGGTGGCGATCTCGTACTGGGTTAGCTCAAAAGCATCATCGTCTGGTGCATTGGCCAGGCGCCGGGCTTCGCCATACCGGACTTGATGCATTTCGATCTGCGCTGGCGACGGATCCACGTAGAACGCAAATTCCCGATGGCCGCTCACTCCTGGCAGATACAGGGACAGGGTTCGAAACTCTTCCCAATCCACATCGATCGCGCCGCTGATGGTGCCTACCCCAAACTTCAATTGTGGAATCGTGCCGTCGTCCGGGATCACACCGCGCACGCTGAACTCGATCAACGTGCCTGCGCCGGTGAACGAAAGATGCTGACCGAGTTTGCCCTGCTGGCGACTGTTGGTGGTATCGCCAAAGATCACCGCGCCGCTGAGTGTGCCGGTGGTGTAGTGGCGCTTGTCGGTAAAATTCGCGGCGAGCAAAGTGGTGGGTGTGCTCGCGAATTCGTATTGGCTACCGTCGTATTCGCCGAGGGATACAGGAACTCCCTGCTCCGAGCGGTAGAGAAAGGCGGGTGATACCAACGCGGAGGTGATAGCCATCTCAATTCCCGCCGCCACATCACCGCCGGTAAAGCTATCGCCGAACAGCGCGGTAAAGGCGGTGATTTCACCTTTGGTCAGCGGCCGACGAAATACACGCTTGGCGAAGTTCTGGGTGAAGTCGTTAATGCAGCTCTGACGGTTGCTAAGCGGGCAATCCACGACCCCCGCAAAGTTGCGCTCTTTAGCCCAGGCGGCGGCCTGTTTGGCGGCTTCAAAGTAGGATTCCTGGTGAATTTGAGTAACGGCAGCGGCAATGTTGTTGTTGTAACCGTGGATATCCGCATCCGCGGGAATGCCGGCAGCGGCGTTGAAGTCGATACCGATCAAATCCTCCAGTGAGTTCTGGTACTCCTCACGAGTCAGCAGCTTCAGCTGGCGCGGCCCGTAGGTCAGGTTGTCTTCACAGGCTTGTACGGGAGTGGTAACCGTCCAGGTATGAATGTAAGCGGCAATGTCAGCGGCACATTGGCCAACACAGGATGTCGGTGCCTGGCTGGGCATAGTCGCGGAGATCAACTGCTCCAGGGTGCGGGTGCCTGGGGAAAATTTGCTGGCGTCGATCACTGCCACCGGCCCGCCGCCTTTTACCCCGTGGCAGCCGACACAATTCATTGCCGCGCTTTCGTAACGCTCTTTACCGCGCACAGCATCGCCAACCAGGCCGCTGGAGCTGCTGACGCCACTTGATGAAGAACTGCTGGAACTGCTCGACCGGCCAGAAGAAGAACTACTGGACGATGAACTGCTGCTGGAAGAAGAGCTCGACGACGAGGTGCTTGAAGATGATGAGCTGGAGCTGCTGGATGACGAGCCGGTAGGATCTTCATCAGAGCCACCACATCCCGTCAGCCCCATGCTTAAGACAAGTGCTAAGGACGCTGCGGCAAACGCGGCTTTTACATTCATATTGCTGTCCCGTTCATTATTGCTTTGATGGTTCGCAAACCTTTGCCCAAGGTAGTAATTGGCGCCAATGTAACCGTTTTGCATCAATGCGGAGGATGAAGCTGATCACATTGTGTTAAAAGCTGCCCGGTATTGGGTTAACCAAGTGGAAGTGGGTCAGCTCGCACAGCATGAAGAGTCAGCGCAGGCAAGGGTTTTGGCAGCCTGCGACTCTAGCGATAACAGGTCGCGACCTATTAATTGAAATTCCAGATTTTCTAGCAATTCACCATATTTTTTAGTTTTCAGGTGAGATTTACCTAAGCGAATCGCCGGGAAGATCGCGCTATTGAGCAGCGCAGTGACAAAAGAGTCACCGCAATCAAAAGAGTTGAGGCAATAACAAAAGAGCTAGCGTAATAACAAAAGAGGCAAACGAATACGCGCTAACAGATTGGAGGTAGTGCTACCCACAAAAAACTGACGGATGCGCGAATGGCCGTAAGCGCCCATCGCCAACACATCCGCGCCGACCTGATCGCAATGCTGAAGAATGGTGTCTTCGATGATTCCCTGGCGAATGTCCTGCGTCGGATTAAACCCTGCGCGACTCAACAATTCAGAAGCCCATGTCATTTGTTGTTGAGCCTCATTATCCCCCTCGCCCACCATCAGCAAGCGACACTCCAGTGCGCGAAATAAAGGACTGGAGGCAATCATCTCGACGCACTTGCGACTGGTAGGGCTACCGTCGAAGGCAATGACAAAACGGCGTGGCGCGACAAAGGTTTTGGGTACC
Source organism: Marinagarivorans sp. UBA5868 (assembly GCA_002432095.1). Lineage (GTDB taxonomy): Bacteria > Pseudomonadota > Gammaproteobacteria > Pseudomonadales > Cellvibrionaceae > UBA5868. The sequence goes on along the minus strand of DJFQ01000030.1, from coordinate 3,193 downwards.
ACCAGGATGGGGCGGCTGAGCGAACGTACTACGCTTTCGATTTGGCTGCCCACCTGATCGGCCAGCTCGGCTGAGCTTTCACCCTGGCGCCCCATAATCAGCAAGCGAATGTCACTTTCCAGTTCTTTCAGCGAATCTACCAAATCGCCGTGGCGCTGGCTGCAATGGGGTTTTTCTACCCCGGCATCGCGCGCTCGCTGCTTGGCGTCATCCAGTAAATGCTGGCCGTGTTCCCTGGCCAAGCGGCCGCGCTCTTCATCGAGAGTGGCAAGCCGTTCCAGCAGATGTTCACGGGAGCCGAGGCCGATGTTGCCGGAGAAATCCTGCGGCGCTGGATAATGATCGTCATCCAGCACATGCAGAAATGTCAGGGGCGCGTCCAATTGCAGGCTCGCCCAGGAGGCGTAATCGCACACCGCTTCCGCCGCAGGTGAATGATCGATACAGGCAATAATGTTGTTCATCGGGAATTCCTCTTTTTTTGCGGCCAAATAGCGACGGCCATTAATGACCCATCAACTGATTGACGGCATCCGGCTTCTGATGCACACCGAAGTGATCGACAATGGTGGTGCTGGCTTCATTCAGGCCGATCACTTCCACCTCTGTACCTTCACGTCGCAATTTGATCACGACTTTGTCCAGCGCAGAGACGGCGGTGATGTCCCAAAAATGCGCGTGGGTCAAATCGATCACCACTTTTTCCAGCACTTCTTTGAAATCGAAGGCCGCAACGAATTTATCGGCGGAGCGGAAAAACACCTGCCCGAGTACGCGATATGTCCGCACGTTTTCCTCGTCGTTCAAGCTGGATTCCACAGCCATGTAATGGCTCACCTTATTGGCAAAAAACAACGCGGCCAGCAGCACACCCACAAAAACGCCGTAGGCAAGATTATGAGTCGCTACTACAACGATAACCGTCGCGATCATCACGATATTGGTCGACAAAGGGTGTTTTTTGAGATTAACGATGGACGCCCAGCTAAAAGTACCGATGGATACCATAATCATCACCGCTACCAGCGCCGCCATGGGAATCAATGACAGCCATGGGCCAAGAAATACCACGAGGATCAATAAAAATACGCCTGCGCTCAGCGTCGACAGGCGGGTTCTGCCACCGGATTTCACATTGATCACCGACTGGCCGATCATCGCGCACCCGGCCATGCCGCCAAGCAACCCCGAGAAAATATTGGCAACCCCCTGCCCTTTACACTCGCGATTCTTGTCGCTGTTGGTATCGGTAAGGTCATCGACAATTGTTGCGGTCATCATGGATTCCAACAGGCCGACAATCGCGAGCGGTAGTGAATACGGCAGAATGATCCACAAGGTTTCGAGCGTCAGCGGCACATCCGGCCATAAAAATACCGGCAACGTATCCGGCAGATCGCCCATATCGCCCACCGTGCGAATCTCCAAACCGAGCAGCACTGCCACAACGGTGAGCGAAAGAATACAAACCAGCGGTGAAGGAATAATGCGGCCAATTTTGGGAACGTAGGGAAACAAATAAATAATGCCGAGCCCCGCCGCCGTCATGGCATACACATGCCAGGTGACATCGGTAAGTTCCGGCAACTGCGCGAGAAAAATCAGAATCGCTAGAGCATTTACGAATCCGGTCACCACCGAGCGGGAGACAAACCCCATCAAATCCCCGAGCCGCAAATAACCAGCAATAATCTGGAAAACCCCGGTCAGCAACGTGGCAGCCAGCAGATATTGCAGACCGTGCTCTTTCACCAACGTGATCATCAATAAGGCCATAGCACCCGTGGCGGCAGAAATCATTCCAGGCCGACCACCAACAAATGCGATAACCACCGCGATGCAAAATGACGCGTACAACCCCACTTTTGGATCGACGCCAGCGATAATCGAAAAAGCAATCGCCTCTGGTACCAGAGCAAGAGCGACAACCATGCCGGCCAGCAGATCGCCACGCAGATTGGACAACCAAGCGGATTTTAGTTTTTTGGCAAAGGGAGACATCAATATTCCTTAGCAAACAAATAGCGCGCACGACCAAACTGTCGAGATTCAGGCGCACATAGATTTTGGGGAACGCAGCAGGCACCGGTGTTCGGCAGCCCGGCGAATAAACAGAAAGATGGGGAGAAACTAAGGTGGAGTGGCCATCGGTAAAAACGTCATCGAAATTCTTCGGTACGACAAAGCGGGCGCGCACCATATCAGCCAGAGCGCTTATGGGCAACCCCGACCGCGCAATGGCGAAGCCGCCTCAATAAGCAGCGGGATTTTTCAAAAACCGCCATAAAATCTTGCAGGCCACCGACCAACTCCCCGCCTGTCGTTCCACGTGATCCGAAATTTGATCAAGGGCATCCCGATCATACAAATTCCCGTTGAAGATGACCGATTCAATTTGCTGGGTGTGGCGAATATCGGTTAAGGGATTGTTATTAAGAATAAGCAGGTCGGCGACTTTACCAAGCGCCACAGTCCCGTACTGCGCTTCTAAACCAAAATATTTTGCCGGCGCTAAAGTGGCGGCGATAAGCGCATCAGCTGGCGACAAGCCGGCGAGCACGAGCTGCTCCAGCTCTCTATGAATATCGGCTCCAGCAATAATGTAATCCGATCCCGCCAGAACGCCTACGCCCGCAGCATGGGCAGCGCCAGTCAGCTCAAGTCCCTTTCGATAAAATTCACGATAGGTTTCGCGCGCTTCCGGTGATGGATCTTCTGCCAGAGTGCCGTCGATGTCTTCAAGCCACTGCCACTTCATTAATGGGTGAAGATAACGCAGCAGCGGATCTCCGCGTACGGAAGCATCCTCCGCATAGGCATCAACCCAGCGGGTAAGGTGCGTCGGTACATACCATGTGCCATTTTTCGCCATTGCGGCAAAAATATCAGCGGCCATTTGGGGATCATGCTCATCCAGCATACGTCGGCGGTCTTCGCGCCATTCAAACGCGCCTGTATTAAGGCGCAGACTTTCGCTACCGGGATAGGAATCATGCAAGATAAAGCGGGCGTGTTCGATGGATTTTTGATGCGTCGCCGCTTCAATTGCACTTACGGAATGCGGGCGATGCCCTACCACATCAAGCCCGAGCCGAGCAGCCTCATCGACGAGCGCAAAATACGCATCTCGCGGAATGCGGTCGTAAACCTTAATCGCCTCTACCCTTCCCGCAAAATGTCGAACAAAAGCCCG
>DJFQ01000216.1:17292-18080 GCA_002432095.1 Marinagarivorans sp. UBA5868 | reverse complement strand
CACCGTTGTTGGTGTTGTCATATGGACTGCTAGGATTGGGACTCATACAGAATCTGATTTATGTATTGCAGATTCCCCTCGCAGCGGTTGAGCTGCTGCGCACCAAGCGACGTGAGAAAGATGATCACACCTGGTGGCTGGTGCGCTCGGATATTACCTTGCCGATTTCCATTGTCATTCCCGNNACGAAGAGGTGACCATCGCCAATACTCTGGTGGCAACTCTGGCAACGCAGTATCCCTCGTTTGAAGTGATTGTGGTCAACGACGGCTCCAAAGACCGCACTCTGCAGGTAATGATTGATACTTTTTCACTGAAAAAAGCCGAGCGTTATTTTGAGAAGCGCCTGCCGCACAAAACACCGAGAGGTATTTACCGATCCTCTATTTACCCTAATTTGATTGTCGCTGATAAGGAAAACGGCGNNTTATCCAATTTTTTGCACTCTCGATGCCGATTCTCTGATAGACCCGTCTGCATTGCTGAAAGCCGTCACCCCGTTTGTGGAAAAACCGGAAACCATGGCCGCTACCGGAGGCACTATTCGCGTTTCCAATGGCTGCATGGTGGAAAATGGTCAGGTTGTGGATGTGCGCCTGCCGCGTAAATTATTGCCACTGCTGCAAGTGGTGGAATATATGCGCGCATTTTTAATGGGGCGCCTGGCGTGGAGCAGCGTGGGAATTCTCACGGTAATTTCTGGCGCATTCTCGGTATTTCGGCGAGATCTCGCCATACAAGCCGGCGGCTTTGACCCCAGCACTATCGGTGAGGATTTTGAGCTGGTG
>DJFQ01000216.1:6960-17273 GCA_002432095.1 Marinagarivorans sp. UBA5868 | reverse complement strand
TCCAGAGCCCGTGTGCTGGACGGAGGTTCCAGAGTCCATGGAGGTTTTGCGCAGCCAACGCATCCGCTGGCACCAGGGTGGATTGGAGGTTTTTTTTCGCCATCGGGAGATGTTTATGAACCCCCGTTTTGGCCGTATTGGAACGGTGGCGTACCCCATCATGTTGATTTTTGATGTGCTGGGACCGCTGGCGGAATTGATTGGTTACATCATGGTGCCCCTGTGCTACGCGCTGGGCATTCTGAGCACGGAATTTGTTTTGGCCTATGTCTGCATGTTTTTTGTATTTGGTGTTTTTGTTAGCACCATGTCACTGGTTCTGGAGGAAATATCCTTGCGCCGATTTCGCCACGCGCGGGACTTGTTGTTATTGGCGGTTATCGCCATCGTAGAGAATTTCGGCTACCGCCAATACAACAATGTCTGGCGGCTGATTGGCTGGTGGCGTTTTTTACGCAAGAAACAACAGTGGGGCAATATGCGTCGCCTTGGCGCGAGCAAAAGTCCGGCATAAGTCGCCGCCGGGCAATGGGTGATTAATGACAACACCGCCGATTCCACATAACGAAAATGAACGTCTGGCCATTCTCCGGGAGTGTCGGATTCTCGATACCCAGCCGGACCCGCGCTTTGACCGTCTCACCCGCATGGCAGCAGCGCTGTTGCAATGTCCAATAGCGTTGGTTTCGCTGGTGGACGAATGTCGCCAGTGGTTTAAATCCACTCTCGGGCTCGACGCCACAGAAACGGCGCGGGAAATTTCATTCTGTGCCCACGCGATTGTCGGTAGCGAAATTCTCGAAGTTCCCGACGCCCGCCTGGATAAACGCTTCGCCGATAATCCTGCGGTGACGGGTGAGCCTGGCGTGGTTTTTTATTGCGGTGCGCCGATTTATTCAGAAGAGGGATATGCCCTGGGCACCTTGTGTGTCGTGGACCGGGTGCCGCGTCAGCTCACCACGGAGCAGCGGACCATTTTGCGCGATCTCGCCGATTGTGTTGGCGATCAGATTCATCTGGGCCGGATGATCATCGATAGCCAGTTGCTGGCCAAAAACCGCCGGTTATCCGCGGCGATTGCGCGGGCGCAGGCACTGTTCATCGGTGATTACAATCAACAGGATGTATTCGACGAACTGTTGCAGGAATTATTGAATATTACCGACAGCGAAAGCGGATTTATCGGCGAAGTGATTCTGCTCGATGGATTGCCTCATCTGGTAAAAACCTATGCTTGCCGCGGCGACGCTGCAGAATGTACCGAATCTGAACGCAAAAATACGCCGCCCGTCTATCTGGCTGGATTGCTTGATGCTGTGATCGCCGCTGGAAAACCCCTGATCTTGAACAACAGCGAAACGGTGACGGAGCGCCTGCATGGCACCGATACCCTGCAGAATTTACGCACGCTTATGGGTATTCCAATCTTTCTCGGTCAGCAAATGATTGCAGTATTGGGCGTTGCCAACCGGCCGGGCGGCTACGATGAGGAATTACGTGAATTTATTCAGCCACTGTTAAATACCGTAGCGCAGTTGGTGGATGCGGTGCGCAGCAAACGCTTGCATGAGGATCGCGAACAGGAAGTGCGGCGATTGTCATTGGTGGCGAGTCAGACGGATAGCGGCGTGTTAATGACACGCACCGATGGTGGTATCGATTGGATCAATGAAGGTTTTGTGCGCATCAGCGGACACGCATTGAATACGCTTCACGGCGCCCGCTTCTGGGACGTTTTGAGCGGCCCAGACACCGAGCCGGAAAAAATCGATACGCTGCAACAGGCATTTTACGGTTGTCGGGCGTTTACATTGGAATTGCTCTGCAATCGCAAAAATGGCTCGACCTATTGGGCGCGTATTACCGGTAATCCTTTATATGAGGAAGATCGTCGCTTCAATGGCTATATCTGCATCATCAGCGATATCAGCAACGAACGACGGAAATCCGATTTGCTGCGTGACAACGAGCGACGCCTGCGAGCGGTGATCGAGGGAACGCGCATCGGCACCTGGGAGTGGAATATCGCAACTGGAAGCATGACGTTCAATGAACGCTGGGCCGCTATTGTCGGTTACCGTTTGGCCGATCTGGAACCCACAAGACTGGAAACCTGGGTCGATCTGATTCATCCAGAGGATTATGCTGAGTCCCGTGGGATTCTCGACCGGCATTTTGCCGGCGAACTGGACTTTTACGATTGCAAATACCGCATGAAACACCGCCTTGGTCACTGGGTTTGGGTACACGATCGCGGCCGTGTGTTTTCCTGGAGTACGGCGAGAAACCCATTAATGATGTCCGGCACCCACGCCGACATTACCGATCTTATGGAAGCGCAAATCAACCTTGAAAGGGAAAAAAATAAATTATCTTCCCTTTATCAGATGGCTCCGGTAGGTATTGCATCCAGCGATTTGTTACAGGGAAGCTTCGTGGAAGCCAATCCGGAATTACTCGCAATTCTCAATTACGATATGGCCGCGTTGCGCAAATTGCGATGGAGCGATGTAACACCGGGGAAATATGCGGACGAGGATCAGCGAAAAAACGCGGAGCTGTTGCACAGTGGGCGCTGCGGTCCCTACGAAAAACAATTAGTGCGTCGGACTGGTGAAATCATCGAGGTGGCGATCAGCGGTGTCCGGGTGCAGGAACTCAGCGGTGAGGATAGGGTATGGACCATCGTCCAGAATATCTCTGAGCAAAAACAATTGGAAAAAATGAAGAGCGAATTGATTGCGGTGGTTAGTCATGAATTGCGCACCCCGCTGACATCCATTATCGGTGCGCTTGGGCTGCTTCGCCGCAGCTTGGAAAAAGAAACCCTGCCCAGCCGTTTTCGCGATTTGGTCGACATCGCTTTCAATAATGGTCATCGGCTCAACATGCTCATCAACGACCTGCTGGACATGGAAAAGCTAATGGCGGGCAAGATGGCATTTAAAGTCGAAGTCTTAGCCGTGACCGATTTGTTGGAGCAGGCATTGCGGGAAAACGGAGCCTACGCACAACAATACGACGTGCATCTTGTTATTGCTGAAAATTCGCAACATTGTTCCATTGCGGTGGATCGATTGCGGTTTCAGCAGGTGGCATCCAATCTGCTTTCCAATGCAGTTAAATTTTCTCCCGCCGGTGGTGAGGTTGTACTGTCCTGGTCGCTGCAGGCGGACAGCGTTCGAATCGAGGTCATTGATCATGGCTGCGGTATTCCCGCGGAATTCCACAGCCGGGTGTTTCAGCGGTTCACCCAAGTGGATGCGTCTACCACACGCAAGAAAGAGGGCACTGGTTTAGGGCTGGCAATTACTCGCGAACTGGTGGAGCGAATGAACGGTGCTATTGGTTTTCATTCGGAACCGGGAATAGGCACAACCTTTTTTATGACCTTTCCAATTGTCTCGGCGGCCCCGAACCAAGGGGACTTATGAACCGTGAAAATACAGGTGATGTTCGTCGCCTGAATCGTCATGGATGCTGGCCCGGTTCTATACTGGGTTAAGCTCGGAATGCGTCCGTGCTCATGATCAGGTGAATGTGTGCAGCAATCTTTACAGAAAATTCTTTACGTGGAAGACGACCCGGACATTCAGGCGGTAGCCACCATGGTGCTCGAACTCGACGGCCTTGAAGTGGTTGCCTGTTCGTCTGGCCGCGAGGCCTTGGCAGAGATACAGCGCGCCAAACCCGATTTTATTTTGCTGGACGTGATGATGCCGGATCTGGACGGTCCGCAGACCTTGCGGGAAATCCGCCGGTTGAATCTGTTGCAGAATATTCCCTTCGCTTTCATGACCGCTAAGGTCCAATCCAACGAAATTAGCGAACTTCACACCCTCGGTGCCTGCGGCGTCATCGCCAAACCGTTTGACCCCATGACTCTGGCGGGTCAAATCCGGGAGTTGTGGGAGCAGGCGGTCAACCCTAACGCGTGAAGCCTGCCTTCGCGCCCCTTGTCTTGCCCCATCGCCTATGTAATCCTTTGCCCGGTTTGTGACGTATGTCGCGGTTGATTTTTGTACTTGCCAGCCGGCGGGCGGGCAAGTGGTTAGATGGAATTCTGTTTGCCGGCGGAGCTTGCGGGAATCGTCGCAACATCGTCTATGCTTAGCTTTAAGGTCTATGCTTAGCGTTAACGCCGGAGCATATTGTTAACGCCAGAACATAGTGTTAGCGCTGTACATAGCGCTAACGTCTATGCTTAGTGATAAAGGTTCGGGCGGCAGCGACTGTTGCCCGACACAGATTTCCGGAGAGGGTCGGTTGACGCTCTCAAATTTTCGTTGGAAATATCGGCGCATCGTAAGAAGCGGTGCTTGGACAGATTTTTTTTACCAAAATAATAATTTGGCAGTTATTTGCCCGACCAATTATGTGGAGGAAAACCTATGGCGATCAGTTCATCGTTGTCAGCTGACAGTAAGACCCTGACCATTGCGGTGGATGGCCGTTTTGACGCCAGCTCACTGGACGAATTTCGCAAATGTTACGAAGACGTTTCCAATGGGGTACCGGTGCGCTATAACGTCGACTTGAAAAATGCCGTTTATTTAGATAGCTCTGCACTCGGTATGTTGCTCGTGTTACGTGATTACGCCGGCGGTGAGACTGCACAAATCACCATTACCAACTGCTCGCCGGAAGTTAAAAAAATCTTTTCCATTTCCAGTTTTGAACAACTGTTCACCATTCAGTAAATCCGGAATTTCCCCGGCATCGGTCGATGATCCGACGCTAACCGGGCCTGGATCGAACGGCGAATAGGTGCGGTGTTCACGATAAGGATGGTTTTCCATCCGCGGCAACATCGGGCGGAGTGAGATGGGGCCATCTGCCAGCAGAGAGTTCGAGCATGACAGTAGAAAGCCCAGGCGCGCTCAAAATCCTCGTTGCGGAAGATTCCGCTGCGGACCGACTGATTTTGCAATCCATGTTGCAGCGCTCTGGACACGAAGTTGTGCTGGCAGAAGACGGTGAAAGCGCGGTCACGGCTTTTTCCGAGTGTCACCCGGACTTGGTTTTTCTCGATGTAATTATGCCAAACGTCAACGGCATAGAGGCGGCGCGGAGAATCAAATCCTTGGCGGGCGATGAATTGATCCCGGTGATTTTTCTCACTTCCCTCGCGGACGCGGAATCCCTGGCCACTTGCCTGGATGCTGGCGGCGATGNNCCCTACAATCAAATCGTCCTTGATTCCAAAATTAAAGCGTTCTCGCGTATGCGCGAGATGCACAAAACCGTTGCGCATCAAAAAGATCAGATCGCCCTGCACAATAAACATTTGATTCAAGAGCAGAATGTCGCCAAGCAGGTATTCGACAAAATTGCCCATGCCGGCGCGCTCAAGTTGGATGTGATTCGCTATTACATGTCCGCTCTCGCGGTATTCAATGGTGATGTTTTGCTGGCGGAGGTCAGTCCGCGGGGCAGTCTGTTTGTCGTTTTGGGGGATTTCACCGGACATGGTTTGCCGGCAGCGATTGGCTCCATGCCGCTGGCGTCAACGTTTTATGGCATGGTGGGGAAAGGATTTTCGCTCGCGGACATCCTGCGGGAAATCAACCAGAAACTTTATCAAACCTTACCCGTCGGTCTTTTTTGTTGCGCCACTTGTGTGGATATTAATTTTCAGAAAAATCGCGTCAGTGTTTGGAACGGCGGTCTGCCGGACAATATTCTCTACCGCCATAAAACCCGCACTTATGAGCGGGTGAGATCCAGCCACCTTCCTCTGGGTGTTTTGTCCAATCGCGATTTCAAAGCGGACACGCAGATTTTGCAGTTGGAAAAAGGCGACCACTTTTTAATGTGGTCCGATGGGATTCAAGAGGCGCGCAATCGCGCTGGCGATATGTTCGGCGAGGACAATATCAATGCCGTGCTTGACAAGGGTCTCGAACCACACGCGGTGTACGGGCAGATCTTGCGGCAAGTGCAGGATCACATCGGCAGCACTGAAAAAGACGACGATATTTCCCTGGTGGATATTGCGGTGCCTTGTGAAGAGCAGGTGCGCGCCATCGTACCAAAATCCGGTATGCGCAATGGCTATCTGGAGGATTGGGAATTAAGTCTGACGCTGGTGGCATCGTCGCTGAAAACATTCAACCCCTTGTCATTATTGATTCACGTGATATCGGAAGTGCCGGGTCTGCGGCAGAACAGTAGCGTGTTGTACACGGTGCTCTCCGAGCTGTTCAACAATGCCCTGGAACACGGCGTACTCGGTCTGCAGTCGGATATAAAAAGTTCGCCCGCTGGTTTCGCCGAATACTATCGCTTGCGCAAAGAAGGCTTGGAAGCACTCACCGATGCCTCCGTGAGATTCGAGTTTCGCCATGAGGTTCGAGAAAATGGCGGCATGTTGACCGTTACGGTGGTGGACAGCGGTAAGGGTTTCGTACCCAAACAAAACCCTGCTGTCTCTGCGCAGGATGAATTGGGTAAAGCCGCAGCGAATGCGCAATATTATGGCCGCGGTTTGACGCTGGTGGCATCCATCTGTGAATCACTGCGAATATTGCCGCCGGGGAATCGTATACAGGTTCAATTTCCCTGGAGCTACGAGGAATAATCTACATGGCTGCCAGCACACGAATCGATGCTTCTATGATGGCCCAACTGCAAGAATTGTTGGGCGAGCGCTTTGGTGAACTGGTGGAGCGTTTTATTCAGGATGGCGAGCGCCGGATCAGCCTACTGCGCAGCGCCGTTGTGCAACCGGATTTTGACGTGGTCCATGCGGAGGCCCACGGCCTTAAGGGCAGCAGCCGGAATATTGGCGCCAACGACTTGGGAATGTTATGCGGCGATCTTGAGCAGCTCGGCAAAGAGCGTAGCGCCGTCACCATGTCGACAGTATTTGCCGCCGTCGAACAGGAATTTGCCGCTGTTTGCGCGGAACTGCGAACGTATTAAGTCCCGCCCAAGCCCCATCTCCACAAAACACCTTGCTTGCCAGCCAGTGGCACAACGATTGCTGAGCTTCCCTTGATCAGTCGCTTGCGACAATTTTTTTGTTTTCGAGATTATGGAAGTCATTCATGTCACTGCCGCCGTTTTTATTCTCCGCCACCGCTCCAGCTGCCAGCGCGCGCAGCCCATTCGCCGCCACCACTGCAAGCGCTGGTGGTGATGGCGGAGGAGTGGCGGCGGGGACGGATTTTCGTCGGGCATTTATGCAGCTCACACAACATAAGGCGTCCGTAGCGGGAGCCGCCGCTGCCCCTGTCGAAAATGCAGCCTCGTTAGATGCAACCCCTTTAGATTCAGCCCCGTTGCTCGCAAAGCTGAATGTGTTATTGGAGGATGATCTCCTGCCGGCTGAACTCCGAGAGAGCTTGCGAAGTTTTCTCGATGACATGCAACAGGGTGACTCTGCGGAAAGCGACGATGGCGGGTTGACCTTCGCGGACCTGTTGCAACAGACCGACATTCCGCAAGAGCAGTTGCACGCCATAGCGGCGGCGATTGAAGGTATGGTGGCTGAGCCAACAGTGGATATGCAGAGATCACCCGAAACAATGGCGGTGCTGCGCGATCTTGTCGATTTATTGACGGGCGGCAAGACGCTGCCGGCGGATCTCCCTTCGGATGCCATGAATTTGTCGGCTGATCCCGAAGTCGATCACCCTATTTCATTAATCGCATCCCCGGCGGCAGTGCCGGTGGAAACCGTCTCCTCAATCAATAAAGTGAGCGCGGACGGCGCCATATCAAAGGATTTGCCGCAGGCGGGTAAATGGGTGGGTTTTAGCTCGTGGATTCAAGATGCGACGGAAGCACCAGCGGCCAGTCAAATAACAAAGCCGGAGGTGCTGGCTGGTGTAAATAAAGCACTTGGACAAGCGGATATGGTGATCAAACAGGACCCCGCCGCGTCGTCCCTGAATGCGCTGTCGCCCGCAGGCCTGGAATTGCCGGCAGGGCTGGAATTGTCGGCGGACCTGCCCGAAAGTGCTAGCGGCACCACCAGTACCGCGGCATTGGTCAACGGCAAATCTGGCCTGATCGCGGGGTTGCAGGCGCCCGGTGAGGCTCAGTTGCAAACCGCGATGAGAGTTCAAGTGGCCTTTGGTCACGCCCAGTGGTCGGAAGCGTTGGCGGAGCGCACAGCTTGGCTCGCCAGCCAGCAAATTCATTCCGCCGAATTGCAGTTGGACCCCCCAGAGCTTGGTCCTTTGCAGGTGCGGATCAGTGTTCATCAGGATCAGGCTGTGGTGAGTTTCGTCAGTGCCAATCCACAGGTTCGCGACGCGTTGGACCAGTCTATGATGCGGTTGCGCGACCTGCTGCAAGAGCAGGGCATGCAACTGGTAGATGCGGGGGTTTCCGATCAACAGCGCGGTCGCGATGGTGATAACGCTGGTGCCGATGCCGCAGAAGGAATGGTGGGAGCCGCTGCTGCCGGTGAAAATCTGGAGAACAGCCAAGTGCCGGACGGGGGGATGGATACCCGTTACGGTGTGGATGATTTTGTGTAATTCACGTGTTCTGAGCTTCCTCTCGTTCGCCTCAGTGTTTCCGCGTTGCGGCGAGCATCTCCATTTAGGTCTGCTATCTTTAAATAAGCATTGCGGATCTGATTCCAAATAATAAGCCGTGTTTCGCTAATGCCGTGCGCCACTCCGGCCCTTTTCTGTTGATGTACCCATTTGTTAAAACCGCGGGCGATTGGCGTGCAGCATTTTTTTGACATTTGGCACCGCTCTTGCTCAACCCCTTGTACTCACAATTAAAACTGACGGAATTTTGACGATGGCCGACGCAGAGCGGGATCAGGCTGACGAAAATCAAGAAAAGCCGAAAGCCGCTGGCGGCAAAAAAAAGCTGATCATGCTTGCGGCGGTCATTTTGGGTGTGATTGCGGTCTCCGTTGGGGCTACTTTGGGTGCTTTGAAATATTTGGTGCCGGCGCAAGATACAACGGAAGCACCTGTGACGGCAGAGCAAACCCCACCACCGCCGGTCCCGGCCATTTACTACCCATTAAAGCCACCGATTGTGGTGAACTTTTCCGTAAAAGGACGCCAGCGATATTTACAGGCGGAATTGACATTGATGACCCGGGACGGCTCCGTCATCAGCACCATTGAGCTGCATCAGTCGATGATTCGCAACGCGTTGATTCTACTGATTGGTGGGCATTCGTTTGAAGAGTTGCAGACGGCCGAGGGTAAAGAGTTATTGCGTCAGGCCTGCCTACAGGAAATCCAACGTCTGCTGCAGCAGGAAATCGGCAAGCCTGGCATTGAACAAGTGTTGTTTACCGATTTTGTAATGCAGTAGATGTTGTAGTGCAGTGGATATTGTCGTGCAGTAGATATTGTGATGCGGTTGATTTCTTAATGCGACTAATTAAATGAAGTTTGCTTGTTAAAATAAAAAACAAGTGCGAACTGAAATCTTGATCTGAAGCCGAGGCAATTTGTGCAGGATCTATTATCACAAGACGAAATTGACGCGCTTCTTCATGGCGTAGATGACGGTGAAATTGAAACCGAAGGCGATTTCGATGCCTCGGGTGTGCGTTCGTACGATCTCACCAGTCAGGATCGAATTGTACGTGGGCGCATGCCCACCCTGGAAATGATCAATGAACGCTTCGCCCGCTATACCCGCATCAGTATGTTTAACTTGTTGCGTCGAACTGCAGATGTTTCGGTGGGTGGTATTCAGATTCAAAAATTCGGCGAATACGTTCATACCCTTTATGTGCCCACCAGTTTAAATATGGTGAAATTCCGCCCGCTGCGCGGCACGGCGCTTATCATTCTCGACGCCAAATTAGTATTCAAGTTGGTGGATAATTTTTTTGGCGGCGATGGCCGACACGCAAAAATCGAAGGCCGGGAATTTACGCCGACGGAATTGCGTGTGGTGCAGATGGTGTTGGAGCAAGCTTTTGTTGATCTACGTGAAGCCTGGAAGGCTGTTAAACCCATCGACTTTGAATATATTAATTCGGAAGTGAATCCTTCCATGGCCAATATCGTCAGCCCCAGCGAAGTGGTGGTGGTAAGCACCTTTCATGTGGAGCTCGATGGCGGCGGCGGCGAGTTGCACATCACCATGCCGTATTCAATGGTGGAGCCGATTCGGGAAATTCTCGATGCCGGCCTGCAATCCGATACCGACGAGCGCGACGATCGTTGGGTGAGGGCGCTGCGTGAAGATGTAATGGCGGCGGAGGTAGATCTCGAATGCGACATTATCAGACGCGAGGTAACTCTACGGGATATTGTCGATTTGCGAGCCGGTGATGTAATTCCCATTCAAATGCCCGACAGCAGCCTGATGACGGCGAA
>DJFQ01000216.1:0-6869 GCA_002432095.1 Marinagarivorans sp. UBA5868 | reverse complement strand
TCGCCGGCAGAAGCACAACAAATGGAATTGGATGAATTTTCGGGAGCCGGCAAAGGTGTGACCGGACGACCGGATCTCGATGTGATTCTCGATATTCCGGTGACCATTTCCATGGAGGTTGGGCGTACTTCCATCACCATTCGCAACCTGTTGCAGTTGAATCAAGGCTCGGTGATCGAACTGGATCGTCTTGCGGGTGAACCTTTGGATGTGCTGGTGAACGGCACATTAATCGCGCATGGTGAAGTGGTAGTGGTTAACGAAAAATTCGGTATTCGCATGACGGATGTCATCAGCCCATCGGAACGGATTAAAAAGCTGCGCTGACGTAAATGCAATGGCCAAAGCCAAAGCCTAATTTAACGACGGGTGAATTACCCATGAACAGAATAATAAGCATTATTTGGCGTCGCGGTAACAAAGCTTTGTTGTGCAGCCTGCTGCTTGCGGCGCCGCTTATTGCATGGAGCGCAGAAACGGTAACACGGCCTTCGGGTGCCGCAGCGCTGCTGCAAACATTGGTCGGCCTCGGTGTGGTGATTGGTTTAATTCTGACGTTGGCATGGGTCAGCCGGCGCTTAAGTGGCGGAAATTTGGGTAATGCTTCTTTTATGAAAATCCTCGCGGTGCAACCTCTTGGGACGCGGGAAAAAATTATTTTGGTCGATGTGGCTGGACGACAGATGATGTTGGGCGTCACTCCCGGACGGATTGTGACGCTGCATGTATTTGATGAGCCGGTGTTGCCGGTTCCAGATACTGGTGAGCGGCGGGGAAATCTCTCTGCGCGATCGCCTACGGAGTTCTCCCGCAAACTTCAGGAATTTCTCTCCCAGGGCAGTAAAACCTGATGATTCGTGCACGGTCAATTCTGATTTTTTGTTTGCTCGGACTATGGATTGCCAACCCCGTTTTCGCCCAGGTGTCTGAGCCGCCGGTACAACCAATAGCTCAACCCCAGGGTCAACCAACTGCACAATCCGGCGCGGTACCTACAGGCTTTCAGCCGATTCCTGCACTGCCGGTATTGACAGTCAAAAACAACCCGGACGGTTCGGAAGATTACACGGTTACGCTGCAGATTTTGCTGCTGATGACCGCGCTGTCTTTTTTGCCGGCCATGCTGATGATGATGACGTCTTTTACGCGCATCATTATTGTATTTTCGATTTTGCGGCAGGCATTGGGTTTACAGCAGTCACCATCGAATCAGATTTTGATTGGCTTATCGCTATTTCTCACGTTTTTTATTATGGCGCCGGTGTTTGAACGGGTGAATGAGCAGGCGATTCAGCCGTATATCGCCGAGCAGATTACCGCCCGCCAGGCGTTGGAAAATACCCGTCAGCCATTTCACGACTTTATGATTGCGCAAACCCGAGAAAGTGATCTCGACCTGTTTTTTCGCATTTCAGGTCGCGACAAAGTTGCCGGCCCCGACGATGTGCCCTTCAGCATCTTGATGCCGGCTTTTATTACCTCCGAACTCAAAACAGCCTTTCAGATCGGTTTTATTATTTTTATTCCGTTTCTGGTCATTGATATTGTGGTCGCCAGTGTGTTGATGGCTATGGGTATGATGATGCTGTCGCCGCTGATTATCTCTCTGCCATTTAAAATTATGTTGTTCGTTTTGGTGGATGGTTGGGCGCTGATCATTGGCACGCTGGCCGCGAGTTTCGGTATTTAGGCTGGTTAAGCTTGAATGAGGTGAGTATATGACGCAGGAAGTGGTGCTGGATTTATTTGGTAGTGCTTTTTATCTCACGGTGATCATGGTGCTGGTGATTGTTGGTCCCAGCCTTATGGTGGGGTTGGTTGTGAGTACATTTCAGGCGGCAACGCAAATCAACGAACAAACACTGAGTTTTCTGCCGCGACTGATTGTCACCTTGGCCACCATTATGATGACTGGTCCTTGGTTGGTGCAGCAGCTGACAGATTTGTTCGAGCGCTTGATGATCGACATTCCGAATATCATCGGCTGAGTCCGTGGAAACCATTACCGATAGCCAAATCGCCGCGTTCGTCCAACAGTATTTTTTGCCGTTCGCGCGGATTGGCGCATTGTTAATGACCATGCCTGTCATTGGCACACGTATAGTGCCGGCGCGGGCGCGCATTATCGCGGCCATGTTTTTGACGATGATGGTGGTGCCTATGTTGCCACCATTGCAAGTGGCACCGAGTTTGTCGTTATCCACCGCTATTCTGGTGTTGCATGAACTGCTTATCGGCGTCGCGCTGGGTTTTGGCTTTCAAGTGGTTTTTCAGGTATTTGTGCTTTGTGGCCAATATCTGGCGATGAAAATGGGGCTGGGCTTCGCGTCCATGAACGATCCCACCAACGGTGTACAAACCACCGTGTTATCGCAGTTTTTTTTGGTGATGGTGACGCTGATGTTCATTGCGGTAAATGGGCATTTGTTATTGATCGAAATGCTTTTACAGAGCTTTCAGTCACTGCCGCCGAGTCATTTCGAATTTTCCCGCGAGCAGTCATTTCAGGTGGTGAACCTGGGAGGGTGGTTGTTCGCCAGTGCGCTGGTAATGTCCCTGCCGGTAATGACATCACTGCTGGTGGTGAATATTGCTTTCGGAATTATGAGCCGTGCGGCTCCGCAACTGAATATTTTTGCCATCGGTTTTCCCTTTACCCTGATTTGCGGCATGTTCCTGGTGTGGCTTGGGCTGGCCACTTTTGATATGCATTTTGAGGGATTTATGGCGGAAGGATTTTTATTTGCGCGGGAGCTGCTGCGTTTGCAGTAGAGGTGAGCGGCGGTTATGGCAGACGATGACAGCGCCCAGGAAAAAACCGAAGAGGCCACCCCCAGGCGGCAGGAAAAGGCGCGTGAAGAAGGGCAGATTCCCCGCTCGCGGGATCTCACTACCTCTGCCGTATTAATTATGGGGACTGTTGGCCTTTGGATATTTGGCGGCAAAGTCGCCGACACCCTTCTCAACATATTGCGGTTTAATTTTTCCCTGGAGCGGGAAATTATCTTCGATCCAAATAAAATGCTCGCGCAACTGGGCTCGTCTTTTTTTGATGCTTTATGGGCACTGTTGCCAATCTTTGCTGTGTTGTTGTTTGCCGCAATCGTGGGGCCTACGGCGCTAGGCGGCTTTCTTTTTAGTAGTAAGTCAATCATGCCGAAGTTCAGCCGCATTGATCCTCTCGCCGGGCTCAAACGCATGTTTTCGATGAAGTCGTTGGTTGAGCTGGGTAAATCCATCGGCAAAGTTCTGGTGGTGGTGTTTGTGGCATTTTTGACCCTCAATATGTTTGAGTCACAACTGCTCGGTCTCGGTCGGGAAAGCTTGGAAACTGGTATCCGCCACTCCCTTCATATCAGCCTCTGGGCAACCCTGCTGATTAGTTGCTCGACTATTTTAATCGCCGCGGTGGATGTGCCCTTCCAAATGTGGGAGCACGCCAAAAACCTGAAGATGTCGCGTCAGGACATCAAAGATGAGATGAAAGATTCGGAAGGTAAACCTGAAGTCAAAGGCCGTATGCGGCAGATGCAGAGAGAAATGGCCAACCGCCGACAGATGGCATCCGTGCCCAAGGCGGATGTGATTATTACCAACCCGACGCATTTTGCGGTGGCATTGAAATACGACCCAGATACCATGGCCACTCCCATATTGCTTGCCAAAGGCATCGACCAGACGGCAATGAAAATCCGCGAAATCGCCAGTGAATATAAAATCGAGCACGTCCGCTCACCGGTGCTGGCGCGCGCCGTTTACTACACCACCGAGATCGACAGTGAAATTCCACAGGGGCTGTATCTGGCGGTGGCTCAAGTGCTCGCGTATGTCTTTCAACTGCGTAACTTCCGCCGGGGCAGGGGAGAGCGGCCTGACTTTCCTAGCAATATCAAAGTGCCCAAGGATATGGTTTTCCCGGAGAAGCCGTAGTTGACTGTTTCCTTCGTCACCTAACTTCCCGAACCGGCCCAAGACCGCAGGCTGTCCCTGCATTTCCTGTAACGACCCGCACAGTTTGACGGTTCCCCCGCTGCAACCCTATTTGTATGTCGCCTGGCGTACATTTTCCCATTCATAGCACTCTTAGAATTCCCGCGGTTGTGCTTCGCTGGGCGAAGCATTGGATTAGCGCGGAGTGGAGTATGCAATACAGAGCAGAAGTGGATGGTTTGCGGGCAATCGCCGTCATCCCGGTGATTCTTTTTCACGCGGGTGCTCCCGGCTTTGCCGGCGGTTATGTCGGCGTGGATATTTTCTTTGTCATCAGCGGCTATTTGATTACCTCCATTATCATGAAGGATGTGGAGCGGCAGCGCTTTTCCCTGGTGGATTTTTACGAGCGGCGCGCGCGGAGGATTATGCCGGCGCTGGCGGTGGTGGTGGCCTGCAGTACGATTGCAGCCTATTTGTTGATGCCGCCAAATTATTTAACGCAATATGCCCAGAGCGTAGTGGCGGTCATGTTATTTGCCGCCAATATTTATTTCTATTTAACCACCAATTATTTCGCCACCGAAGCCGATGAAAAACCCCTTTTGCACACCTGGAGCCTGGGAGTGGAGGAACAGTTCTATGTGTTTTTCCCACTGCTCATTATGGCGTTGATGCCGTTTGGCCGACGTGTGCTATATGGCGCGATGATTGTGCTCGCGCTAGCCTCGCTTGCTTTTGCACACTTTCTGCTGGCGAAAGGCGAGCTGACCGCCAATTTCTTTTTGATCTTCAGCCGCACTTGGGAATTGGTGCTCGGTGCTCTGGTCGCGCTTGTCCCAGCGGCGGCATTAACCCGTAACGCCGGCGCTAATCAATTGCTCAGTTTTGCAGGTTTGTTAGCCATTATTTATGCCATCGCCGTTTTTGATGTGAATACGCCATTTCCCAGCGTGTATGCGCTGGTGCCGGTGGTTGGTGCTTGTCTTTTGGTTATGTTTGCGCAACCGGGCACTTGGGCCTGGCGATTATTATCACAACGAATTTTGGTGGGTATCGGTTTGATTTCCTACTCGCTGTATTTATGGCATCAGCCCTTGTTCTCATTCCTGCGCCTCAAATGGATTGGCGAACCACCCGCACTGGCTTTCGCAGTTGCTATCGTGCTTACCTTCATACTGGCGTATTTGAGCTGGAAATATGTTGAGCAGGTGTTCCGTGATCGCAAGCGCTATTCGCGGCGGGCGATATTTACAGGATCGGCCGCATTTTTGTCGACGTTTATCGTAATAGGGCTGGCGGGACATCTGACCAAAGGATTTAACGCGCGCGCCGATGTGGATTATTCCGCGAGCATTCGTCCCAGCCCCAAACGCAATGAATGTCACCAGTCATTTGGCGAGACCTTCGACGCGAATAAAGCCTGCCGTTATTTCGGTGATCAGATTACCTGGGCTGCGTTTGGCGACAGCCATATGGTCGAACCCGCCTACGCTCTTGCAGAGAAATTGAAGCCGCAAAATCAGGGCGTATTGCATTTGAGTTATTCTGCCTGCCCGCCTGCGCTGCTGTTCGAGGTGGATGTAAAAGGTTGTCATCAGTGGATAAATGACGCCGTCACATATTTGGAGCAGCACGACGAAATTCGTAATGTGCTGCTGGGTTTTCGTTACAGTTTATTTCTCCACGGCGATCAAATTGACGATTATCCCGGCGTGCCTCATGAAGATCCTTCGGAGCATATGCTTACCGCAGAGCCGCTTAATGAGGCGGCGGCGCGGGAGCTTTACTGGCGAAGCTTTAACACCATGATCGACCGTCTAATAGCGGCCGGGAAAAAGGTCCATGTTATTTATCCTATGCCGGAATTGCCGCTGCATGTGGAAAAAGCCGTATTTCCCAAGGTGGCCTTCGCCGACGAAACGCTGCTACCGGTGGAGCAAACCACAACAGCGGATTATTACCGTGAACGCAACCAATACATTCTGCAGAAGCTGGATTCGCTGCCGTATTCCGACCAACTTGTCGCTATCAAACCTTTCGATATTTTTTGCCGCGATGGTTATTGCCCGGCCGTTCGCGACGGTAAATCACTGTACTTTGATGATGATCATTTAAGCATCGCAGGGGCCGCCATTCTTCTGGAAGACATCAACACTCAGGACCAGCGCAATATCACCGGTGTTCAGGCGGAACCCTGACGGATCGAAGCTGAAAGCCTTTTTTGGCATTGATTCCTGGGTCGGGGAGGGGAAGAATGGCGGACTCTCCAATCCAGCCCCAGGGGGTGTTATGAAGACGCGTGCAGCGGTGGCGTTTGCCGCCGGTAAACCATTGGATATTGTTGATGTTGATCTGCAAGGCCCAAACGCCGGTGAAGTGCTGGTAGAGATCAAGGCCACGGGCGTTTGTCACACCGACGCCTTCACCCTTTCCGGGGATGATCCAGAGGGCCAGTTTCCCGCCATCCTCGGTCACGAAGGCGCGGGTGTGGTGGTGGACGTGGGTCCGGGTGTGAAATCGCTAAAGAAGGGCGACCACGTTATTCCGTTGTACACGCCAGAATGTCGGGAATGCGAATACTGTCTACACCCTAAAACCAATTTGTGCCAATCCATTCGCAGTACCCAAGGCCGTGGTTTGATGCCCGATGGTACCAGTCGCTTCAGTCTCGATGGCAAGCCAATTCTGCATTACATGGGCTGTTCCACATTTTCCAATTACACCGTATTGCCGGAAATCGCTCTGGCGAAAATTCGCGAGGACGCGCCCTTCGATAAAGTCTGTTACATCGGCTGCGGCGTTACCACCGGCATAGGCGCGGTGGTGTTCACGATGAAAGTGGAGCCGGGTTCGACCGTCGCCGTTTTTGGTTTAGGCGGTATCGGCTTGAATGTGATTCAGGGAGCCAAAATGGTCGGCGCTCGCCGCATTATCGG
>DJFQ01000146.1:22846-33330 GCA_002432095.1 Marinagarivorans sp. UBA5868 | reverse complement strand
TTCCTTTACGGCGTTAAGGAATCAAAAAGTCATGCGCAATCTCTGCCTAGTCTCAAAATTCTTTTGACATAAGCCCTCAATGTTTACAACGTGCGATCAACTTTTAGGTGCGTCGTTTGTTCGCCCCCTTAATTTTGTTTTCATTGCTTCAGCCTGTTACCATTCAAAGCCGACGAATTGATTGAAGATGATTCATGTTCGCAAGCTTATGCACGTCAAACGCTTTATTTCTCGATTTTGACGGCACTTTGGTTGATTTTGCTGATCGACCGGAAGCTGTTGTTGTCCCTTCGCATTTGCCAACCCTTTTGTCTGAATTGTTCACTGCTCTTAATGGAGCGGTTGCGCTTGTCTCTGGGCGGTCAATTGATTCTGTGGATGCGTTGCTTGACCTGCCATTGATTCCAATCGCGGGGGGGCACGGGGCGGAATGGCGGTTTAACGGAACAACCCAGAGTGTGGAATTAAGCTCTTCTGATTTTTCTAATGCAGTTGTGTTGATGGCTGCGTTTGCGGCATCCCACGATTTACTGTTTGAAAATAAATCCCATTCTTTTGCTCTGCATTTTCGCCAGCATCCGCAGTTAAAGACAAAAGTCGACCAATTTCTTGCGGAGCAAATTGAATCTCTGCCAGATATTCGCGTCATTTACGGGAATTGTGTGCGCGAAGTGCAGCCTCGTGGCATGGACAAAGGTAAGGCAGTAGCCCGGTTTATGCAGTTGCCGCCATTTACGGGTAGGCGCCCTATTTATATTGGCGATGACACTACGGACGAAGATGCGTTTCAATGGGTAAACGCAAATCACGGTTGGTCTGTAAAGGTCGGAGGAGGGATGACGGCCGCTCAGCATCGGCTCAATACGGTTGCTGATGTTGGTCAATATCTTAAGGATTTTCTTGCTGAGCTGGGCAATCAACCCAGAGGCTAGCTTTAAGTATTCCTGATGGGCAGACTGAAGTGGAGGTAAGCGCGTGTTGCATAGACAAAATCTGGAGCTGGCATTAATAGGAAATTGCACCATTGGTGCTCTCGTAAACAGACAGGCAGAAATCGTCTGGTGTTGCATGCCGAGATTCGATGGGGATCCCGTCTTCTGCTCACTATTAAAAAATGGCGGCGATGATGCTTTAACGGGAACCTTTTCAATTGACTTAGAGGACTTCAGTCATAGCGAGCAGTGCTACGAAAAAAATACCGCAGTATTGAAGACTACGCTGTATGACACGCATGGAAACGGCGTCGTCATCACTGATTTTGTGCCGCGCTTTAAACAATACGGACGCACTTATCGTCCAATGACGATTATTCGTAAATTAACTCCCATTCTTTCCCCAAAAATAAAAGTTCGTGTACGCCCTGGCGCGGAGTACGGCGAAATTCCGTATGAAAAAATTCAGGGCAGTAACCACATTCGTTTTGTTGCGGACAGCAAGCAATCTCTTCGTCTGAGTACCACATTATCCGTGACTGCGATTATGGACGAGCAATCTTATGTGCTGGACGGCATTCACTATTTGTTATTTAGCAGTGACGAGTCTGTACAGGAGTCGTTGCCTCATCTTGGCGAGAGGTTTTTGCAGGAGACGGAAAATTATTGGTTTGATTGGTCGCGCTATCTGGCAATCCCCTTTGAGTGGCAGGAGGCCGTCATTCGCGCAGCGATCACATTAAAATTAAGTGCGTTTGAAGATACTGGAGCGATTATAGCGGCGATGACCACCTCAATTCCCGAGGCGGAGCATACTCAGCGGAACTGGGATTATCGGTTTTGCTGGTTGAGGGATAGTTTCTTTACCGTCCATGCGCTTAATCGGTTGGGTGCGACTCAAACCATGGAGCAATATCTGCAGTATTTAGTCAATATCGTTGCCTCCATGGATGATCTACCGTTACAGCCCGTGTTTTGTATTAATGGTTCCAGAGCCATGCCGGAAAAAATCGCCACTCATTTGTCTGGCTATCGAGGAATGGGTCCGGTGCGTATTGGCAACCAAGCAGCGGAACAAGTCCAGCATGATGTCTATGGTGCTGTAATCCTGTCGGTAACTCAGATGTTTTTTGATGAGCGCATCCGTCGTCGGGGTGATCATGGGTTGTTTCAGCTATTGGAAAAAGTTGGAGAAAAAGCGCTCGCGTTTTTTGATCAACCGGATGCCGGCCTGTGGGAGCTCCGCGGTAGCCAACATGTTCATACCTTCTCCAGCATGATGTGTTGGGCTGCGGCGGATCGACTTGCGAAAATTGCCCAGCGTCTCGGTCTGTCTGATCGAGAGTCCCATTGGGCGGCGGCAGCGGAACGTATTCGCATGGCAATCGAAAAAAATGGTTTTAATGCCCAGCTTAATAGTTATACGGCCACATGGGGCGGCGATACCATGGATGCCAGTTTATTGTTGGCGTGTGAGTTGGGATACATCGAGGGAACCGATCCGCGGTTTTTAGGCACTCTCTCGGCTGTTGAAAAGGCGCTCAAGCCCGAAGGCCGTTACTTGTTTCGTTACGTGGTCGAGGATGATTTCGGTGCGCCTGAGAACGCGTTCACTATTTGCTCTTTTTGGTATATAGATGCGCTTGCTGCGGCCGGGCGCACAGATGAGGCGCGTGAATTATTTGAAGATTTACTGAGTTGCAGAAATCAATCCGGCCTATTGTCGGAAGACATTAACCCAAAAACCGGGGAGCTCTGGGGAAATTTCCCTCAGACGTACAGTATGGTCGGAATAATTAATAGCGCTCGCATTTTGAGTAAATCGTGGGAGTCGTCATTATGAGTCGGCTGGTAGTGGTATCCAATCGTGTTACCAAAACAGATTCCGCTAATAGCGGCTCCAAGGGTGGCCTTGCGGTGGGGGTAACCGCCGCAATGAGTCGCGATGGAGGTTTATGGTTTGGCTGGAACGGGAAGGTGGAAAATCGCGAAGATCCGGCATCCAAAGTTGAAGTTTCAGGCAACATCGAGTATGCGACAGTCAGTCTGAAGCCCACGGAATACGCGCAATATTACAAAGGGTTTGCTAACAGCGTGCTCTGGCCGTTGTTTCACCAGCGACCTGATCTGATGTCTTATGACGGCGCGGATTATCAGGGCTACCTAAGCGTTAATCGAAAAATGGCGCAGCGCCTTCTGCCACTGTTGCAGCCGGACGATGTTATTTGGATCCACGATTATCATCTTATTCCGATGGGTAAAATGCTGCGTGATGCGGGAGTCAGATCTTCAATCGGTTTTTTCCTGCATACACCTTTTCCGCCACTGGATTTGTTGCGCACGGTGCCGGATTACAAAGAAATTCTCCAGGCACTTATGACCTATGACTTGGTGGGCTTTCAAACAGAAGCGGACTATCGCGGTTTTTACATGAGCATAGGCTACGGTTTGAAGGGCGAGGCGTTGCCAGGAAATCGCTATCGTCACGGCGATCTTATTTGTACCGCAGGGGTTTACCCCATCAGTATCGAAACCGAGTCGCTGCGGACGGTGAGTAAAAGTGGTGAGGCCTCGGAAGAATTTCGGCGTTTATATTCGAGTCTGTCTGATCGGCAATTAATTATTGGTGTGGATCGCCTCGATTATTCCAAGGGTTTGTCGCAGCGTATGCAGGCATATGAGCGCCTGCTAAAAAATCACACTGAGTTTCTTCGGCAGGTTGTGTATCTGCAGATTGCTCCGATTTCCCGCGGCGATGTAGAGGCATACCGGGATTTGGCGGAAACTATCGACCGCCACGTGGGACATATCGTCGGAGCGTATGCGGATTTCGATTGGATGCCGCTGCGCTATCTCAACCGCGGATTTCGCCGCAACACGATTTTGGCGATGTATAACTTAGCCAGTGTTGGTTTCGTCACGCCATTACGAGATGGTATGAATTTGGTTGCCAAGGAATATGTTGCAGCACAAAACCCCGAAGACCCTGGGGTTCTGGTTTTGTCCCGTATGGCAGGTGCGGCGGATGAATTGGATGCCGCCGTACAGGTCAATCCCTATGATATCGACAGCGTTTCTAAAAGTTTGGCTCTAGCGCTGCGCATGCCCTTGGATGAGCGCATCGACCGTTGGCGAAAAATGATGACGGTGCTCCGAACGCACAATATTCATACCTGGCAAGCGACCTTTTTACGGGACCTTCAGGCTGCGGCAAGCTGACGATGCACGCCGCTATTATTCTCATCGCCATCATTGAACTGTCATCGTCGCATTGCTGCTAAGGTCAGACTCCGACGGATTTATGTAACGTTTCCAATTCTTCCAGCTCCCCTTCGGCCCGGGCGCGCCGACCGTATACCCATTCGAATAGCGGCGATGCCATTAGAGTTGTCACGATTGCCATCAGCACCAACATCGAGAACAAGGCAGGACCTATAACGCCCGCCTGCAGGCCAATGTTGATAATGATCAGCTCCATGAGTCCACGCGAATTCATCAACGCCCCAATGCCTAAAGCGGTGCGGTTATCCTGCCCACATAGACGGGCTGCAGCCCAACAGGCGCCGAACTTCGCGATGATGGAGCCCGCCAGCACCGCCAAAGCGATCAGCAACAATTCCACGCTGTTGACCATGGTGAGCTGAGTATTCAGGCCTGAATACGTGAAAAACATGGGAAGTAACAGTACGACTGTGACAGGTTCCAGCAGGCGTTTTATCTGCTCGCAAAACGCTCCACGCGGCATCACGGTGCCTAATAAAAACCCACCAAACACGGCATGCAAACCAATGGCATCCGCGGTGAATGCGCTCAGCATAAAGAGCATCAATGTTAGCGAGAGCATCAAAGAACTCGGTTGACGCCCTAGGGCTTGATCCCGCTCTGCCATGCGGCCCAAGGGGGCGAGAAGCTTTGGTCCCAGCAGAATTAACACCAGGGCAAACACTGCGCCGCCGACGATAGCGGTTATTGCGACACCTGCGCCGGCGCCAAAGCTCGCCAAAACAATCGCCAGCACACACCAGGCTGCGGCGTCATCGATCGCCCCAGCGGAAAGAGACAGGGTGCCAAGCGCAGTATGGCTGAGGCCGCGCTCATGAATGATGCGAGCGAGCATGGGGAATGCCGTGATGGCGATGGCGGCGCCCATAAACAGAGTAGCGTCGAAGCGGCTGGCAGTTTCCGAAAATAAGCCCGGCACAGCCATTAACCAAGGGGTGATGATGAGGGCGACGAGAAATGGAGCTGCCATGCCCGAGATGGAAACGGCGGCCGCTTTGTGGACGTTGGCGCGAAAATGATCTCCGCGAAAACCAAGTCCTACCAGAAACATATACAGACCTACACCGAACTGTGCACCGACATAAAGAATTCCTTTGGTTTCGGCGGGGAACACCAGTTTTTGTAAATCCGGCGTGAGTAGCCCAAAAAGAGACGGGCCGAGAATGACGCCCGCGATCATTTCACCAACCACCTGGGGTTGGTGAAGATATTTCTGACCCAGCCAGCCCACTAAACGACAGGTAGCGAGAATGACAAACATTTGGAGGAAGAAGGTCACCGACAGCTGGGCAATGGTCATGGGTATCTACTTTATAACGCTGAAATCAGCGATGGCTATTGAATCGCATTCCATAGCCTAACGCCTATGGAGTGCGACGAGACTTTTTTAGTATTTACGTCGAGAGACGCGTTTATAGTGGTGGATCAGACTCCGAACAACTAAAATTCGATAAATTTTAGCTATGAATAACGCTATTAGAATCACCTCCTTATGAGGTGAAATTGATAAAAGAGCAGCAATTGGTGACCTTATGACGCTGACGGAATTGCGCTACATAGTGACGTTGGCTCAGGAGCAGCATTTTGGTCGGGCGGCGGAAAGCTGTCATGTGAGTCAGCCGACACTCAGTATCGCGGTTAAAAAACTGGAGGATGAATTGGGCGTAGCTCTGTTCGAGCGCGCCAAGTCGCGTGTCCACCCTACTGCGATTGGCCTGCAGATCCTCGATCGCGCTCGGCGAATTCTCGAACAAGCGGCCGATATTCGGGATCTCGCGAACAGTGGGAATGATCAATTGACCGGCGCGCTTTGCGTGGGCGTACTTCCTACCGTGGGTCCTTACCTGCTTCCCCAGTTCATTCCGTTGCTACAGCGCTTGGCGCCGCGGATGCCGCTTTATGTGGAGGAAGATATGACGGCGGCTCTCGCCAAAAAATTGCGCCAGGGAGAATTGGACGCACTGATCGTAACAGCGCCATTTAGAGAAGTTGATGTGGTGACCCAGGCGCTGTTCGAAGAGCCGTTTGTGCTGTTGATGCCTTCGGGACATCCTTTGGCAGGCAAAACGGAGCTGGACGCAGGTGATCTGGCGGGGAGAGAAGTATTGCTGCCGGGAGAAGGGCACTGCTTTCGCGACCAAATTCTCGCCGCGTTTCCCGCACTAAAACCAACCGCCACCCGCCCCGGCGTTACACGCACGGGTTCCTTGGAAACACTGCGCCATATGACCGCCTCTGGCCTGGGGGTCACCATATTGCCACTTGGCGCTGCGCAGATGCCGTTATACGCCACCAGCTTGTTGACGATGCGCCCCTTTGTCAGCCCCGCGCCTTCTCGTCAATTGTTGCTAGCCTGGCGTGCGAGCTTTCCCCGCCATAAGGCCATTGACGTTCTGCGGCGCGCGGTACAGGCTTGTAGCCCGGCGTATTGGCGTTACAGCACCGCTCGGGAGCATGACCCGGCCGGCTTAGTCGTGGAGAACCGCGACTGGTGATGCGCACTGAATAATTAAGAGATGCCAGTTCATATGAATCCTATTCGAAAAATCGTCATCGTCGGAGGTGGCACTTCCGGCTGGATGGCAGCGGCGATGTTATCGCACCATCTCAAGCCGGGCGTTTGCCGCATCGAACTGGTGGAGTCGACTGACATTGGCACTATAGGGATTGGAGAGTCGACCGTTCCGCCTTTTGTTGGGCTGATCCAGCGCTTGGGGATTGATGAGCGCGATTTTATGCAGGCCACCCAGGCCACCTATAAATTGGGTATTCAATTTGTGGACTGGAGACAGCGGCGCGAGCGCTATTTCCACCCCTTTGGGGTCATTGGCAAACGTATCGGTGCGCACGACTTTTATCAATGTTGGCTTAAAGCGCGCCAGGCCGGCATTGCAACTGATCTACAAGATTTTTCGCCGTGTAGCGTCATGGCCGAAAAAGGCCGGTTTTATTTGCCCGGGGAGGCCCAAAACACACCGATTGGAGGCGCTGGCTACGCATTTCACGTGGATGCGACATTGGTTGCCCGTTATCTGCGCCGCTACGCTGAAGGCCGCGGTGTGAGCCGGGTGGAAGGCACGGTATTGGGCGCGACTCGAAGGGAGAACGGTTTTATTGATGCCGTCGAATTGGCCGATGGACGTCGCGTTGAGGGCGACTTCTTTATCGATTGCACCGGCTTCCGCGCGTTTCTGATCGGCCAGACACTTGGGGCGGGTTTTGAAGATTGGTCGCAATTTCTGCCTTGCGACAGAGCGGTCGCGGTTAAAACCTCATCAGGTTCGCCCATTCCTCCTTATACGCGGGCGACAGCTGGGAAAGCGGGGTGGTCGTGGAGCATTCCCCTGCAGCAACGAGTGGGGCAAGGTTACGTTTATGCCAGTGCCTTTTGCTCTGACCAGGAGGCGCGTTCTACCTTGTTGCGCAGCGTAGAGGGAAAAATACTGGATGAGCCCAAGGTCATTCCCTTTGTCAGTGGTCGCCGCCGGGAAATCTGGCGGTTCAATTGTTTGTCCTTGGGATTAGCCGCAGGCTTTGTTGAGCCCCTGGAGTCCACCGCCATCCACCTGATTGCTCGCGGAATGGATTTTTTTCTGCGCTATTTCCCAGATCGGGAATGTGACGGCGCACTGGCGCGGGAATACAACCGTCGCATGGCCGCGGACTATGAAGAAGTAAGGGATTTTATAGTTCTGCACTACTGTGCAACGGGCCGTGAAGACACCCAATTCTGGCGCTGGTGCCGCAATATGACGTTGCCGGATTCGCTGCGGGAACGCATCGAGTTGTTTCAGGGGCACGGCGCTTTGCGGGAAGGCGTGGACGAGCTTTTCCGCAGTGCGAGTTGGCAGTCAGTCTTTGAAGGTATGGGAATACGTCCGCTAAAACACTGTCCACGAGTAGATAATCTCGAATTGGAGCAAATTGCCTCCACGCTTGATATGGCGCGCCAGGCCATTCGGGGGATGGTTGGCAATCTGCCCACTCATGAAGAGTTTTTGCGCAGCCAGAGCCGACCGTCATGGTGATTGGGTTGGCCATCATGAGGAATGTCCATGTTCAATGCGAGGTTCATCGCCTGGCTTAACACCTTGGTTCCACTCGTTGCCGTGGTNNCGCGGCTTTATGATGCCGTTGAGCATGCTGCTGGTTTTTTATTGGACGTTGCAGTACCGCTGGCTGGAGACTGTGGTCGGTCGGCGAAACTGCCATCGGGTTATTCTCGCGCTTGGCGTAATTTCGGCATTAGCGTTGGTTGTGTACGCGAATTTTCTCGGTTCTCAGGGCGACTTTTACCGCTTTATGCGTCGATTCGGCGTGACCTTCTATTTTGCTTTTGCGGCGCTGGCACAGCTTTTGAGCCTTTACTCACTGAGTGCTGTGCAGCAGATCCCCGCAGCAGCGCAAGGTTGGTTAAAGGCGCTATGGGTATTGGTAATCGCTCAATGGTGCATCGGCCTTGCATCGCTCGCAGTCACTCTGGTGGAGCCAAGCAATAAGTATGAGTTGGAAAACATCGTAGAGTGGAATTTCGCGCTGGCGATGGTGTGCTTTTATGGCGCTAGTGGAGAACTATGGCGTCGCCTGCGCGTCAGGCCGCCAGTGGATTGTCGATGATCAGCAACATGCCTTTCGATGTGGTTTGTTCTTGGGACTGCCAAGGTTCCAGCCGGGTGATGTAATTTTCTTTGCAGTGTTCCGCAAGCTGTAAAAATGTGGTGCGGCCTGGATCGGCCAGGATGATTTTTTTGACGCCGGCGAGCATCGCGCGGGAAATCAGCGATTTAAGTTCCTTCACCATAGAGGGCCAAAAGCAGATATCCGCTCCCACGATAAGATCTTGCGCGGCGAAATCCGCGTGCTTCAAGTCGTTGAAAGTGGCCCGCTCCGTTCGCACGGATACATCGTTGAGTGCTTCATGAGAGCGGACATAGGGGAATACTCCGCTATCTGCGTCAACAGAAACGATGTCGCCGGCAAAATGTTTGGCGCAATAGATCCCCAGTAGCCCCCACCCGCAACCGATATCCATAATTCTCTGTCTCAAAGGCAGTGGATGCTGCGTCAAGTATTCCATGATGAGAAAGCTGGAATGCCAAACCTGATCACCATAGAGTGTGGGCGCGGGTTCTTCTTTGCGTAGGCGTTTGATGGTCTGATGTTTGTTTTTCAGGATGCGTATGCCGTGAATGGAGCGCACATGTGGAGACTTCATAAGCGGGGCTCCAAAAAGAAAGGCAAAAAAAGAGGCTTTGGCCAGCGGAGTGACCAAAGCCTCGGGATCGGGTTCCGCCGTTAATGGCGGTGAAGGACTTGCTTACAGCGGAATTACGTTTTCAGCTTGTGGGCCTTTTTTGCCCTGGGTAACTACAAACTTAACTTGTTGACCTTCCTTCAGCGTCTTGAAACCTGTGCCAGTAATGGCGCTGTGGTGGACAAAGACATCCGGGCCGCGTTGTTGTTCGATAAAACCAAAGCCTTTGCTGTCATTGAACCACTTAACAGTTCCAGTTGTTTCATTTGCCATATTCATTAACCTTTGTTCAAAAATCATAAAAACCGCGTACTGCGGGGATGCTGGAAATACTGGATTACTTTATTGCAACTGACGTGGAGCTTCGGGCTGGAACTGCGAAAGACTGGCGTCGAGGAGGAAAAAGTATACTTGCAGAATTTTCAACGCGTTGGATTCTACAGGAAAAATGCGCATGCGCAACTAATTTGTTTACGCCCGCCGACCATCGGTATTTCTCCATGATTTGTGTCGATTTTTATGAGAAGTAAGGATAAATACGTCCGTGCTTATTCCGGTTTGCGCACCCTCTAACGGATTGTTTCTGTGCCTGGCGCCAGCCCTAGACTCAATAACACGAACGCTAACAATCCCGCAGCCGCGCAGTACAGCAACATCGGTCCCAGAGTGAAGCGAATAATTTGCCCCTCGCGTCCGGTCAGATTGACCACCGAGGCAGCCGCCACCACATTCGCTACACCGATCATATTGCCAGCGTTGGCGCCGATGACTTGCAAGGCGACCGTCAATACCGCTGGAAAGCCAGCCTTGGTAGCAACCGCGGCTTGAAACCCGGAAAACATCATGTTGGAGAAGGTACTTGAACCCGCTATGAAGGAGCCGAGTGCGCCGATAAAAGGGGCGGCCAGGGGCCAGTACGCGCCGGCGCCTTCCGCGGCCAGAGCTGCAAGCTCCAGCGGCATGGCCTGTAACCCGGCGCCGTTTACGTCCGAACGCAGGAATATGCGCACCATGGG
>DJFQ01000146.1:13962-22798 GCA_002432095.1 Marinagarivorans sp. UBA5868 | reverse complement strand
GGAAGGTAAAGTGGCTTGAGATCACTCCGAATGCCGGTGCCGAGGATGTCGCCGCTGCTAACGACGACCTGGTTCAGCCAGTGTTTCAGCGGCAGTGCATCCAGTCGGCTGACAATGAGTAACAGAGCAACCAGCACGTAAGGCAGCCAGGCCCGCACTAGACTGAGGTGACTGTTCAGTTTGGCGTGAACAACTTCTGAATCGCCTGGAAACAACCAGGGAGTTCTTGGGGTGAGCCAGCGGTGCCGGGCACAGATAGTGGTGATCAGCAGGCCAATAAAACCGCCGACGATAGAGGGAAATTCTGGACCCAGGAAGCGCATGGTGAGCCAGGCGGGTATGGTGAATGCAAAGCCCGCCAATAAGGCAAATGGCCAGGCGGCCAAGCCGTCACGCCAGGAACGGGTGCCGCCGAAAAATCGGGTGAGTAAGGCGCACAGCAGCAGCGGTAGAGCGCTCGCCAAAAACAAATCGAGGGTGATAGCTGTCAGACCGATGAGATGGATCAGCGCGGGGGAAGGGTCCATCAAACCCTGCCCAACCCCAATCAGCAAGGGCGTGCCCACTGCGCCGAAAGAGACCGGGCTGGAGCCAGCAATCAACGCCATCACCACTGCCGCCAACGCGGGGAATCCGAGCACCAGGAGCAGCGGCGCTGCAATGGCCGCGGGAGTACCGAACCCGGAGATCCCTTCCAGAAACGCGCCGAACAGCCAGGCGATAATGATCATTTGCACCCGGCGATCCGGTGAGAGGGCAATAAAACCGTGACGGATAACATCAATTGCTGTTGTCGCCCGCAGCACGTTGAGCAGAGTGATGGCACCCAGGACAATCCAGAGTATAGAAAGCGCGACGAACCAGCCTTCAATCACCGCCGCCATAATGCGGACTGGCGCCATTTGCCATAGCAGCAGAGCGCTGGCGGAGGTTGCCAGGAGGCTGAGCGGCATAGCGCGAGTGGCGGGCAGTCGCAAAATCACCAGCAATAACAGGACCGCAAGAACAGGAGTAAGAGCGCCGAGGCATTGCAGTAGAGTCATGATGGTGATCACGCGGGGAAATGAGGTGCTTATTGAAAGCGAGAGCGACAGATAGGGCAACCGGAATCCAGAACGAATCCCTAGTGGTGGCTGTAGTGGCGGGATGAATCTTGCGGCGATCCATTCTTTGCGTTAAAACGCGCGCAATTTTTGCGCGAAGGTGAGGGTGATGACGTTGTCAATCGAATACCGCCAGCGATTTGGCGGAGTAAGCAGGCTCTACGGTGAAGCAGCGTTGGAGGTGCTAGCGCAGGCGCATATGGCGGTAATTGGGCTGGGAGGCGTGGGTAGTTGGGCGGCTGAGGCGCTGGCGCGCTCCGGCGTGGGTGAGCTTACGCTGATTGAGATGGACGAGGTTTGTATTACCAATACCAATCGACAGGCGCAAGCCCTTGCGTCGCAGGTAGGACAGTCCAAAAACCAGGTTGTCGCGCGACGTTTACGCGACATCAACCC
Source organism: Marinagarivorans sp. UBA5868 (assembly GCA_002432095.1). Lineage (GTDB taxonomy): Bacteria > Pseudomonadota > Gammaproteobacteria > Pseudomonadales > Cellvibrionaceae > UBA5868. The sequence goes on along the minus strand of DJFQ01000146.1, from coordinate 21,299 downwards.
GGAGATCCGTCTTCATTGCATCGAAGACTTTCTCGACACAAGCAATTTGCAAAAGCTTATAGGTCCGCAACACCATGTGGTGGTGGACGCCATGGACGCGGCAATGACCAAAAGCGCGCTGGCAGCCTATTGCAGCGCGCGCAAAATTCGGTTGGTCACCGTGGGCTCATCCGGCGGCAAATCTGATCCAACGCGCATTCAGGTGGCGGACTTGGCGCGCACCGAAGGTGATCCCCTGCTGGCCAAAATCCGCACCGAGCTGGTCCGACGCCATGGGTTTGCTCGCGACGGCCACCGCAAATTTCGCATAGACGCGGTATTTTCGCCGGAGCAAATGGTCTATCCCAAGCCCGACGGATCTGTGTGCATGGAAAAACAGGTGATGCAGGACGGTGTGCGACTGGATTGCACCGGCGGATTTGGTTCGTCGGTGATGGTCACCGGCTCATTCGGATTTGCCGCGGCGGCGCGAGCAGTGGAGCGCCACCTGCAGCGACAACTCGGGCGCGAACCTTCTTAAGCTTTAGATCTGTGTGCGTAGCGGAAGCGCGAGCGTTACTTGTAGTCCGCCCGCGGGATGATTTTCGACGGTCAAGGTGCCGCCATGTTTTTCCAACGCGCGGCGCGCAATACTCAAGCCTAGGCCAAAACCGTCCCCGTGCATTCGATTGCCGGAGCGGTAAAACGGCGTCGTCAATTTATCCAGATCTTCCGGCGCTACGCCGTCGCCATAATCGCGAATAGTGATCAGTGTTCCCTGCTCAGTAGCATCCAGAGTTACGTCGATGGAAGATTCCTCGGGGGTATATTTGCACGCGTTACGCAAAATATTGTCCACCGCTTCGCCGAGTAAATGCGGGTCCCCATCAATGGTCTGCACAGAAGCGGGTTGCACAAAGCGAATGGTGCGCTTTGGGTGTTCAAACAGAATGTTGTCGATGTGTGATTGAAGAAGCTCACGCAGATCCAGCTTGGTAAATGTCGCAGCGGTTTCTTCCAGGCGCGCAAAATTCAAAATCCGCTGAATCAATTGGTCCATACGCTCACATTCCGCATGGATGCGTTGAATATAAGCGGAGGATTTCTCTTCGCGCTGCTGAATCAATTCCGCCGCCACTTGCAGGCGTGCAAGCGGTGCCCGCAGCTCATGGGATACGTCGTGAAGCAATTGTTTTTGCGCGCTGATGGTTTGCTGGATTTTTTGCATCATGTAAGAAATGTCGTGCGCCAAATCGCCAATTTCATCGGCGCGATGCAACAGTCGTGCATCGACACGAGTATGCAGGTCGCCTTGCGCAAATTGACGACTGGCAATGCCGAGTTTTTTCAATGGCCGTGTGATGCTCCAGCTCAACAGAAAACTCACCAGCGTCGAGGCAAACAGAATAATGAAAAACTGAAAAATGTTGACTCGTTGCAGCATATTCACCAGATGGCGCGGTGGCCGGGGCGTCAGCGCTTCAATGGTATAGCGGTTGCCTCTGGCGGACGTCACCTTAAATTTGAAAGTATCCTCATTTTTTAGTTTGTCTGAATCGCGTTTAAATATGACTTTGTCGTCGCGCTCAATGCGCACAATATGCCGATGATTCACAATTGTGTGAGACGGCCCAAACCGGCGCAGTGCACTTTTGCGCAGCGGCCGGTCCGCAGGCAGATTTTCGTAATAATCAATGGCGCGTTTGCTGAAATCTTTGAGAATTTTTTCGTATTGATTGCGGAATTTTTCTGTTTCCACGGAAGCGAGAATGGCGTAGCTGGTGGCAAACATAATGGCGAGGCTGACCAGCCAAAAGGCGGCGAAAATTTTCCAGAAGAGACGTTTAATTTTCATCGCTGCCCGCATCCGTCGATAATTGATAGCCCATGCCGCGAACCGCTTTGATATGTAGATGCTCCTCCCCTTGTTGTACCTGCGCGAGTTTTTGCCGAATGCGGCTGACATGGACATCAATACTGCGGTCGTAACGGGTTAATTTGCGCAGCAACACCTGCTCGGTGAGAAACTCTTTGCTGAGTACCTGGCCCGCATGCTCCACCAGTAATTGCAATACGCGAAATTCCGCTGCGGTCAACGCCAGTGATTGTCCATTGAGAGACGCGTTCAGCGCACCTGGATCGAGTTGCAGATGACCTATAACCCTTGGGCTTGCCGGCGTGTCGGCGCCGTTGGGACGTGTGCGCCGCAACACTGCCCGCAGGCGTGCGCTCAGCTCTCTTGGATTGCAGGGCTTGGCGAGATAATCGTCTGCGCCCATTTCCAGCCCGAGAATACGGTCAATATCGTCGCCTCGTCCCGTGAGCATAATGACCGGTAATTGAGAAAACTGACGGACCTGTTTGAGCACGTCGAGCCCGGATATTTTCGGCATCATAATATCCAACACCATTACGTCCACCGAGAGCCCCTCGCGCAAGCGGTACAGCGCCTGCTCGCCGTCGGCTGCGGTGTGTACGCTAAATCCCTCACCGCCAAGGTACTCCGTGAGCAGCTGCGACAAATGGGGATCGTCATCGACGAGCAGAATATTGGGGTTTGTGGTTGTCATAAGGAAAATGTATCCGAAGGCGAAGCGAGGTTCTGCGGCTTTACACAACTTTACACCAGCTTAACCCTACTTTGCAGGCGCTCCACGGATACTGTCATCACGTCAACAGACACTACCTGGAGAAAATCGATGAAACGTTTAATCACTTCTGTATTGTTGAGTGCAAGTCTTTTAACCGGCGCGGCGGCCTACGCTGGCCCCGGTTATGATCACCACGGTGGCAAAAACCATGTTCAGCATCTGGCCAAAAAACTGGATCTGACCGACGAGCAAAAAACGGCGATTGAAGAAATTCACCGAGCGCACGGCGGCATGGATAAAAAAGCAAAAAAACAACATAGACGCGCATTAATGCGCAGTTTTGCCGAGCTCGATCCTGCGGCAGCGGACTACAGCGAAAGAGTGGCGGAAATCGCCCGAGAAGAAGCTGAGAATGTGGAGCAGGCCATTATCAAGCGTGGTGAAGTTCACGCCAAAGTGTACGAGGTGCTCACACCGGAGCAGCGGGAAAAATTTAAGGCGATGAAAGCCAAGCACAAAAATCGCGCGGGAGACGACGATTAATTGACCTAGGTTATTACTTGCAATTGATCCCCATGAACAACGGAAATTCACCCCTTTCCTAGGAGAGGGGTTTTTCATGGATGTTATTGGAGGTTTGGCTCCACAGCTCAACCATTTGCCGGATCAGCGCTTGAATGCCGTTGTTACGCGAAGGACTAAGGTGTTTATGCAGGCCGAGCTCCTGCAGGCGTGTTTCCCACTGTTTTATGTTCTCCATGCTAATTTCGCCATTTTGTAGTTGTGCCAATAATAAAGCCGCCAGGCCGTTAATGATGCGGCTTTCACTGTCAAAATAAAATTGATGATTCATCAACGTCAACCATGCATTTGCTGCGCAGCCACGGATTTTATTTTGCTCAACACGCAGTTCTGCTTTGGTTTGTATCAAGGCGCCCCAAGTCATCAGTATTCGGTACTGAGATTGCCATTGTCGGTCTGCTTCCAGGGTTTGAATGTTGACGCTGGATAGGTCGTCCTGCTTCATCCGAGTTGTCGCTCATTAATGCGCAATAGTGCGTTTGCGTTGAGTGTGGTTTGGCGGGCAATGCATTCAACAGATTCCTCACGCAGCGCTGCCAGTATTCCGGCGATAGCGGGAATATTCAGAGGAGAATTGCGTTCTCCCTGGTGACCGCACAGTGGCATATCCGGTGCGTCGGTTTCCAATACGAGCGCTTCCAGGGGCAGTTTTTTTACAGCGCTACGGGTTTTATTGGCGCGGTCATATGTAATAGTGCCGCCTATGCCGAGGTAAAAGCCCATTTTCCAATACTGCTCCGCTTGCTCCAGACTGCCACTGTAGGCGTGAAGAATGCCGCCGTTTTTTAAAGGAAATGCTTTTAAACAGCGCAGCATCTGATTGTGAGCGCGCCGACAATGCAAAATAATCGGTTTATCGAATTCCTGAGCGATTTCCAGATGACAGCCCAACACAGCTTCCTGAAGGTCGGCATCACCGTTGATATATTGGTCTAACCCGCATTCACCGATAGCGATGCAATATTGCTCGTCCAGTTGATCTCGCAGGGCCTCGCTCAGAACAGATAGCTGAGTGTTGCGCCTGTGACTTTCGATGTTGCCTTCGAGCCAACACGGATGCAGACCGGCAGCGTAATAAATTCCCGGATTATTTGCGCACAGTAGCTGCATTCTCGGCCATTGGTCCGGCTGGACACCAGGTATCAACATCTGACGAATACCTTGGGTGCGGCAGGTTTCCCACAGCGTCTCTCGATCCTTGTCAAAGTCGCCAAAATCGAAGTGGCAGTGGGTATCGAAAAATTCTAATTCGCTGTGAGCAGAAACAGTGCTATTCATGTTATGGACTCGCTTCGGCGCTTTTTAAATTGCTGCAAGAGCATGTTAAATNNACGAGAATTTTAAGTTACGGCATGAGCATGCATTTTATGTGCAATACCGCACTGGCTGCATTGAGGCGGAATTTGTCCGGTTTTGAGTTGCTGCGACAATGTTTTGCGGTAGGTTGCGATCTGTTCCCAGGGATCGGTGGTCGATCCCATAGAGTGCTGCTGGGTGTTTTTAATAAAACAACAACTGACGATGGAGCCGTCCGCAGCTAAGTACAGTCCATTATCCAGCCACGGGCAGGTGTGCTCGGCGGCGCTTTGGTAAAGCTCTGCATAAAAATGGGTTTGTTTTTGATACTCCGCCAGTTTGTGTCGCAAGCTGGCGCTGCTGGCAATAATCCGATTGGTCGCTTGGCGTTTTTCCTGTGAGATCATTTCAGCGAACGTAGCTGCGTCGTAAAACTGACGATAAGTGTGCATGGTTTGCAGCGGCTGTAACAGGATGCCGCCGTCCAATTCCAGCTCATCGTAAAGATCCGCAACGGTCTGTAATTGTTCACATGTTGATTGCAAGAGCGTTACGGTGAAACCCACCTTCGGTGCTTCGGCGTGAGTTTCGCGTTTGCGCTGCATTAATTTCTTCAAGCCGCGTTTAACGCGCTCCAATTTTCCGCCGCGAATTTTTTGGAAAATTTGATCATCGGCGCTTTCCAGAGAAACCATCACGCTGTTGATGCGCGCTTTTAACAACTGAGCAATGATGTCGTCACTCAGGAGGCTGCCATTTGTAATCGTCGAGATTTTCACCAAGGGGAAACGCGCTCGAAGATAGTCCACCATGGCAAAAAAATCCGGGTGCAACAGCGGCTCACCCTCTCCTTGCAGCTCGATGTGGCGAGGATTACTGAGCTTGTCTACCAGCGCACGGAACAGGGCAAAATCCAGATCAATTTGCGGCAGGTGGCGACCGGCGCAAAAACCGCACGTGAAGTTGCAGCGTGTTGTGGGTTCGATCTGAATGTAGGGGACGTCGATTTGCATAAAAGCCCTGCCACTAATGTGGGAGGGCGCGAGTGTATCACAGGCGGTTATGGGGCTTAGGAAAGCCCTCGCGTGAAATTAATGCATTTTTAAACTTGGACGCAGCCAGCGGTTCAATCCACTGGACAACATCACTAAGCCTGTGCGTAAGGTGCCGTGGATAGCGATTTGATGCATTCGATAAAGGGAGATATAAGCGATGCGTGCAAGACGTCCTTCCACAAAAAAGCTTCCGCTACTCAAGTTGCCCATCAAATTGCCCACGGTGGAATATTCCGAGAGCGAAATTAAAGAACCGTGATCGCGATAGACATAATTGTGCAAAGGTTTTTTGTGCAGTACCGCGAGCAGATTTTTATAACAGGTGGTCGCCATTTGATGCGCTGCTTGGGCGCGAGGCGGCGCTTTTTTTCCATCGGTGCCGGTAAATTCCGCGCAGTCGCCGATGGCGAAGATATCCGGATCCCGTGTGGTTTGCAGAAAAGGGTTTACCACCAGCTGATTGATACGGTTGGTTTCCAGGCCCCCTATGTCGCGCATGAAATCCGGAATTTTGATGCCCGCAGCCCACACGATTAAATCCGCCGGTATGGCTTCGCCGTCTTTGGTCTCCAACCCCTCGGCGGAGGCGCGGGTTATGACAGTGTTAAGTTTCAGGGTGACGCCGAGGGATTCCAGTTCGCGATGGGCGGTGCGGGAAATACGCTCCGGCAGCGCACCGAGAATCCGCGGCCCGGCTTCGATCAGCGTGACTTTCAGCTGACTGTTGGTCACCGCGCTAAAGCCGTAATTGTGGATCTCTTTCACCGCGTGGTGCAGTTCGGCCGATAATTCCACGCCAGTTGCACCCGCGCCCACAATGGCGATCTTCACCTCGTGAAATTGCTCCGGCAGTCGCTGAATGCGCAGAAAACAATTGATCATTTTGCTGCGGAAGCGACGCGCCTGTGAGGGGTTGTCGAGAAAAATACAATGTTCCTTGACGCCTTCGGTATTGAAGTCATTGCAAATAGAGCCGAGCGCCATCACCAGATAGTCATAGTTGATGCGGGTTTCCGGCAGAAATTGCACGCCGTCCTCGTCCCGCATAGGCGCCAGTACCACCTGTTTCGCTTCGCGGTCGATGCCTATGACGTTACCGAGGCGGAAATGAAAGTGATGGTTGATGGCATGGCCGCGGTAGCTCACAGCGTCGATACCATCATCCATCGCGCCCACTGCGATTTCATGCAGCAGTGGTTTCCATAGGTGAGAAGTGTTGCGGTCGATCAGCACGACTTCAGCTTTTTTGCGACGGCCGAGTTTCTCGCCAAGCCTTGTGACCAGTTCTAACCCACCGGCGCCGCCGCCAACTACCACAATCTTAGGAATGTTTTCCGTGTTCATTACTGCCATAAAGACCTCGGAGATAAGAAGAATTTGTGAAGATCATCATACTCCTTGGCAAATCACCTTCCCATTGACCAGATGGTTGTCCGGCGCAAATCTTTCCAGTTGTTCAGTGTCGATTGTGCGTTGCGGTAGCGTGAGCCGGCCGGATATCCGCTGGATGCCACGTCGGTCTTTGTTTATCCCCGCCGGTTGGGTAGCATGCGGGCTTTGCCAAAGCCGAATCATTCGTGCCGCCGCAAGACCATTGTTCGCGATTCAAGGGGAAAGTTATGCAAGAGACCTGGCGTTGGTTTGGCCCGAAAGATGCGATTAGCCTGGAGAAAATCCGCCAGGCGGGAGCGACCGGAATTGTCACCTCACTTCACCATATCCCCACAGGCGAGGCGTGGCCGGAGGAAGAGGTGCGCAAGCGAAGAGACGAAATCGAGCGGGCCGGGCTGACGTGGGCAGTGGTTGAAAGCATTCCCCTGCACAACGACATCAA
>DJFQ01000146.1:0-13951 GCA_002432095.1 Marinagarivorans sp. UBA5868 | reverse complement strand
ACCACTGTTTGTTACAACTTTATGCCAGTAGTGGACTGGACCCGGACTAATCTGAGTTATCAATTGACGAATAATGCCCAGGCGCTGCGGTTCGAGATGACGGATTTCGCCGCCTATGACGTTCACATTCTGCAACGGCCGGGCGCCCGCGGCAGTTATGGCCCGGAGGTATTGGCCAAGGCGGAGGCGCGGTTTGCGGCCATGAGTGATGAGGAAAAGGCGCTGCTGGAGAAAAACATCATCGCCGGTCTGCCGGGTGGCGAGGGGTCTTACAACCGCGACGGCGTCCGCGCGGCGATCGACGCCTTTATCCAGCTTGGCGAAGAACGTTTCCGCGATCACTTGATTCAATTTCTCGAAGAAGTGATCCCTGTGGCGGAGGAGAGCGGTGTGAATATGTGCATCCATCCCGATGATCCCCCGTTTTCTCTATTCGGTTTGCCGCGGGTTGTGTCCACGGCACAAGACGCTCGTATTCTGTTCCAGCGCGTGCCCAGTCCTAATAACGGGCTCACGCTATGTGCCGGCTCGTTCGGTGCCCGGGGTGATAACGATCTGGTGGCAATTGCGCGGGAATTCGGTCCGCAGGTGCATTTTGTTCACTTGCGCAACGTCAAACGCGAGGCGGATGGTTCGTTTTATGAATCGGATCACCTGGATGGCGACAACGATATGGTTGGATTGATGTCTGCATTGCTGGACGAACAGGAGCGGCGTAAGCGCGAGGGGCGAGCGGATTGGCAAATCCCCATGCGTCCGGACCACGGCCATTTGCTCGCCGATGAGATTGGTCAACCCGGCGTCAATCCGGGATATTCCTATTTGGGCCGTTTAAAAGGGTTGGCGGAACTGCGTGGCGTATTAGTCGCGCTTGAAACCGTGCGCAACCGCGCGCTGTAATTCAGTCCATTTGCAAATCTAAAAATTAAGAAGGAAACACATCATGAATCTGAAACTGCGTCTGGGCGTATTGGCCGCATTGCTGATGGGGGCGAACTTCGCCCAGGCGGACGGGAAAATCTATCTATCCGCCAGCGGCGGCACCTTTGATCATGACCAAACCAATGTGATGCTCCGCTCCAGGGTGGACACTGCCACTACCCCTACCATTACCACCACTTGGTTGGCCTCTGAAGGCGATGAAACCGATCTGGTGAGTGTTGCCGCCGGTATCGCGGATGTATCAGCGCGGTTTCTCTTTGAGTATTACCACCAGACTGGGGAACTCACGGGAATTGGAGCGGATTACACCAAACAGAGCTTGTTCTACAGCGGCTATTGGACACCCAATTTGTATGTACCGAAGCTGCACGGCATTTTGGGTGCGGGTATTGGCGGATCGCAGATCAGTTTGGAAAGCAGCAACAGTTCCATCGTCAATGAGTTTGAAGATCGCGAGCTGCAGTATAAATTTACTGCGGGAATCGAGTATCGCTTGCTGGAATTTGTGACGATTTTCGGAACCTATGAGCAGCATTACAGCAACAACTTCACCCACTCTTTCAGCCGCACTGACACCAGTGTCACCCCCGCCACTACCACTCAGTGGCAGATTGACGTGCAGGACTCGGATCAGAGCATTGTTCAGATCGGTCTAGCGGCGCGGTTTTAATAGAGAAAATGGAGGGNNCCTGACGATTATCGCCAGTTGCTGAGCTCTCGGCACACCGCCCAATTGGGGCGTTCGAACGTCACTCGTTGCCGAGTGGCTTCATGACAAAAGCCAATAGCGAATATTTCCAGAGCGGTGCGGACACCGAGATCGGTTCCATCTGCTCCGTAACTGCGAGTCTCCGCAATTATTGAATAGACTTCGTCCGTCAAATACTCGTAGGTCGTGACGTCGCGAGCCCCGGAATTCGACCGCACTTCCATGGATTCCAGCGCGCCGTTTGGATAGTAGCGGTACTCGACTGTCTCGCCCGCGTTTTCGATCCGGTCGAGTTGGATTCCATCAATGGCCCGATAAAAAATTTCCTCCGATTGAATTTCCTGCGTCATGATGTTTTGGCGAGTGGAGCGGGTTAAGTATCCCTGGTCGTTTAGCACCTCGATGATTTCAAAAGTCGCTGTGCTGCTGATCAGACCAGGCGTTTCAGTATTGTAATAGGTGACGTCCTCCACATGATCAATCCAAGTGGTCGTACGCTGAGGTGCAAGGGAGCCGCCGTCCCACCAGGAGTCCCAAATTTGCTGGACTGCAGACTCTTCCTTCCAAGGCTCCGAGCTGCTGTAGGTAAATTGCATGTCGTAGGCGACCGTGCCGCGAACTGGAATATTTGAGAAGTCTGATTGCGGGTATGTCTTGATGATTTCCCGTGCGAATCGCCCTAAGGCGTCGTAGGTATATTCGTTTGCTGAAACCCCCACATAGTCAGGGATCTGATCGTGTTCAAGAGCGAGTAGTAACTCTTCCATGGTTATGTTGAAAGTTATGGCCGCTTGTTTCATCGCCATCTCCTTACCCGCAAACCGGCCTTCTGGCTCCTCGGGAGTTGGATTCCTTTTGCCTTTTCCTCCCTGGCCACAGGCGGATACGCTCAAACAGATTGCGACAATTAGCATGGCCGGCAGGTAAGCTGCACGCGCGAACATCTTCATAACATCTCCAAAAACGCTGTGGGGTACTCATTTGGTTAGGGGATTGGTGCATCCGAGACACTCCTGCATCTGGATACCTCCAAACACACTTGATCAACACGCTGAGTATAGGTCGCATTCGAAACGGGTTGGCTTGTCCTGCAGAGTCGTTTGATAATCGGGCGCTTGTATACAGTAGACGCACCTGGCCGTCTATGCAGGGCAGCATTGAATCCTTGAAGTTGCTTACCTACCATGAGCGCCTTGTACGCTAATCAAGTCCAATGCTTCGGGGAAACCTTATGACCATCTGGGTCGATGCCGATGCCTGCCCGGTAGCGGCTAAAGAAATTCTCTTCCGCGCCGCCATGCGCAGTGAAACGCTGCTGGTGTTAGTGGCGAATCAATATATTCGTGTGCCACCGTCACCGTTTATCAAGATGGTGCAGGTTATGGCGGGGTTTGATGTGGCGGATAACGAAATCGTGCAAAAGGCGCAGGCTGGCGATCTTGTGGTGACGGCGGATATTCCTCTTGCGGCGGAGGTGGTGGCCAAACAGTGTGTGGCATTAAATCCGCGCGGAGAGTTGTACACCAGAGAAAATATTCGTCAGCGACTGAATATGCGCGACTTTATGGAAACCTTGCGCAGCAGCGGCATACAGTCCGGTGGCAGTCCGCCATACGATCAGACTGACCGCCAGAAATTCGCGAATCAACTGGACGCCTATATCGCCAGGCAAAAATCTTGCTAGGCAAAAACGATTGAGGAGAAAAGAATGGATGAATTCACCAGCGGCAAACATAAAATCGCGGTCTTTATCGATGCCGACAATGCGCCGGCGAGTAAAATTGATTTTATTCTTGTGGAACTTGCCAAATACGGCGTGGTGAACATCCGCAAAGCGTATGGCAACTGGACCAACTCAAACCTGAAAAGCTGGACCAATCTCCTCCATGAATTTGCTATCCAGCCCATGCAGCAGTTCGATCTCACCAAAGGTAAGAATGCCACCGATATTGCGCTGGTGATCGATGTGATGGATGTGATCTATACCAAACAGGTGGATATTATTTGTCTGGTGTCTTCGGATTGCGATTTCACTCCGCTGGTCACCCGCATTCTCGCCGATGGCAAATTCGTTATCGGCTTCGGCGAACGCAAAACCCCGGAGGCCTTCGTCAACGCCTGCTCACGGTTTTTATTCGTCGATGAAAAACCTGCCGAGCAAATTCAGGCGGAAACCAAGGTGAATCTGAAAGGCGACAGCCGCTTGATCAATCTCCTACGTCAAGCCATGGAGGCTGCCGAAAATGAAGAAGGTTGGTCTCATCTTGGCGCCCTTGGCTCGCATATTGCCAACCACGCATCTTTTGATTCACGCAATTACGGCTATAAAAAACTGAGTGATCTGTTGAAGGCGATTGATTTATTTGAGACAAAAAAGGTGGGCAATGCGCTTTTCGTAAGAGATAAAAAGAAGGCTAAAACGTGAACGCTATTCAGGTAAGGGTGGAGCAATTGCGATGTTGTTGATTACCTGTATTGGCCTCACGCTGATTTGCTGCCTGCTCACCTTTATTACACTTTGGCGTCACGAAGCCTGGTGGGTGAGAGGCTGGGACTTTCCCCGTTTGCAATTGGGTTTTCTGGCGATCGTATTGTTGCTAGCACAGCTTGCGCTACTGGATTTTTCCCTTACATGGTCGTGGATAAGTGCGGCGCTGGTGGTTATTTGCATAGCCTATCAGGCGTGGTGGATCATTCCATACACGCGACTTTTTCGGCGTGAAGTGAAACGTGCCACCGAGTGCGAGCCAGGTAACGCAATCGCGATTCTCGCATCCAACGTGTTAATGCCCAATCGCAATGCGGCCGCACTTCTAAAACTCGTGCATCAATACCAGCCGGATATTCTGGTGGCATTGGAGACGGATGCCTGGTGGCAAAGCCAATTGGACGTGCTGCGTAAGATCTATCCTTATACGCTCCAATGCCCCTTGGATAATCTCTACGGCATGCATGTGTATTCCAAATTAATCTTGGAAGACGCCAAAATCCAGTTTCTTGTCGAAGACGATGTGCCCTCCATGCACGCATTGGTGAATTTACGTTCTGGACAAAAAGTACAAGTGCATTTTTTACACCCAACGCCACCCAGTCCAACGGAAAATGACGAATCCACCGAGCGCGATGCGGAATTATTGTTAGTGGCAAAAAGTGTTGCGGAAAAACAGATGCCAGTGATTGTTGCGGGCGATCTGAATGATGTTGCCTGGTCGACCACTACACGGCTGTTTCGCAAAATCAGCGGTCTGCTCGATCCTCGTGTCGGTCGGGGCATGTTTAACAGCTTTCACGCTAAATACCCTTTTATTCGTTGGCCGTTAGATCACTTATTTCACAGCCGACATTTTCTTCTGTTGGAAATTAAACGTTTATCTTCCATAGGTTCGGATCACTTTCCGATGCTGATTCGGCTAGCGTTTGTGCCAGAACAAGGCAAAACGCAAAAAGGCATTGAAGCTGACAGTGAAGAGCGAGAATTCGCCGATGAGAAGATCGACGAAGTGCCATCCAAAGGAGTGCATACACCGGGCGGATAATGCCTGTGTCATTGATGCCGACGGGTCGACAAAGATACCCATTTTTCGCTGCTTGTGAAAATGGATCTATTTTTTGACACCGGTGGTCAGCGGATCGCTGCCACTTCCCTCCGCCAATGATAGTGATAATAAACCACCGGAATCACCACCAACGTCAGCAGCGTTGACACCATCAATCCAAAAATCAACGACACCGCCAGCCCGCCAAAAATTGGGTCATCCAGAATAAAAAACCCTCCCATCATGGCCGCGATGGCGGTGAGCGCAATCGGTTTGGCGCGCACGGCGGCGGCGTTCAGGGTGGCTTCCTGCAGGGGTTTGCCGCTGCGCACTTCCTGCTGAATAAAATCCACCAGCAAAATGGAATTGCGCACGATAATACCGGCCAGCGCGATCATGCCGATCATCGACGGCGCGGTGAATTGTTGGCCGAGCAGGGCGTGGCCGGGCAGTATGCCGATCATGGTCAGGGGTATGGGGGCCATGATAATCAGCGGTACTCCGTAGGAGCGGAACTGCGCGACAACCAATAAATAAATCAGGATTAATCCCACCGCATAGGCGGCGCCCATATCGCGGAAGGTCTCGTAGGTCACCTGCCACTCGCCGTCCCATTTCACGCTCCATTGGTAGGGATTTTCCGGTGCTTTAATAAAAAATTGTTTTACATCCGTTTCCGCCAGAGCCGCGCTGATACTGGCTAAGCCATAAAGCGGGCTGTCGGTACCGCCGGCCACGTCGCCAGTAACATAAACCACGGGCTGTAAGTCCTTGCGGTGAATGGTTTGGTCGCGGGTGGTGTTTTGAATGTGTGTGACTTCCGCCAGAGGTACAAGATTGCCAGTGGCGGCGCGTACGCGTAGGTCGCCGAGGGCGTTGATGTTGACTCTTTGGTCCGCCGGCAATACCACTCGCACGGGTACTGGATATTGCGCCTGTTCGTCGTGCAGATAGGCCATATCCGCGCCGCTCAGGGCTGCGGTTATGGTGTCGGTGATGTCTTTTTGATTAACCCCCAAAAGCGCGGCACGGGCGCGGTCGACGCTGATCTGGATTTTTTCCTGTGGTGCTTCCGACGAATCATCGGCTTCCACCAGATGGTCGGTTTCTCGAAACAGTGCTTTTATTTTTGCGGCGGTTTCCAGTTGGCCGGTGTAATCCGGGCCATAAATTTCTGCTACCAGTGGCGCCATAACCGGCGGGCCGGGTGGCACTTCGACAATTTTGATAGTTGCACCGAAAGCGTCGCCGATTTGGGTGAGCGTAGGGCGCAGGTCCAGCGCTATGTCGTGGGATTTGCGTTGGCGCTCGTGTTTGTCGAGCAAATTCACCTGAATGTCTGCCTGATGCGGCTCCGCGCGTAAATAATACTGGCGCACCAGTCCGTTAAAATTCACTGGCGCAGAGGCGCCGGCATAAAGCTGGTAGTGAGTGACTTCCGCCACTGTGTCCAGATGATCCGCCAGCGCCTGCAAAACTTTGTGGGTGTCTTCCAGCGCTGTACCTTCCGGCATATCCACCAGTATCTGCAATTCGCTTTTATTGTCGAAGGGCAGCATTTTCAGTATCACCGCCTGGCTCGCCACCAGTGCCACGGAGCCGCCGATCAATACCAGCAGTCCGATTAATAAGAACCAGCGGTAGCGGTTGCCTTTTTCCGCGCGCAGAAACGGCAGCATTACGCGACGGAAAACCCGTTGTAAAAATAAATCCTGGCGGGAATTTTCGTGACTGGTTGAATGTTGCTGTTTGCTGAACAATTTTAAATATAACCAGGGGGTAAACATAAAAGCCACGGCGAGGGAGATCAGCATGCCGGTGCTGGCGTTGATGGGAATAGGGCGCATATAGGGACCCATAAGACCCGTCACAAACGCCATGGGCAATAAAGCGGCTATCACGGTAAAAGTGGCGAGAATAGTTGGGCCGCCCACTTCGTCCACGGCGGCGGGAATAGCCTCTAGTAGCGATTTACCGCCCATCTGCTGATGGCGATGAATATTTTCCACCACCACAATCGCGTCATCCACCAGAATGCCGATGGAAAAAATCAGCGCAAATAACGAAACACGGTTGAGCGTAAAACCCCAGGCCCAGGAAGCAAACAATGTAATGGCGAGCGTGACGATTACCGCTGCCCCCACCACTAATGCCTCGCGTTTACCCAGAGTAAACAACACCAGTGCCACCACCGAAAGCGTGGCGAAGATCAATTTTTTAATCAGCGTCTGCGCTTTATCTTCCGCCGTAGCACCGTAATTGCGCGTGACAGTGGCTTGCACACCATCAGGAAAAACCACGCCGCGCATCTGTTCAAAACGCGCAATCACACCCTCGGCGACTTCCACCGCATTGGCACCCGGCTTTTTTGCAACGGCTAAGGTTATCGCTGGAAACCGTCCTTCCACGTTTAATCCATCCGCCTGCGCCGCTGGACCTGTGCCAAAATTGACGTAACGCGCCGGCTGATCAGCACCGTCGGTTATTGTGGCAATATCCCGCAGAAATACCGGCGCGCCCTGATGCACGCCTACGACCAGCTGAGACACCTCGTCTGCGGATTGCAAAAAACTGCCGGCCTGAACCTGAACCATTTGACCATCGCGCAGAAAATTTCCCGCTGCGACTGAGCTGTTGGCGCCGCCCAATACGCGCTGCAAGTCGGCCAGCGATAAGCCGAAAGACGCCAGCCGCTGGGGGTCGAAAGCCACCTGCAATACGCGGGGCTGCTCGCCAATTAAAGTAATGTCACGAGTGCCGGGCACCCGCTGCAATTCGGTGGCGAGCGTGCGGGCAATGCGGGTGAGATCGGCGGCGGTAATATTTGGATCTTCACTCCACAAAGTACCTGCCACCACCGGCACATCGTCTATGCCCATAGGTTTAATCAGCGGCATGCCTACGCCGGAATGGGTTGGCAGCCAATCCTGATTTGAATAAAAGGCGTTGTATAAACGTACTATTGCATCCGTGCGCGGTTCACCCACTTCAAAACGCACCGTCAAGACGGACATACCCGGAGAGGACATGGAATAAATATTCTCCACCCCGGCCAGCTCCGCCACTATGCGCTCTGCCGGTGTTGTCACAAGAGATTCCACTTCTTTTGCGGAAGCGCCCGGGTAGGGAATAAATACATTGGCAAACGTCACATTGATTTGCGGCTCTTCCTCCCTGGGGGTAATAAAAATTGCGAAGAGTCCGAGTAGCAAGCCAGTGAGCGCCAGCAGCGGTGTGATTTCCGTGGTGAGAAATGCGCGGGCGATACGCCCGGAAATACCGAGGTTGGACGGATTCATGGCGCCGCACCCTTCTGGGCACTTTTATAAATCTGCATGGCTGCGGTGGGATCCGCCGCTATCCATTCACCGTCATTTAATCCTGTTAACACAGGAATCTGACCATCTGCTGTGGGCGTGCCAGTTCGCACATAACGTAACAGCACGCGGCCTTCCGGGGGTGTCACATAAACGGCGGTCAATTCACCGCGTTTTACCAAGGCGCTTTCGGGTACTGTGAGCTGCTGCTGTTCGCCGCTGACAAAACCGACTTTCACCAGGGTGCCGGGGAAAATCTCCTGATTTATTTCCGGCAGTTCAACCAGCACTTTGAAGGTCTGGCTGGCACTGTCGGCGGCGGGAGGAATACGCAGCTCTTTTGCGTCTATCCATTCGCCGTCAGGCAATTGCACCCGCGCGGTGCGGTGTTTGCGCAGAGTGCCAATATGTTGCTGTGAAATATCCACCGCCACCCGTAACTGTGCCAGGGAAAGTCCGGTGAGCAACGGTGTACCCGGTGCGACACTTTCGCCTACGCGCACATGGCGCGTGAGCAAAATGCCGGAGTAGGGTGCGATCAAAGTGGTGTAAGCGAGATTCTGCTCGGCTTCCGCCTGGGCTGCCGTGGCGGATTCAAGCCGTGCTTTGGCCGCGTTGAATTCCGCGTTGGCGCGATCAAAATCCGCTTTGGCGATTAATTTTTTATNNGCTCGCGCTTTTTGTTCTGTATCCGTAAGACGCAGAATAACCGCGCCTTTTTCCACAAAGTCGCCCACGTCAAAAGGCAATTCGGTAACACGCCCGGAGGTTTGCGCCGCCACAGTAGCTTGATTAGTTGCCTCGACGCGACCGTCGAAAGTGATTTCGGTTGGGATGGTTTGGAGTTGGACTTGGATGCGTTCGAGGTTGGCTGGTGCCACCAGCAGGGTTTTGGGCGTCGCCGTTTTTTCATTACAAGCAGTCAGAAGTACGGCGAGAAAAGTAATAACTACCGTCAAGCTTGTCGAAGCCACGAACTTGTCGAAGTCACGAAAAGCGACGCTCCATCGATCCCAAGGAGTTTCAGCAACTTGTTCCGGGAACCTCACCGCCAGGACGGCGGTGGGGTAGCCCCCATGGATGGGTTTACGGCGTTCCCGGAACAAGTTGGTGGAGCTCCGCTTCGAAGCCACCAGATTGCAGAAGCCTATAAACAAACCAGCGATTTTCATAACCCGTCCCTCGTAAGTTGCGGAATCACGCAGTATTTTTGCAAAACAAAACTCCAGGCTTCACACCCAGCTTGCGCAAAACCATCGCCATAGGGCAAAAGCCGGTAAAAGAAGTCTGGAACATATTCAGACCCACAAACGCGGTAAACCACAGCCAATCGGGGTGGTGCCAGTGTGCAAGGGCCAGGGAAACCAGAATAAAAATTCCGGCGATGCGAAATACCATTTGGTCGAGTGTGGTAGTCATAAAGAATCTCCTGTTGAGAATGTTTTGGTTAGTGCTCCGGTCGGGACCGCTGCGAGCGAGAGTTAAGATTTTTCATTCGCTCCACAAAAATGCCGGTGCAAAACCTCAATAATGTCCCGCGCCGGCCCAGGATTCAGGCGGTAGTAAATCGTCTGGGATTCCCGCCGGGTGTCCACCAAGCCGTCGCCGCGCAGCTTCGCCAGATGCTGGGATAAAGCCGATTGCGACAGAGGTACAATCCCATTCAGTTCGCCCACCGCCATTTCGCCAGTGCCCAGCACACAGAGAATCTGCAAGCGGTGGGGATTGGCCAGGGTCTTGAGCAGGTCGGCGGCATCGTCGGCGTGAGCCGCCATCTGCTGCAGGGCTTTGGGTGTTATCCATTGGGTTGTGCGCTTGTTTGTCATGATATAAATCGAACTTTTCTAAATTAGATATTACTAATATAGTAAGCTCAACCCGCTTTCGCAAGCACCAGGAGGAAAATATGATTCGCACATGCACCCATTGTGGTACCCAAAATCGTATCCCCGCGCGTCACCTCGCCAGTCAGGGCCGCTGCGGTCAGTGCAAGATGGTACTTCCGCCCCAGTCCGTACCACTTGATGTGGATCAGACTGAATTTGATGAAATCGTAAGAGACGCCGCCGTGCCAATATTTGTGGATTTTTGGGCCAGTTGGTGCGGTCCCTGCCGGATGGCGGCACCGGAAGTGGCTAAAGTGGCGCAGTCTTTAGCGGGTAAGATAGTGGTGTTGAAGGTGAATACCGAACAGGAACAACAATTGTCGGCCCGGTATAACATCCGTAGCATTCCCAATTTCGCCGTATTTCTAAATGGCCAGATGCAGTGGCAACAGGCAGGCATGATCAACCAACAGCAGATGGAGCATATATTGTCGCGCTGGGTCTGAACTATGCTGCATTAGTGGCTATCTCAAAAAATGCCGGTATTTCCAGCCTTAAATACCGTTGTTCGATGATATTTGAGATGGCATGAATCAATCACAAACAGAGACGAGTCGATGGATAACCAGGAACTGCACTTAACCCTCCGCAATGTCACCCTTGAGGACTATCCTCAGCTCCAGGCACTGATGGACAGGGTTTATCCAGACCTCGGCGGCGCATGGTCGCGCAATACCGTGGAGCGTTTGATTGCCGATTTCCCCGAGGGGCAAATCTGTATTATTGATAAGGAACAAATGATTGGTGTGGCACTGACACTGCGGGTGCGTTACAGCCGCTTCAGCAACCCACACACCTACGACGACCTGATCAATCACAAAGAAGAAGCCATCAATGACCCGGATGGTGATGTCCTCTATGGGCTCGATGTATTTATTGATCCGAAATACCAGGGTTATCGCCTTGGCCGCCGACTATATGATGCGCGCAAAGATCTTTGCCGTAACGATAATTACCGCGGCATTCTCGCTGGTGGCCGCATTCCTAAATATCACGAGTATGCCGACAAAGTTTCACCGGCGGAATATATTCAGAAAGTTGCCCGTCGGGAAATTTACGATCCCATCTTAACGTTTCAGCTCGCCAACGACTTTCAGGTAAAGCGGCTGCTGAAAAAATATTTACCGCAGGACGAAAAATCCGCAGGTTATGCCACGTTGCTTGAATGGCATAACATATTATATGAGCCGGTCCACAAAACTGTGCTCGGCCGTAAAAGTGTGGTGCGGGTGGGTGTGGTGCAAAGCCAGATGCGCTCAGTGAAGTCACCGGAAGAATTGCTTAGTCAGGTCGAGTATTTCGTCGATGCCGTTTCGGATTACAGCAGTGACTTTGCGTTGTTTCCCGAATTTTTTACTGCGCCACTTATGGGCTTGAAAAAGTGTGTCAGCGGCAATGAGTCCGTGCGCTTTCTTGCGGAATTTACCGAATTGTTCCGCCACGAAATGTCGCACATGGCGGTTTCCTACAACATCAATATCATTACGGGCTCCATGCCAGTGGTGGAAAATGATCGCATTTACAACGTCGCTTATTTATGTCGTCGCGACGGTTCGGTAGACGAACAACGCAAAATCCATATCACCCCNNGATACGGACGCCGGTCGAATTGGAATTCTAATTTGTTATGACGTGGAATTCCCCGAGCTGTCCCGGCTTTTGGCATCGCAGAAAATGGATATTTTGTTTGTGCCATTTTGGACGGATACAAAAAACGCCTATCTGCGAGTTCGCCATTGCGCGCAGGCGCGTGCTATCGAAAACGAATGTTATGTGGCGATTGCGGGCTCTATCGGAAATTTACCCAGTGTGGACAACCTGGATATTCAATACGCCCAATCCGCCGTATTTTCTCCGTCAGATTTTACCTTTCCCCAAGATGCAATAATGGCGGAAACCACCGCCAATACCGAGATGATCATTTTCTCGGATCTCGATCTGGACAAGTTGCGCGTACTGCGCAACGAAGGCGCGGTGACCAATATGAAAGATCGTCGGGAAGATTTGTATATGCTAAGGCCGCACCGGGATTTTTTGAAAATTTAATACCGCCGGCGTTACCCTTGTACACGTTCGGCGGAGGGAGGAGTGCGGCTTGGTCAAAACTCAAAAGCAGGGCCGGTGCGCTTAAAAAGCTTCCATCAAGAGGTGTAGGTCTCGCCAAGAAAATGGATTAGGCAAAACCCGTGGCCAAACGGGTCGGAAAAAGTGATGCACTCCGACCCGCGCCACGAAATACATTCGCTTTCGCGCACAGCACCAGCCGCCTCTGCACGTTGGGCAGCCTCAGCAAGATCAGTTACAACAAAATCCAAATGAACTGGAGTCCAATGACGTGTGTAATGACGGGTGTCGGATACTTGGCTGCTCACCTGTGAAGCGGCTTTTTTTTGTAGCAGAAATATCGGACAGGCCGCCCCGGCAAGTTCCGCCACATCATTATCCAGCACGCGCACAAGCTTCAACCCGAGCGCATCGCAATAAAATGTGATGGCCTGAGAAAGATCTGGAACATCGATATTAATAAGCATGTTCGTTAATCACCAAATGAAGATTTGGCGCTTGCAATGGAAGAAAACTGGCTTCCATCTTGATCACTCTTCAAGAAGCAGTCGTCTGTAGTCGGCAAAACGGGATTTTTCCTCTGTATTTATTGTTGGATAGCGAAGGTTAAGTTTTTCCATACTGCTGACAATCAACTTGGCAACTTGCAGTTGCATAAAGGCTTTGTTGTCCGCTGGTATGACATACCAAGGCGCCCAGGGTTTACTTGTGGCGGATATGGCGTCCTCATAAGCTTTCATATGATCGCTCCAGAAGCCGCGCTCTTTGATATCACTTGCAGCAAATTTCCAGTGTTTTTCGGGTTCATTTAAACGGGCGAGAAATCGGCTTTTTTGTTCTTCCTTGGATACATTCAAAAAGAATTTCAACACTAGCGTGCCGTTGGACGCTAGATGTTTTTCGTGGTTGCAGATGGATTCATAGCGCTGTTGCCAAAGCGTTTGCAAATCGTCAGGTGGGTCGATGCGTTGATGGCGAAGATATTCCGGGTGAACGCGCACGGCCAGAACTTCCTCGTAATAACTTCGATTAAAAACGCCGATGCGCCCGCGCTCAGGAAGGCATAAGCTCGTGCGCCAGAGAAAGTCATGATCCAGCTCTTGGTTGCTGGGTTGTTTAAATGAAAATACCTGGCAGCCGGCGGGGTTGACGCCACTTAGCACAGCGCGAATAGTGCTGTCTTTGCCGGCGGCGTCCATTGCTTGAAATATGAGTAGAATCGAATGGTAATCGTGGGCATACAGCATCTCCTGGAGATCGCTCAGCTGTTCCACCATTTTCTTAAGTTGGCTTTTTAATTCTTTTTTGTCCAACGAATCGGTAGGAGGAGAAGACGCTCGGGTCGCTAAGTTAAATGGTTGCTGATCTTGTGCGACAAGGTAGGGGCTAGCGACGGCAGAAAACATAGGAGATTCCTGAACAGAATTTTACGGGATCACGTGCCGGCATATTGGCATATGTACACACATTCGGACAGGGATGAAATGTCGTGTTAAG
>DJFQ01000158.1:20108-26680 GCA_002432095.1 Marinagarivorans sp. UBA5868 | reverse complement strand
TGGGGTCCGGGCGGGTTGGACAAACTGGATGTGCCACTTGACTTTGATGGCTCGAAAGATCTCGGCCGCAAAATTGCCGAATTGCCCGCGATCCGTGAATGTTTGATCGTCAACAGCTTCCGTTATGCGACGGGAATGCCGATTGATGAGGCGAATTACTCTAAACAGAACGGTGGACAGACTGACGAGCCGGTCAGACTCGACCAAGACCAAGTGGAAGATTTTGCGTGTGCGAAAGAACAGCTGCACGATGTCTATACCACCAGCAATAGCAACCCAAAGAGTGTCTATCGCAAGATCGGTACTCTGGACCTCATCCGTCTGCGCAAGCCGATTGCTCGCAGCCAAGTTAACCAGTAGGTTTTGGGAATTATCACTATGAACAAGATGGCCGAAAGAACATTTAAGAAAATTAATACAGACCGTCGGCGCTTTCTCGAAATGCTGAGTAAATATGGCGTTTCGACGGGTGTCTTGAAGGCGTCCAGCCTAGCTGGCGCCATGATGGGTGCTCGTTTTGCAGAGGCTCAGGATAATCAACGCAAATTTATCTTGATTTATCATCCAAACGGCTCTCCGAATGGACGCTATTTGGGTGGCCAAGCGCTACGGCCGTTCGACTCGTATAAGAGTACTGTTGCTAATTTGGAAATCACCATTTCTCAACCAGGAGGTCACGGTAACCTTTGGTTGGCCGCTGGAGCGCAGTCCTATAACAGCAACGATGCCCATTCCAGTAGCGTCAATATGCAAGCGGCGAAGGTGTTGGGAAATCTGACACCTTTCCGCTCTATGCAGCTCGGCGTGAAGTCGCTAAGTGAGGCGGGAATTGATCGTTTGAACGGCGCGGCGGTTACTCGTATTAATAGTCCCCAGACTGCTCTGCAGCAGTACTTCAGTGGGGGTGGTTCTACGCCTCCGCCGACGGGTAGCACAGGTCCAAGCTTGACCGAGAAGCGTCTGAGTATTTTGGATGCAAACAAGAAAGGACTTGAGGCACTACTCCAGCCAAATATTCTCAGCACTGAAGAACGTTATCAGTTGGATACTCACCTTGGCGTTTTGACAGACTTGGAAGCACGTCTCAACCGCGAACTGGAATCTGAATCCGGCGGTGGCGGTGGCGGTGGCGGTGGCGGCGGTTCTTGCGCCAGTCCGTCCCTGGCCAGCGGCGCGTCGCCGTTGCAGGAATATAAAGCACAAGGTGATATCGCTGTGGCGGCATTAGCGTGTGGTTTAACGAATGTGGTATCGATTCAGTTCAACGAAACTCAGGCAAGCTGGGTGCCGGCAGATGGTACTGCAGATGCAGTGAATTGGACTGCTGATCATCACCAGGCCAATCATGGTAATGGTGCTTCAATGTTGCCTGCGATCATTGAATACATGAACAAAGGTGTAGCCAATGTGATTGCCAAGCTTATTGCTGCAGGCATCTACGATAAAACGGTGGTGCTGGTGATCAGTGAGATGGGCGATGGTCAAGATCACTCGGCTGGCAGCGGTCCTATCACCGTGGCATCAGGTATTAGCGGACTGAAGTCTGGTCAGCGTACGGCGAGCGGTACTCACTATGATGTATTTGCTGATGTCTTCCGACTGCTTGGCTTAACGCCGGACGGCCGCAACGTGTATAACTACGGCTCTGGCGGAAAAGTGTAGTTTTCTAGATAAGCCCTCTTCGGAGGGCTTTTTATTTTCTGTGTTACAAAATGTCGAATGTCACCCCTGCAATAACTTGCCTTCTCTCTCCCTCATTCAACCGAATCCCAACCACCACATCGGAATAATATTCTTCGTCCGTTAGATTTTTTATTCTAATTTTTAGTTTTAGCGGCGTGCCGCCGAGCTTAGCTTTGAATTCCGCGCCCGCGTCGACGGTAAAAAACGCATCCAATTTATAAGTGTTGGCGTGGTCGGCGTAGCGGCGTCCCATGTAGTAACCGCCCATAAAGCCTGAGAAACTGTCGCTTAACTTGTGATGTAAGAAAATGCTGGCGGTATTTGGGGTGGTGGCAGCGGTGATATTGCCTTTATGGGGGCCGTAGGTCAGTTCATTATCCTGGGCGGAAAAGGAGCCGATAATTTGAGTGGCGGGGGAATATTCAAATGTGAAATCCAGATCGGTTCCCAGCACCTGTTGACCGTACTCTTCGAGCGTAAAAGAAGTGGTGGTGAATGAATCTACCCAATAAATATTGGTTTTATGAATTCGATATGCAGCGATTGCTGCGGATGCGCGACCTTCGAAAAAGTAGCCTTTGATCCCCGCTTCCCATTGATCAGACAGCTCCGGCTCATCAACGATAACACCAAAGACACCTTTTGATTGATTGGACCTTAAACCCTGCGCATAGTTGGCAAAGAGTTGAACGTCATCGGTAAGTTGATAATTTATTCCCGACTGTCCGCGAATTTTTTCTACCGGTTCGAAACGCTCATTTATGTGATCGTAGAATCGTTCTCTGCGGACCTGAATTCGTGTTAATCGCGCACCTGCCGTTGCGCTCAATTTATCGTTTAGTTCTATGGTGTCCTGCAGATAAATGCCGAACTCGTCGCTGACCTGGCGAACTTCAAAAACCTCTAAGTTTCCCAAAGGGCGCTCAGGCGCGAAAATAATATTAAAAAAATAGGGGATTGAAGGACTCTGCGATTCCGGCCAGGATTGAGAAGGCAGAGGGTACCGGCTTTCGATTGTATTGGCATGGAAAAGCTCCTGTCGATGCCAGTCAAGGCCCATGTTTAGATGGGTCTGAAAGCCTACGATATTGCTGGTTCCATCAAGCTCCAATTTGGACTGAAGTCCCGTTTCCGAAGATTTTTCATCATAAATACTACGAACTTCCCCGATATAAATGAGCGGGTCAAACGGGTCGTTTGGATTGCTGCGGTAATGAACGGGAATGGCAACTTGACCGCCCGGAATCAAAGCCATATATAAATTGCTGATTTCTCCTGGCCTAAACAATAGATTTGAATTTCGATAATCCGCGCTACCGCGTACTCCGCGGCGATTTTCTTCTTGCCAAACCAGGTTTCCATTGATGCGCCAGTTTGTGTTCTTGCTATGCTCGTTGAAAAAATGATTGCCGTTAAGATGAAACAAATGTCGATGCGCCTGGAATTCCGGGTTGGCACGCCTCACGACTTGGTTGAGTGTTGCTCCAGGAAAATTTTCTTCAGGCACAGGAAGCAGCAGTGCAAAATCATCATCAGTTCGTTGTCCGGTGTTTTGAAATTCGTAATTCAAGTTCAACTCTGCTGCGGTGCTTGGCGTCCACTGCATACTGGGAGCGATTAATTGCTGAAGTCGATCCGTGATGTCTGCGGAATATTCATGCTGAAAATTCACCGCGTTCAAACGGTAGCTGAGATTTTCTGTAAAAGCGTTGCTAACATCCGCTGCAACCTTGCGCAAGCCGTTGGTACCTGTTGATAGCTGCACTTGTGTCAGCGATTCTCCAGTAGGTTTTTTTCGCACCAGATTGATCATCCCTCCCGGCTCTCCTTGGCCATAACGGATGGTGGATGGACCTTTGAGAATTTCCACGCGTTCGATGTTATCCGGCAAAAAGCGGCCGCCAGTGGTGTTCTCCACGCGAAAGCCATCCACATAAAGGGCATGGCGGGGAAAGCCACGCATATAAAAGTCGTCATTGGTATCCGCCCGACCATCCGCTGGAGAAATGCCGCTGCCGTTTTTTAATAAATCCCCAATATCCAGTGGCATTAAATCTTCAATTAACTGTGCGGGCAGCACCGTGTGGAAGCGGGAGTTGTCGTAAATCGCAGAGCCGTTGCCGATTTGAGTGTTTGCTAAAGTGTTGTAACGAAAGGGCATGGAGGGCGCGTAGACGACAACTTCTTCCATGCGTTCGTTTTGAATGTGCTGAGAGGGATCAGTCAGGTCCGATGTTGTCGGCGCTTGCTGCGGAACAATAATGAAACTGTTAGTCGCTTTGTCATAACGATAATTAAGTGACGTACGCGAGAGTAATTTTGTCAGTGCTTGTTGTGGTGTGTAGGGTCCGATAATCGACGTCGATTGATAACCACTGATAAGTTGATGGTTGGCCACCACACTGATGTCTGCCTGTAATGCGAGCTCGACCAAGCCAGACTGCAGAGTTTGTCCCGGTAGATCGAAATATCGGTAAATATCTTCTCCTGCCGCATGCACGGAACTGAAGACTAAAAACAACAGCAAGGAATTACGGCGGAACCCGGCGCTCCGTGTCATAACTGAAATTCGCAAAAAAGATTATTCGGGACTGCGCAGAATAAAATGTTGGTCTTGTGGGTCGATAAACACTTCAAGGCCAAGCGCATCTGCCAGAGATTGGGCGGTGGTTTCCGCCGTTTTTAATTGTAGGACGGCGCTGACTCGTAGGTCGTTGAGCGTGTGGTCGGCGAGTTCAAGGCGGGTGGGAAAATAACGGTTCAGATCCTCCACCACTGATTGCAGCGTCTGTCCGCGATAGACAAGCTGACGATCGCGCCAAGATAAGGCAGCGGTGGCGTCGATAGGTTGGGCCGAAGATCCCGGAAGCGCGTCGCGCAGATTGAGCTGCTGATTGGCGGTGAGGGTAACGCTGGGAGTGAATTCTTCTGCGGGTGGGTTTTGCGATAGCCCTACTGTTCCGTCGAGGACTGTGACAATCGCATCCGTGCCGGTGGCGCGCACCGCAAATCGGGTGCCTAACACCCGCACCACACCTTCATTAGTGATCACGTCGAATGGTCTTTTTTCGTCGTGACGGATGGTGAAAAACACTTCTCCGCGTAACAAGTAGGCGACGCGTTTCTGCGGCTGCAATTCCACAAGAATTTCGCTATCTGTGTTAAGTATCAGGAGTGAGTCGTCGGACAAACGCAGTTCGCGCTGCTCGCCGATGCCGGTCTGTGCTTGAAAATACTCGGGCTCGGGAGCGCGCAAAAAGAATAGGGCGCAGATCAGCAATAGGCAGGCGCCAGCGAGGGCCCAGGACCATTGGGATTGCACGCGCATCCGCGGTTGAGGGGCACGAGGAGTGAGGTGCTGCAGGGCCTCGCCCCGCTGCCATAAATCCTCCGCTTTAATGTATGCCGCCTGGTGCAGCGGTGATGCGTTTAACCAGGAGAAAAACGCCTCGCGCTGCTGTTCGGTCAATTCGGACGCGGACAGCTGCACCAGCCATTCAATGGCGGTGTTTTCAATCTGTTGTAAACGCTTTTGGCGGATCATGGTCGATATTGCCCCCGCAGTTGAACCGGGCAGAGTTTGCCCGCAGAGCTTAGGACACACCACATTCGGTTGACCTCCATCATGAGGCGGCGTCCTCCCGAAAGGTGTCGCGCAGAAACTGCAGCGCTTTGATCATGTGTTTTTCTACGGTGCTGACCGGAATGCCCAATTCGTCGCTGATCTCGCGATAGGTTTTATCTTCCAGGCGGCTGAGCAGAAACGTGCGGCGGTATTTGGGCGACAGACCATTGAGCGCCCGCCGTAATTTTTCGAGATCCCGCTGTGAGGAATAGGCTCGATGGGGCGCTTCAGCGTCGTCGGCTTCGTCTGGAATATCTGCAACGGCGAGGTAGCGGGTGTAATTTTGCTGTTTGCGGATACGGTTAAGGGCGAGATTGCTGGCGGTTTGATAAAGATAAGCTTTGGGATTGTCGAGCTGGCTCATATCCACACCGCGCAGAACGTTGTGGAACGCATCCTGAACGATATCTTCGGCATCATGATGCGCGCCGAATTTATGGGCAACAAAACGCTGCAAATCCTTTTGATAACGCTCGAAAAGTGAATGGAGAGGAGTGCGCTTGTTCATGCTGCTCAGGAATTGCCCAATGGCGTGCGAACGCATCCTAGCAGTGCGCCGCCGGGCAAAACAAGCACGATGGCCGGTTATTCAATCCTTATAACGAATAGGTAGCCACGGGAATTTCATCGGCCCAAACCAGATACCGCAGCGACCCCCCAGTCTCAAGGCCATCGAACGGATAACAGGTCACCAACACCAGCCCTTTTCGTTGCGGATCGATCGCCAAAGGCGTGCGAGTGCTGTCGACCACTTCGACATGCCGGACTTGGTAAATCACCCGTGAACCTGTGGCGCTCTCGACCGAAATCTCATCGCCTGTGACTAAATGCTGGAGAAAGCCAAAATGTGTATCGCGGTGACCTCCAATCACGCTGAACCCCTCGCCAGGCAGCGCCGTTCCGTGCATATGCCCCGGCCCGAAAGCCAGGGAATTGCCCTGAGCCCCCGCCAAAACAAAAAGGTCCACGTTCTGCATGGGGACTTGCAGCCGCGCCACTGGCCAGGTATCGGCCCATGGCCAGGGTTTTATTTCGGCATGAGGATTTTCCAACGTTGTTGCCCAGGCATCGGCAAGTAGCCACTGTGCCATCTGCGCTTTGCTGAAGATCCACACTGCGCCTCCCCATTGCCATGCGGCGAGCAGCAGCAGTGATAGTCGTGCGCAGCGCAGTCCATGCCGGTTTATGAAGTGGTGAAGCATCGTTAAGTGTTTACGTTTGAAAAAATGGCTAAGCACGAAGAAATGACCCCTAAGGACAGATG
>DJFQ01000158.1:19940-20093 GCA_002432095.1 Marinagarivorans sp. UBA5868 | reverse complement strand
CGAGTCGATCTTCGCCGCCAGGTGCGGAAGTGTGTCGCCAACCATATTGTCAACATCAGCCAACCCATCAACCATTGCAGCGGCGCAGACGTTGCCGTTTGTGGGTATGCCACCCGGGCGGAGGCAATTTGCCCGTGGGGAAACAAATTGGGG
>DJFQ01000158.1:18567-19885 GCA_002432095.1 Marinagarivorans sp. UBA5868 | reverse complement strand
CGAACGTCATCCGCAGGTCGACCACGAGTCTGGCTATCGAGCAGTGCCTCTATTTTGCTGCGCGCCCAGCGCACGGAAACTCCAGCGGCTGAAATCGCCGATTCATTACCTGCCAATGTCAGCGTTCGGCTCCATGTCCGATCGGCCTGTCGTCCGCGCACAACAATCTCTGTCGGGTAATTCAATCCTTTGGTGACGCGCGCGCTCAACAACAGCGGTTCGCCCAAATACAAGTCTGGAAGCCGCTCGGGCCACACTTCCACTGCCACCCCGTTGGGCCATACGACTTCGAGATCGCTAAGCACCGGACTCTCCAATTTATTGAACAGCGCCTGCATGCGGGTAGCAACTTCCGCTTCAGAGCCGATAAAGGTGAAAGTGCCGCGACCGAATTCCGCCGCCTTGCGCATAAAAAAGCTGTTGGGAGCAGAGCCGATGCCTACGGTGAAGAGGCGGGCGTCATGCAGATGCTGGTGGATCAACTCGAACAAAGCCGCTTCGTTGCCGACGCTACCGTCGGTAATAAACACCACCTGCTTGAGATACCCCTCTGCCGCAGTCGCCTGCAGAGCATCGCGCAAGGGAGCGGCCATTTCGGTTCCGCCGGAGGCGTTCAGCGCCAGCACAAACTTTTGCGCTTGTTGCAAACTCGCCGGGTCGGCAGTGCGCGCCTGGTCAAAGAGTTTGCGATGGAAGGAATTAAATTCGATGACATTAAAGCGATCTCCAGCATCCAAACGAGAGAGCGCCATTTGCAGGCTGTTTTTGGCCTGCTGTATGGACGTGCCGCCCATGGACCCGGAAGTGTCGATAATAAAAATGACTTCTCGCGGCAAACGATGGGAAAGCTGTTGTTGCGGCGGCACCACCATAAGGAGGGCATAGTCGTCCTCAGCAACTTCCTCAACAAACAAGGCTGCGGTTGGCTCGTCTCCGCTTTGAGTGCGCCAAGTCAGTTCAAAATCCCGGTCCATAGGTACTTGCTCCGGTTGCGTCACGATCTCATGGTAGGTGTTTGACCCTGCACTCTTTAATGTCGGCAGCAAGGAATGGTAAGGGCTGTTGATATCGACTAAGACCAAGCCCGGATCGAGGGTGACATGTAGACGGATGGGATTGTGGATGTCTTCGGCCATCCAAGGGGTAATCAGATGGGCATCCGGCACCTGATCTGTCGGTAGTGACCAGCCGTTGCTAGGTAGTGACCAGCCATTGCTAATCGTGTTGCGCTGGTCCGGGTCATCGGTAGGCGCGCCGGGGATATAACGCGGCGTCAGGGTGGTGGGCAGGCGCCAGCGAAAGATGCCGTCATGAAACG
>DJFQ01000158.1:17904-18470 GCA_002432095.1 Marinagarivorans sp. UBA5868 | reverse complement strand
GGGAAAGACGTAAACCGCCTCCGCCCAGTGGTCGCCGGTATTTTTAAACGTCTGCTGCAGCACCACTTTGGCAAGCATGCCTTTGATGGTCACGTCCGCACTGCTTTGCAAATGGAGAGCGGAGTGCGTTTGCCCTTCGTGCTGTAGCAGCAGTTGCCCGGCGCCAGGGTCGTCCGACATTTCCGCACGCGCAGCACTAACTCCTGTGAGCACGGCGCTGAGCAACAGCAACATCAGTGCCCGCCACCAATGAGATGCGGGGCGGCGATATACCGGAGATTCCGGTACAAGCAATAGATGTCGGGGAATCGGGCGAGGGTTGTGGAAGCACATAAAACGATCCTGTCGATATTGTTGTGGTCGGCAGGATCAGTACATCAAGACAAACGGGCAGCACCGGGGACAAAGCGGGCATGGCCGGGGTCAATTCTGGCGAATTATGGCGCTCTCCCCTCATAAGCGGTGATCAATGTGTGTAAGTCCAACTTCTGCATTCGCATCAACGCGGCGGTCATGCGTGCGATTCCGGCTTTTTCTCCCTGCGCAAGCAGGGTCATAAGTTGGAT
>DJFQ01000158.1:5272-17899 GCA_002432095.1 Marinagarivorans sp. UBA5868 | reverse complement strand
CCGTCGCCCAGGCGCTCCCAGTAGTAATCAATTTCCGCTTGATCGGCACAGTGAATAACCAACGAGAGGGCGGGAGAAAAGCTGAAATAGGGACCGCCGTTGAGTGCGATGAAAGGGCTGCCGTTAATCTCAAAAGCAATGGTCATCACACTGCCCGCCGGAGCTGGCGCGTCTTCGCTGTAGTAGGTGGTACTTAGAATGCGCCCCTGGGGAAAGACCGTCAGATAAAACGCCACCGCTTGTTCTGCGTTGTCATCAAACCAGAGACAGGGGGAGATAGGGTGCATGGGGCGCGCCTCGCGAAATGGACTAAGCCTTTAGTGGACTTGTCTTTAATAGACTTTGTCTGGACTTAGCCTTTAGTCGAGGGAAGCGCGAGCGAATCGACAGCCTTTAGTTCTGGCTGCGCTTTACCATCAAGATGACCGGTACCATGGAGATCAGCACCAAAGCGAGGGCGGGAAGAGCGGCGCGTTCCCACTCGCCCTCGGCAGTCATTTCGTATACTCGTACCGCCAGGGTGTCCCAGCCGAAGGGGCGCATCAGCAGGGTGGCGGGCATTTCTTTCATGACGTCCACCAGCACCAGAATCAGTGCAGTCATAAGTCCCGGGGTCATCAGTGGCAGGTAAACCCGGCGTATCACCTGCCATTGACTGTGGCCAAGGCTTTGCGCCATCTCCTGAAATTGCGGGCGAATACGCTCAAGGCCGGACTGGATAGGCCCCAGTCCCACCGAAAAATAGCGGATTGCGTAAGCGGTAAGTAATGCCACCACGCTACCCACCAATACCTGCCCCGCCACTGAACTCTCACCCAGCAAGTGACGCATCAGCGGCCATAGTACGGTGCGGTCGACGAAGGTAAAGACGATGATCACACCCACCGCCAACACCGACCCCGGCAATGCGTAACCCAAAGCGGTGAGACGAGTGACGCTGGCCATGCCGCGGGTGGGCGCAAGCCTCTGACCGAAAGCCACCAGCAGCGCCATGATTCCCACCAGCGCAGCGCTTAAAGCGCCGAGCAGAAACGTGTGCTGCGCGAGCTGCAGAAAACGCTGGTCGAAACCCGCCAGCCCGGTATGGATCACCCAAATAATCAATTGGCAAAAGGGCACCAGGAACGCCACCAAAAGAATGAACAGGCAATAACCACTGGCCAGCAGGCCGCGCCACCCTGTAAGACGAATTCGGTCATGACGTTTGAGCGCGTGCTGATGGACTTTGCCTCGTCCCCGCGCCTGCTGCTCCAACACTAAGGCAATGGCGACAAAAATCAGCAGCAGACTGGCCAATTGCGCAGCTGCCTGAAGATTAAAAAAGCCAAACCAGGATTTATAGATCGCGGTGGTGAAAGTGTCGTAATTGAATACCGCAACAGCGCCAAAGTCGGCCAGAGCTTCCATTAACGCTAAAGCCATGCCGGCCACTATGGCGGGGCGCGCCATGGGAAGTACCACCTGAATAAAACTGGCGATGGGACCGCGTCCGAGCGCGCGGGCGGCATCGGTCAAGGTTCGGCCCTGTTGCAGAAAAGCGCTGCGCGCCAGCATATACACGTAGGGATAGAGTACGGCGCTCATCACCAGAATCACGCCCAGCGGTGTGCGGATTTCCGGGTACCACGCATCCTGGCCAAATATGGTTCGCCAAGCGGTCAGCACCGGGCCGCTGTAGCTCATCAACCCCAAGGCGACAAAGGCGACGACGTAAGTGGGAATGGCAAGGGGTAGGACAAGCGCCCAGTCTAACCAGCGCCGCCCGGGAAACTCACAGACCGCTGTTAACCACGCCAGGCTCACGCCCAGCAGCATCACCATCACGCCGACACCCAGCATCAACATGAGAGTGTTCTTCAGCAGACGGCTGAGCCCGGTGGCGATCAAATGTTGCCAGACCTCCACCTGAGCGGATTGCCAGCTCAGCAGAATGACGAGTACCGGCATCAGCACCAGCGCCGCCATCAACCAGATAGGTAACTGCCACCAGCGGCTATGTACCATAACGGTATCGGCGGTGGTGGCGCAGAGGCGATGAAGGGGGCATCAACGATAGCCGGCCCGGTCCATCAACTTCACGGCTTCGGATTGCAGATGCCCGGCCGCTTCCACATTGACCAAGTCGGCTTTGAACTCGCCCCAGGCTTGCACCAATGGTGAAGGCTTAACCCGTGGATTTACCGGGTACTCCTCATTCGCCTCCGCAAATTTGTATTGTGCTTCCTCGCTGGAGAGCCACTCCAGCAACTTCTGCGCGGCTTCCGGGTGTTTGGCGTGTTTGGTGATGCCGGCGCCGGAAATGTTCACATGCACACCGCGTCCGTCTTGGTTGGGCCAGAACACGGCCAGAGGGATATTGGGGTTTTCCTTCTGCATGCGGCCGAAGTAGTAAGTATTTACGATCGCCAAATCACACTGTCCCGCGATGACGGCTTCGAGGGCCACGGTGTCGTTGGAATAGGGATCTGTCGCCAAATTGGCCACCCAGGTCTTCACAATTTCCTCGGTTTTCTCGGCGCCCAAGGTATTGATCATGGTGGCCACCAAACTTTGGTTATAGACCTTTTTCGCCGTGCGCAGGCAAAGCCGCCCTTCCCATTTGGGAGCGCCCAGCGCTTCGTAGGTGGACAACTCCTCGGGTTTCACCCGCTCGGTGGAATACACAATGGTGCGCGCCCGTGCGGATAGACCAAACCACTCATTGCCGCTGGCTTGTAAATGAGCGGGCACATTCGTCTCCAGCAATGGAGATTCGATGGCGCGCAGCAGGCCTTTGTCCGTCGCCTGCCAGAGGTTGCCCGCGTCAACGGTAATCAAGATGTCCGCCGGGGTAGCCTCGCCTTCATTTTCCAGGCGGGCGATCAAGGGGCCTGCGCCATCGGTGATAAAACGAATGGGCACACCGGTCTCCTCGGTGTATTGATCGAAAAGTGGTTTGATCAGGTGCTCAACGCGCTCGGAATACACGGTAATGGTTGGTTGTTGCTTGGCAGTTCCAGCTGGTTCAGCTGCGTCTTTCTTATCGGAGCAGGCGACCAAACTTAGCAGGATGCAGCCCATGGTCAGGCTGGCGGAGGAACGAAGCTTCATGAATAACCCCAGGTAGGAAAATTCGCAAATAGTAACTATTTGCATTAATGCCTGCAAACCGGTGCCACAAGGGTGAGGCAGCGGACACAGATGTTCCGCTGCACCAATATTCATCTCGCGGCTCAAAGGTTGATCGTCTGCAAATGGCTTAGAATGGCCGCCGCATTCACCACGTCGAGGGGAAAATTAAGCATGAAAATCCTGATGCGTTCGCTGTTGATTCTGATTGGTCTGGTCTGCGCGCTGTTGCTCGTCTTGGTAGTGCTGATCTTCACCCTTGACCCCAATCGTCTGAAACCCCTGCTGGAAAAGCAGGCCGCGGAACGAGGTATCGAGCTGCATATCCCGGGCGATATCAACTGGAAACTCTTCCCCAATCTCGCTCTGAGTCTCGGCGAACTCAACCTCCACAGTATTCAAGACAAAACACTTTTAGCGGCGGTGAATCAGGCGGAGGTGTCGGTGCAATTGATGCCGATATTCCAGCGTCAGATTCTCGTGGACGGTATCCGGCTGGATGGTTTGGAAGTCCGCTATGAAATCGATGCCCAGGGCGCGAGTGCCTGGGACAGCATTGGCGGCGACAAAAAAGATTCCGGCGAGCCGCCTGCGGCAGCCACCGACACAGGAGCGCCTCCAGAACTTGCCGTCGAGCAGATCGACATCACCAACCTCAAACTGCAATACGCCAATGCCCAAACTGGTGACCGAGCCGAGATTCAACGCCTGAATTTGCACGCCACAGATGTGGCATTGCAAGGCAAGGCGTTTCCGTTGCAGCTGGATTTTTCCGCCGCTTATAACGATATGCCACCGATGCAGATCGCGTGGAATGGCCCCGTTTCCGTCAATCTGGACACTCAGATGCTGAAGGTTGCGGAAGCGGATGTGAAGCTGCAAGTCGGTGCTGCCAATTTGGTGGCGGCGCTTGCGACAGAAACCCACTGGGGTGAACCCTTAACCAGCAAAGGTAAAATCGACATCGAACCCGCGGCGTTGCCGCCGTTGTTAAAAGCACTGGATATTGAGCCGCCGCAAACTGCTAATCCTAAAGCGCTGCAGCAAGTGGGTGGTGCCATTACTTATGATTTTGGACCGGATCAACTCACCCTGAAGCCAGTGACCTTGACGGTAGACGACACCCGCGTCGACGGTCAGTTGCAGCTGAAAAATTTCGAACAACCCGTCATCGTTACCGGCTGGCAGGGTACGTCCCTGGTGGTGGATGACTATCTGCCGCCCGAAATGGCAAAAAATGGCGAAGCCGCTCCCCAACCCGAAACACCGCCACAGCCTTTGCCATTGGAAGCAATACGCGATTTAAATATCAACGCAAAGGTCGCGTTTGAAAAGCTGATTTATAAACAGCTCCCGATTCATCAGCCACAACTGCAGATGTCTGCGAAAAATGGCCTGGTAAAACTGGAGACACTCAGTTTGCAAACCGCCGATGGCACGGTCACTGGAGAAGGACAATTGGACGCGCGCAGTTCCGAGGCGCAATTGCAAATGGCGTTGCAATCTCAAGGTGTTAATTTGGGTACGCTGCTGAAAACTTTTGCCGATCTCGACAAGATAACCGGTAAAGCGTCCGCCACCGCTAACATCACCAGTCACGGTGCGACCGATAAAGCCCTGCAAGACAATTTAATTGTGGAGGCGAGTGCAGAGTCGCAGGAATTGCAAGTGACGCCAATTAACATCGAAGAACAATTCTGCCGCGCCTTGTCGATTTTGCAGCAACAGGCGCTGCCGGAAAATTTGGAATGGCCGGACATGACCCGTTTGGAGCCAGTAAAAA
This sequence comes from Marinagarivorans sp. UBA5868, assembly GCA_002432095.1. Classification (GTDB taxonomy): domain Bacteria; phylum Pseudomonadota; class Gammaproteobacteria; order Pseudomonadales; family Cellvibrionaceae; genus UBA5868. Next base: position 13,008 of record DJFQ01000158.1, on the reverse strand, counting down.
TGCAGTTGCGTTATGCGGAAAATACCTTAAATCTGCAGCAGCTCAATGCCACCATTGCCAATTTACTCAGTACCGCCAGCGGCAGCTTCAATTTGGAAACCGGCAAATTTAATGTACCGTTTTCTTTGTCCATTGGTGAATTTGCCAGCAAAGTGGAAGGCTGTTTGCCCATCGAGGAAAAATGGCGCAAACGCTCACTGCCCATTCGCTGTAAAGGCTCTATGGATGATATCGGTCCGACCACCTGTTTGCCGGATACCAAGCTGTTGACGGAGCTGGCGAAAGATCGGCTAAAAGGCGAAGCAAAAGAAAAAATTGAGGCGGAAAAAGATCGTTTGGAAGAAAGGCTGGAAGATAAAGCCAAAGATTTATTAAAAGAAAAACTGGGAGAAGAAAAGGGCAAAAATACCGAAGAGTCGGTACGCAACCTGCTCAATCAATTTAAAAAGAAGAAAGAGCCTGCACCCAGCAATAATGAAGCGACGGCTCCCACTGCACCTGCAACAGAAACGACCAAGGCACCTGCAACGGAAACGACCACTGAATGAGTCGACCATTTTCACAGCGGCTGCTGTGCTGGTTCGACCAGCACGGGCGTAAACATTTACCGTGGCAAAATCCAATTACGCCGTATCGCGTTTGGATTTCCGAAATCATGCTGCAACAAACTCAAGTAGAAACGGTTATTCCCTATTTCGAAAGGTTTATGCAGCGTTTTCCAAGGTTGCCGGATCTCGCCAGCGCGCCTATTGATGAAGTGCTGCACCACTGGACCGGACTTGGCTATTACGCGCGTGCACGCAACCTCCATAAATGCGCGCAAATTATTGCGGCCGAATATGCTGGTGAATTTCCCGCCGATGTAGAAGCTATCGCACAGCTTCCGGGTATTGGCCGTTCAACGGCGGCAGCGATTACCAGTATTGCGTTCGAGCAACCCACCGCCATTCTCGATGGCAACGTCAAACGCGTTCTCGCCCGTCACAGCGCGATACCGGGATGGCCCGGACAACCGAAAGTGGCGGACAAGTTGTGGCGTATAGCCGAAGGTCATATGCCGAAAAAGCGCTGCCGCGACTACACCCAAGCCATCATGGATTTGGGTGCGACGGTTTGTACTCGCACCCGCCCCAAATGCGCGCTTTGTCCGGTTGCGGAGGATTGCATTGCACTGGCGGAGGACAATCCAACGGCTTATCCCGGCAAAAAGCCCAGCAAAGACAAACCGGTTAAAAGCGCTTATTTTCTACTGCTGCAAGCGCCCAACGGCGACATTCTGCTGGAGCGCCGCCCACCTAGCGGTATATGGGGCGGCCTCTGGTGCCTTCCTGAAGTGCCGATTGAGCAGTCCCTGGAAACACACCTTCCGGCCTATGGACAAATCCGCGACACAGAACACTGGGAAGGCTGGCGCCACACCTTCAGCCATTACCATCTGGATATACAGCCGGTTCTGGTAAAGCTGGCAAAGCGACCGGCGGGCATCATGGAGGAGGGCCGCCATCTTTGGTATAACGTGCGTCAACCCGCCAGCATCGGTCTGGCAGCACCGGTAAAAACGCTCTTGCAGAAGTTGTTGCACCCTCGCCAGGCCAATCTTCTGTAGCGCCCAACTCAGGAACCCTTCATGACTCGTACCGTTTTTTGTCGCAAGCTTAACCAGGAATTAGAAGGTCTGGATGCACCGCCGCACCCAGGACCCAAAGGACAGGACATTTACGACAATATTTCCAAACAAGCTTGGCAGAACTGGCTGAAACACCAGACCATGCTGATTAATGAAAAGCATCTCAACCTGATGGATAAGAGCGCCCGTCAATATCTGGCGGAGCAGATGGATAAATACCTGTCCGGCGAAGATTACGATCAAGCCGAAGGTTATATTCCGCCCACAAAATAACCAGCAAACCCGCGCCTTCCCACATAAATAAAAATGCCTGGCAGCGCTTGACTCCCGTTCATAGAGCGGGTTTAATACGCGCCTCGCTCGGGCCTAGGCCCGTCCGGCAGCTGCCCAGATAGCTCAGTCGGTAGAGCAGGGGATTGAAAATCCCCGTGTCGGTGGTTCGATTCCGCCTCTGGGCACCATCATTTGAAAAGGGTTTGGTAGAAATACCAAGCCCTTTTTTATTGTCTGCATTTCACCATGGGCAATCTCTGCGGTGCCGCGCAGCTTTTGTCCTATGGTCGACGGATAAAACCTTTGCTAGTATTCGGTGCCGCTGATGGAAACGCAGAGTCTTTCTCAGAAAGGCCTTCTGTTCAGCACGAATATTCGATAGTCACCCCGGGATACCTATATGCAACGGACCGCTTTTGGGACACATCATTCAGCAAATTTTGTCTCTTATTCGAATATGCTGGCCCCTTCCAATAAAGTCCTTCAGCACCCTAAATCTCGACGAGCGCCGCCGTTTTGGCAAGCAAACTCAACCCCGATGGGACTCTCTCTATGCGCCGTTTTATCCCACTTATTTTCATTCTGATCTCTTTGGAGGTTTCGGCTATGTCATTTTTTAACCCGACTAAGACGTGTGTATTTTCTGAGGTAAAGGCCCGCCTTATGTTAAATGGGATGCCTGTGGCGGGTGCAAAAGTGGTTCGTAAATGGAACTGGCATAAAGAAAATTCTGATGAGTCGATGACTGATGCGAATGGTTACGTAAATTTTCCAGCTGTATATGAATCATCTGTTTCGAGGTTGTTGCCTGCAGAGCTTGTGGTCGGTCAGCAGTTGTCAGTAATTCTTGATGCAGAAGAAAAGATATTTTGGTCAAACGCAAAGCGTCGACCAGAACAAAATTCAGAATATGGCGGAAGTAAATTTCATGTCGCCTGTGAATTAACTGAAGAAGAGGTAGTGATAAAAGATTATGGTTCTTTAATGCTGACTATGTGTAAATTGGAGGGGTAATAAAATGGGTGCCATGGCTTTAAGTCCGCAGTTTTCGGCAGAAATAGCGGCGAACGTTTACCAAATAAAAGATGATCTTGCAAGGAGGGCTTTCAAAGCTGAATATAAAAATAAATTTAATATGGACGACAGTGTCATGGCTACTGCAAAAACAGGAGCCTTTGTTCTTCTGAAAAAGCCTCATGTTATGGGTTTTTTTGCAACCGGGGTAGCTGAGTATAAGAATCAGGCATTTTTTGCATTCAAAGGAACAGAGGGGCTATATGACGTCCTTAGCGACGGAAATACAGGTATTAGGGCATCGCACACGGGCTGCTATGTCCATCAAGGCTTCTACTATGCCTTTAATTCTATGATTACTGAATTGCGCCATTTTATAAGTTCACTAAAAGGTATAACGGTTGCTCACTGCATAGGGCACAGTTTAGGGGGTGCGGTTGCCACTTTGGCTGCTGATTGGATCAAGAGCTCCGGTGTGACTGGTCAGGTAAACTTATATACTTTCGGCAGTCCGAGAGTCGGCTTGGAAATGTTTGCTAAGAAGTGCACATCACGTTTAGTGGCCGATAATGTTTACAGGGTTTATCACCAAACCGATCCAGTGCCTATGGTGCCTACTTGGCCGTTCTCGCATGTGCCGACCTCAAGCGTTGATTATCTGATTAAATCGCCTGTTTCAATTCCACCATGGAAGTATCACTTTATGGAGCATTATCAAAATTCGGTGCGCAATTCGGATGGTTGGACGAGCATTAGGAGCAATCGTCCGAAAGGATATGGCCAAATAGCAGTTGAAAACTGGTTGAAATCAGATGGCTTGGTGTCTTTTACGGTAAATTCTTTGCAGATGCTTGATGCAGCCTTGTTGTATGTGATTGAGAAGGTAATCAACGCGGCGGGAATTGTGATTATCAATGGCTTCGCGACCACGTTTACATTACTCGACCGCATGGCCGTTTTTATGGCGAAGGCAGCCAAAGCAACGGTAAAAGTAAGTGTATGGGTTTATCACTTAATCAAAAAGATGGCTGCGCTTATCGGAGTTGTGGTTAAAGAAGGCACGGATCTGACGGTCGATTTTATTCGCATGGTATTCAATCGCGTGTACCGAAAAGTCGCCGACATGGTTTGGCGCGTTGGTCGAGAAATCGACTGACATGGCTCAATAAACCCATGCTTGTAACTTTCCTAATTGCTCTGGCTTTTATGTGTTTAGGCATCCTTGCGGGTACGCTCGCTTGGGGGCTGGCACATTTTGTCAAAAAATCGCCAGAAGGAAAAATCAACGTTCGCGAAGGTGGATTTGTTGTTAAGGCGGTATTTGTCATGGCGGTTGGAGGAGGCGGGCTTCTCGGTTTAGCGATTGTTGGCTTTTTTGTATCGGCGGTTTGGTGGGTGTTGTCCGTTATGAATTTGACGCCAGGGCGTCTTGCGTTGCTGAGCTTATTGATCGGTGTTTTTCCTATGATACTCGCATTTCTCGGGACGGCGCTTGCTAAGGTCTCGGGTGGGCATGTGGATGCGAGCGGAGTCAGAGATTGTTTTTTGTTTGGTCTTAATTTGAATAATCTCGTTTATACACTTTTTATGTGTCATTGGGCGGTTATTTTTACCGGAGGCTTGGCCGTATTCGGCTTGATGGCAAGTGGCCTTTGGGCGCTTCTTACGTAAGGTTTGCAGTATGAGTCCCAGGATTTGGCTTTTTAGTTTTGCCTTCAGTTTTTTGGTCGTGGGGTGCGGCATTTTCAATCCATTGAAAACCTGTGTTTTTTCTCCTGTTAAGGCGCAATTACTGCTAAATGGCCAACCGGTAAAAGAGGCGACTGTGATTCGCCGCTGGGATTGGCAGAAGTTGCGGGAAGATCACACAGTTACAGACGATAACGGATATTTCTATTTCCCGGCTGTGTATGAGTATTCAATTATCCGCTTGTTGCCAATAGAAATTGTAATTGGTCAAGGGTTATCTACCATGGTAGATAACGAGGAGATGTCATTTTGGACTAATGCGCGAAGAGATCCGGAGGAAAATGCGGAATATCAAGGGCGTGCTATAGATATAACATGCGATCTAAAGGATGAAGAAATTCTGATTAAAGAGTTCGGGGCCCGTATGGTAACTTTATGCCAATTGAATAAATAATTATCCTGAAAAAATCCCTTGCACAAACCAATCACCACTCGATATATCGCGATATACCCACACCCTTAATCCATCTTCTCGTCGCGCAATGTAATAATCCCGCGCTGTCGTATTTGCCCACCATTGACCCTCGATACGCTCTGGCCCTACCAATAATTCAAGTGTGCCACGCCAGAAGAGCGCGCGTTGTTTTTTTGCTGGCAAAGGTGTTTCAAATAGCCATGTAGGGCGTAACGCATATTGATGAACTGCTGGAAGCTCTTGATTCGCTGGAGCGAATATTGCAACCTTTTCGCAGGCAAGCTCTGGGATATGGTTGTCTTTGTAGCTGACTTTAAAAAACGCTTGTTCACCGAGGCGGGCTTTTAATTTGCCTTCGAGAAGAGCCAGGTCGTTGCTGCCAAGGCTTTTACTGCGTCGGTCACTGAAATCCAGACTTTGATTGTGTTCCTGCCATTTCTGCAGGTGTTGACAGGTGAGCTCTATCGCGTCCACAGCGAATGGCAGCTGCTGGTTTTCAAGTTGAATAAGGATAAGGTCATAAAATAGATTCCATGTGTTTTGTGGAATGGCGCAGTGAACACTGAGGTGATGCCCATTTTGGTAAATATCAAACATCCGCCACTCGATCTTCTGACAAGCGAGTTTGCGCTCGCGTAGGAACTCGCCGAGTTGCTGCAGCATTTTTTCCAGAGGGGTATGCAATTGCTCAATCTGGATAATTGGATAATCGAATTGCATGGTATCAAAGAAGAATTCTTTGGGTTGGTAGGTTTGAACTGGTTTTTTGAAAAGAGCGGTCTGTTGGAAGTTATGCTCAATACCAAAAAGGCGAGTAATAAATTCAGAAAAATCTTGACCTAAGCGTTTTTTGATGCTGCTTATGGACTGCATGTCAATTTGTCGGGAAATATCTCCAAGAGTATTAAAGCCAGTTCTCTTTAGTACCTCTACCTCATCCGGCCAATCGAAAAGTCGGCCGATTGGCACATGGTTTAAGCGGGATATAAAATCTGCTGAATTTTCATCACCGGATATAGAGTGATTGTCATAGCTGAGCAGCCAAGCGCCGTCTTCCGTATGAGCCAAACCATAGGCAGTGGGTGTATCTGCCATTGCCGAAGCAATTTTGTCGCATAGCTTTTTAAGTCCACCGAAGAGCTTTAAGCAGCGGGAAATTTCCAGCAATAAACCTGAATCAGGGATGATGTCTGATCGTTGAATATGGACATAAGGCGTAAATGCATAGAGATATGCTGCCAGTTGGTCTAGATATTCCTGCTCCCGCTGAATATCCCTTTGATACGTAATGCAGTCAGATAAAAGGCGTGCCGTTGTAGCGTCCATACCTATATCCACGCCTGCTTCAAACGCAGCTCTATTTGCGTAAGTCACTCGCTGTTTTTCCAATACACAAACTGCCTGCTCCTTGGGATGTACAGGAAAACTTACCAGTGGGAGATCAGGCAAACGCAGGGCTAACCATAAGCGGCTTTTCACGGCAGCTTCCTTTTCGGCCGTTTTATGGAACTGACATTATTAGTGGAATGCGTAGAAGAGGGCGGTGATTCCTCTTGCCTGAGATTGGCATGAGCTGCAATCGGCAACCAGGTTTCCGGCAAAGGCAGATGGATCGATGTGTTAGTGGCCTGGTTCAGAGAGCCTTTCTGTTTAAAAATCTGGATTTCCAGTGAACGTAAATGTAATTGCGTGCGCAGGCGCAGGGCGGCTGGCGAGCTTTGCTGTTGCACGGATAATGGGCGAAACAGCAGGTACAAGCCTTTGCCATCGCTGCAGGCGAGCTGACATTTACGCAGCTCGGTATAACTCAGATTGTGTTTGGGCTGCCAAGCCATAAGTGCAGTGCAAATATCCGCGCGCACAAGCTCGGTAAAGCTCGCCAGAAAATCGGCTTTTTTTTCCACTGCCACAATTAACAATCGATCCAGATCTATTCCGGCTTGAATCAATCCGGGTGCAAAGGGAAGGGCGGGTGGATTGAGCAAAACCATATATCCATTTTTGAGTTGTCTTAACGCTGGGGAAAGCATCAACCATTCACCCTGGCTTAATGTTCCTGCTCCTGGTTGACAGATCTCCACCAGGCTGGCCAGAGGCCAACCTTTATGCAGCAGGCAAGCATTCAACTCCGCATGGCCTGTCTCCAAAGCGGCTTGCGGTGCAAAACCTTGTGATTGTCCACGCCATACATCCCCCCGCCGGAGCAATTGTTCCAAAGAAATAGGCTTGCTTGGGTTCGGCGGCATAGATTTATCACAAAGAATTAAGCTGTTTATATGTACAGTATATAGAAGGAGAAAGTTGGCGTGAGAATTTGTAGTGTTAGATGGTGTATTGGATTAGATTTTTGCGGAATAAAGCTTTTGGATCTGCATGGATAAAGATTTAGTGAAAATCCCTAGACTTAATTTGAAAATCTTCAGTCAGTTTGTGACTACAATCTGTCAAATGACCAGCAACAACATGAACAACCTTATACACCTTGTTATTTTTTTTATCAGTTTCCACTCCAACTTCCAGTTTGCCCTTCACCATTAACAATTGTGAATTTAAGAGTTCCCGGCGAAATTGCGCCTGGGTTGCCTGCCAAACCACAACATTAACATTGCCGGTTTCATCCTCAAGTGTGACAAAAACCGTATTTTTTGCTGTGCCTGG
>DJFQ01000158.1:0-5184 GCA_002432095.1 Marinagarivorans sp. UBA5868 | reverse complement strand
TGCCAGCGCGCCTGATGGCGATTTCCGCTCAGGGAGCGCAAGGCATCGGCGGATGCCAAACATTGCAAATCCGTTTGCGTCAGCTTGGTCCGCCGTGCCACATCCTGTAGGGATTGAAAGGGCTTGTCCTGACGCCATTCCGCAATAGACTTGGCTTTTTTTTCATCGAGGGATTTTACCCGGCAAAAGCCCAGACGAATTCCCAATTGTCCATTGACGTCTTCCAGTGTGTGCTCAAAATTGCTCGCATTAATATCAACAGGGAAAACAGCAATATCATGGCGTCGCGCGTCCTGCACCAATTGTGATGGCGAATAAAAACCCATTGGCTGGCTATTGAGCAAGGCGCAATAAAAGGCTGCGGGATGGTGACACTTCAGCCAGGAAGAGGCATAACAAAGCAGGGCAAAACTGGCGGAGTGGGATTCTGGGAAGCCGTAGCCACCAAAGCCTTTCAATTGTTCGAACAGCCGCTGTGCAAATTCGAGCGGATAATTACGCTCCAGCATGCCATTGATAAAACGCTGTTCAAATTGCAATAAATTGCCGTTTTTCCCCCAGCTTGCCATGGCGCGGCGCAATTCATCGGCTTCGCCTCCACTAAAACCGGCGGCAACCATAGAGAGGCGAATAGCCTGCTCCTGGAAAATCGGAATACCTAGAGTGGGCTCTAAAACTTTTTTGATTTCGTCGCTGTAGTAGCTGATTGTTTCCAGACCATTGCGCCGGCGTAAATAGGGATGGACCATATCGCCCTGTACCGGTCCCGGACGAACTATGGCAATTTCAATAACCAAATCATAAAACGTGCGCGGACGCAGGCGCGGCAACATGGACATTTGCGCGCGGGATTCCACCTGAAAAACACCTACGCTATCGGCTTGACACAACATTTCATAAGTTGCTGGGTCTTCCGCAGGAATATCATTTAGTTCTTTAATACGGCTGTCGTATTGGCTGACGTATTCAAGCATTTTTTTCAAGGCTGTTAACATGCCTAGCGCCAATACATCCACCTTCAAAAGGCCCATAGTTTCGAGGTCTTCCTTATCCCATTGGATAATGGTTCTATCAGGCATACTGGCATTTTCCAGCGGTACCAAATCGCTGACTCTCTCCTGCGCTATGACAAAACCACCGACATGCTGGGACAGATGGCGGGGGAAACCTTTAATTTCATTGACCAGAAGGAAAAATTGCCGCAAGACCTTTTGTTGAATATCTAAACCACTTGCGGCTATACGCTGTTGCAAATCGCTGCCACTATCCCACCATGCATGGGATTTGGCGAAATGGTCAATCATAGTGGCGTCGAGACCGAGTGCTTTTCCCACGTCTCGGATGGCGCTGCGGGTGCGGTAGGTAATTACTGTTGCCGCTATGGCGGCGCGCTCGCGGCCGTATTTTTCGTAAATATACTGAATGACTTCTTCTCGTCTTTGATGTTCAAAATCCACATCAATATCTGGCGGCTCTTTGCGTTCTTTGGAAATAAAGCGCTCAAAAAGTACATTGATTTGCCCCGGCCTAATTTCGGTGATGCTGAGACAGTAACAGACCACCGAATTGGCAGCGGATCCGCGCCCTTGGCAGAGAATATTCTGACTACGGGCGTACTGCACAATGTCATAAACCGTCAGGAAAAAATATTCATACTCTTCTTCTTCAATCAGTTGTAATTCTTTTTGCAGGATCTCTTCAATGTTATCCGGAACACCTTCCGGGTAACGTTTATGCTTTCCCTGATCCACCAATTGACGCAGATATTGAATGGAAGTCAAACCCACCGGTACCAATTCACGCGGATACTGGTAACGTAGTTCTCCCATAAATTTTTCACAGCGATTGGCAATTACGTGTGTTTGCTGCAGCAGTGATGTTGGATATAGCTTGGATAAATCTGCAACAGGTTTTAAATAAGCTTCCGCATTGCTGCGCAACCGTGTACCGAGTTCGCTGACAGGGGCGTTTTCACGGATGCCGGTCAATACATCTTGCAGCGGTTTGCGCGCGCGGGCATGCATCAGCGCTTCGCCGCAAGCGACCAGGGGAATTTCCAGTGCCTGTCCGAGCTTATGCCAGTGAATAAATTTGTGCTGCTCACCGCCGACCAGTTGATGGTCCACACCAATCCACAACCGTTCTTTGAAGGCGCGTTTGAGCAGGAGGGCATGGCCATAGGCCCCGGTAAAATCCCAATCCGCCAGCCAGATCACCAGGCAGGTTTGCAGGCGGAAGCGCAGATCCTCCATATGGGCTTCGTAAGAACCTTTCTCCGCCCTGCGGCGCGCCAGCGTGATAAAACCAGATAGCTCCGCATAGGCTTTACGGTCGGGCGCAATCGCGATGAGATGCAGGCCATTGGATAAACGAAAGCGGCTGCCAATCAAAAGTTTAAAGGTGTCTCTTTGTTCTTCCGGAAGACCTTTAATAACCGTATAAGCTTTGACTATGCCGGCCAGGGAGCACTCGTCGGTAATGGCCAGCGCCTCGTACCCCAATTCCAGCGCACGTGTCACCAACTCCTGCGGGTGCGACGCACCGGTCAGAAAAGTAAAGTTAGTGGTTGTATTAAGGTGGGCGTAGAACATGGCCGTGCTGCTGCATTACTGTATTTATATACAGTAATGCAGGGAGTTGGTCGGCGCAAGCTTAGGTTATATGTGAAGATTCAGGTCATTGATTTGCTTGATGATTTTTCTCAATGAGTCGGCACTGTGCAAAAATGCCTGTTGTTCCGGCGCGCTAAGTTTGGGATGCATAATCCGTTCTATGCCACGCTTGCCTACGACCGCAGGCAGACTCAAGCACACATCGTCCACACCCAGATAACCGTCCACCTTTAAACTGATCGGCATGGTGTGTTTTGTATCTGTGGCGATACATTGAATGATGTCCGCAGCTGCGAGAGCTATAGCGTAATTGGTGTGGCCTTTACGCTTGAGTACTTCGAAACCAGCCTGAGATGCTTGGCGAAACAATTCCCGTCGACGCGGTGTGTCATCAATCTGTTCTCCGCCTGCAAACGCGCAGCTCATGGCGGGAAACTGGGTGGCGCCGTGCTCTCCTAAAATGTAGGCGCGTATATCCTCCATATGAATCTGAATTTCCTCTGCCAGCAATTGGCGAAAGCGCGCCGAATCCACCAGGGTGCCAGTACCCATCACTTGGTGTGGGGCGAATCCGGTCATCTGGATGGCAAAGTGCACCAAAACATCGACTGGGTTGCTCACCATCACCAGTTTGGCGTTAGGGGAATGGCGTGCCAGCTCCGGCAATAAGGTGGCCATCAACTTCACATTGGCTGGTCCAAGATCCTGGCGGTCCGTCATAGCCGCCGACATGGGCGCAGAGGCACAAATAGCCAACACATCCGAGTCATATGTGTCAGCGAGTGTTCCTGCGCTAATCCGAGTTGGCGCCTCCACAAATAATTGCCCGTGGCGCAAATCTAATACATCCCCCATCACCGACTCTGGCGTTCGCCCCACCAACACCAACTCTTTGATGATGTTGCGCAGCGACAAAACAAAAGCGAGGCTGGAGCCAACCTTACCGAGACCTATGATGGAGACTTTCATGGTCGCACCCGTGAAGCGTTGCGAAAGGTGATACGTCAGATTCTTTAATGAGGGAAACGAGATTCCTCATCCGGGCCATGAATTAGCCTTGTAAATCCCCGTCGTCCCACAGCATCTTCGCCATTTCATTTGTGGCTTTCACTAATGCGTCGACAATGCTGGGTTCGTGGGAAGAATGTCCTGCATCGCGGATAATATGCAATTCTGAATCGGGCCAAACTTCGTGCAAATCCGTGGCGTTGTCCAGCGGACAAACCATGTCGTAACGACCATGGATAATAAATCCCGGAATACCTGCAAGCCGCGCCGCATTTTTAATAATCTGATCCGGCTCCATAAAGGCGTTGTTAATAAAATAATGCGCTTCGATACGTGCAAGAGAAAGCGCCATATGTGGATCGGAAAAAATATGCACCACATCAGGATTGGGACGCAAAGTCGCGCAGCGGCCTTCCCATATTGACCAAGCTTTTGCAGCCGCCATTTTGGCTAATTCATTGGTGCTGGTAAGACGTTTGTAATAGGCCTTAATAAAATCGTTATGCTCTTCAGCCGGAATTGCAGCGCAATAATCTTTCCAATAATCCGGGAAAATCCGATCAGCGCCGGATTGATAAAACCATTGAAGGTCTTTTTCTCGACAAAGAAAAATGCCGCGCAATATCATTCCCATAACTTTGTCTGGATGGGTTTCGGCATATACCAAGGAGAGCGTCGATCCCCAAGAGCCACCGAAGAGCACCCATTTGTCTACGCCAAGATGAAGCCTTATTGCTTCTATATCTTTAACCAAATTTTCCGTTGTGTTGCCTTCCAGTTCGGCATGAGGTGTCGAGCGCCCAGCACCTCGTTGATCAAATAAAATAATTCGATATCGGTCGGGGTCAAAAAAACGCCGATCATATTTGCTGCAACCCGCCCCGGGGCCTCCGTGAACAAACAACACAGGTATGCCTTCTGGGTTTCCGCTTTCTTCTATATATAAAGTATGAAGCTCGTCAACCTTAAGGTGGTGCTCAGAATAAGTTCGGATGTCCGGAAAAAGTACTTGCATATAAATGCTCCGTCAGGCTGAGGGCTACTGATCTATGTATATGAGATTAGGTGAATGGTCGGGCTTCAGCAAGATTGCTGAACTTGTGGCTGATTGATTTTTGATCAATTGATGATGGAACGGCCTTCAGAATATCCGCTTCCTAGAGTTTTCAAAATGAGCGTTGTTTACCAAAATAATCGTTCTCACAAGCGTTGCCCCTAATATTGAATTGGAGTATGGTTGTGCCCAATTAGCCCTATGGCACGCAGAGTGTCAGAATAAGGTCAAAAAATGATCATCGGGCATATAAAACTTATAAATAAAGTGCTGGAAAGCACTGCACGGGTACTAAGGGGGAAGCGCTTGTTCTCGTCACTAAATCCCTCCTGGTTAAATTCGAAAGCCACAATTCTGAATGTGTCCCGTTGAGAGACGCATAAGAGTTTGCCTTAACGTATGTGTTCCGTATTCCTACGGATGCGTGCATATTTTTAACAAAAAAAGCCAAAAGTGCTGAGGAAAACCTATGGGAGCTAAACCGAGTTCGTTTAAAAAGAAGCTACTGGC
>DJFQ01000224.1:11128-34934 GCA_002432095.1 Marinagarivorans sp. UBA5868 | reverse complement strand
TGCGAGCCGAGAACAGGTATCGACAACTTTACTTGCGGCAAACTGGATTCGTGAGCGGGCGGGATAGCTGGGGAAATTTGCGACTGACAAAAAACATCGAAGCATAAAAAAACCCGGCGTAACCGGGTTTTTTGCGAAGCTCAAAAGCTTATTTGATCTTGCCTTCTTTATACATCACATGCTTGCGTACCACGGGATCGTATTTTTTGATCTCCATTTTTTCTGGCATGGTGCGCTTGTTTTTGGTGGTGGTATAGAAGTGACCGGTTCCAGCGCTGGAATTCAGACGAATTTTCTCTCTCATGACTCAATCTCCCGCCAAAAGGCGCTTAAACTTTTTCGCCGCGTTTACGTAGATCGGCCAGTATGCTGTCGATCCCGTTTTTGTCGATAATGCGCATGCCCTTAGAGGAGACGCGAAGTTTTACAAAGCGCTTTTCCGACTCGACCCAAAAGCGATGGGTGTGCAAGTTTGGAAGAAAACGACGCTTGGTGTGGTTTTTTGCGTGGGAAACATTGTTTCCTGTTACCGGGCCTTTGCCAGTAACTTGACATACTCTAGACATTGTCCTGCCTCGTAAATTAAAACCTGTAATCGCTGATCGACGCTGAGAACAGCGCCGGCATGACCCCATCCGAGCGCCAATGTGGTCTGCGGAATGATTGGGCGATTCGGCCTTTAGCAGGGCAAACCCGGAGGTTTTGCGCGTTGCACCGAGGTAAATATGTTGGAATTACCGGTCGACGGCCGAAAAGAGGCGCGTTTTATACCAGAATGACAAAGCCATAGCAACCGCTGGATTTTCTGAAAGTCAGATCCATCCTCGCTCCGCAAAAGAAGTTATCTCACCTTCCCCGACGACAAAATGGTCCAGCACTCGGACATCTACCAAAGCGAGGGCATCGCGCAATTGAATGGTGATATGACGATCCGCCTGGCTCGGCTCGGCAACGCCAGATGGGTGGTTGTGAGCAAAAATGACGGCTGCTGCGTTGATCTGCAATACCCTCTTGACCACCTCACGGGGGTAGACGCTGGCGCCGTCGATCGTCCCATGAAACAGCTCGTGGTAATGCAGCAACCGGTGCTGGTTATCTAAGAACAGCGCAGCAAAGACTTCATGAGGTTTGTGGCGCAATTGCGCTGTGAGAAAACGACGGACGTTGTCGACGTTGGTGAAGACATGTTCGCGGGTCAACTGCTCAGCAAGATGGCGCTTGGCCATTTCAAGCACCGCCTGCAGCTGCGCAAATTTTGCCGATCCTAGTCCATGGGCGCTGCAAAAGTCGTCTTGCCTTGCCTCTAGCAGAGCGCGGAGGCTGCCGAAACGCTGCAACAGGTCTCGAGCTAGATCCACCGCAGATTTGCCGGCACATCCGGTACGCAGAAAGATAGCAAGCAATTCAGCATCGGTGAGATGGGCGGCGCCGCGTGAAAGTAGTTTTTCGCGTGGTCGGTCGCAAGCGGGCCAGTGTTTGATTGCCATTGGGTGTTACTCCTTTAACTATAAATCCATGAAATAACTGTAAATCCATGAAATCCCGGTTCCGCCGTCGGGCACGGTGGGGACGGAAACTGAGCAAAATGGTATTGTACCGGACTGTTTGGAGCAAGCCGGGGCGCCGTTATTGGTCGTTGTTTCCGGTTGTAGCTGGTGGTTGCTTCCGGTTGTAGCCACTGCCGAATTCTTGTTTGTTGCAGAAGTGCAGATATGTCCGGATTAATCGAAAAAAAAATTCTGCTGGGTGTGACTGCCGGTATTGCCGCTTACAAGGCGGCAGAGCTGGTGCGGCAACTTCGCCAGCGCGGAGCCTGCGTGAAAGTTGTCATGACCGAAAGTGCTCAGGCTTTTGTCTCGCCATTGACCTTTCAGGCACTTTCTGGACAGCCCGTACATACCCAATTGTTGGATCCGGCGGCCGAGGCGGGCATGGGGCACATCGAGTTGGCCAAGTGGGCGGATATTCTGCTTGTCGCCCCTGCTAGTGCTAACTTTCTCGCCCGCTTAGCGACGGGGCAGGCAAATGATTTGTTGACTACAGTGTGTTTAGCGACTCACGCGCCAATTGTGGTGGCCCCGGCCATGAACCAAGCAATGTGGAGCAACCCTGCAACTCGGCATAACTGCCAAATCATTGCGTCGCGCGGCATCCGTATCATTGGGCCTGCCAACGGCTCACAGGCATGTGGTGATGTAGGGCTAGGCAGAATGCTCGAGGCGCAGGAGATCACTGAGGCGTTAGAACAGGTCACCACCGGTGGGTTGCTGATGGGAAAAACGGTGGTTATCACGGCGGGACCGACGCGCGAACCAATCGATCCGGTGCGGTATATCACTAATCATAGCTCCGGCAAGATGGGGTACGCACTTGCTGCTGCGGCACGTGAAGAAGGCGCGAACACGATTCTCATCAGCGGTCCGACCTCTCTTGAGCCACTGTTTGGTGTCAGGACTATACGGGTAGAAACGGCTCGACAGATGCTCGATCAAGCTTTAGTGCTCTCGGGTGGCGCCGATCTGTTTATCGGCTGCGCGGCGGTGGCGGACTACGCGCCGGAGCAGGTTGCTTTGCAGAAAATTAAAAAGGACGGCAATGAAGCGTTAAATCTGCGTTTGGTAAAGAATCCGGATGTGGTTGCTGCAGTCGCGCGATTGCCGGAGCGTCCATTTATGGTGGGCTTCGCTGCGGAGACGGAAAATGTTCTGCAGCATGCCCGCGAAAAGCTTCATCGCAAGAACCTGGACCTGGTCATTGCCAACGACGTTGCAGATTCAGCGATTGGTTTTAACAGCGACCGCAATGCGGTGTGGCTGTTGGATGCAGCGGGTGAGATCGCGTACCCCGAGCAGGACAAACGCCAGCTCGCAAGGCGACTGATGCAGGAAATAGCAGCTCGCCTGGAAAGGCATAACAGCAGAAAATTATGAGGATATTGGAGTGACTTCACCCTCTATTGAAGAGTTGAAGAAAAAAAATAAAAAAGAAAAGAAGTCGCCATTGTTTAGGAGGATGCTCGAGCAGATCCGAGGTCTTTTGGCGCGCTCCCCCATCACTAGCGCAGTGGCTCTCAGTATTCTTCTGGGTTTGGCGGTAAATGCAGTCGCCGGCTTAGTTGCGTGGCAAAAGTATGTTGTGCAGGAGCGCCAGCGGCAGATGGAGGCTTTTGCTGAGCACAATGCCCGTTTAGCCGCCGCTAATGTTGCAAATTACATGCATGGCGCCTACGAGCGCCTCGCATTTTTTACCAAAAGCAGCAGCTTGGCGACCGCGCTCACTTACGCTGACTCGGTGGGGCTGTTGGAGATTGACAGAGCGTTGCGCAACAGTTTTCCTCGCGCGCAGGCAATCCGCATTTTTCGCGTTGGTGAAGCCAAAGTGGATCTGGATGGTGATCCTCCGCTGCGGTTCGCCGAAGTGGAAATAATCAAAAAAGCGGAGCAGCGTGAAAAGGTGATTCCGGAAGCACTCGACATTGGTGGTGGATGGCGAATCAATGTTGTAGTCCCGGTGCCACAGGATCCGCAGAAACCAGTTTTAGGCACCATTTTAGTAACTCTGCCTATGGAGGAACTGTTTCAGCAAATGCGCAAAGGCCTGGATGAGGTCGGCAAGATCAGTCTCTATCAGATTTTCAATAATACGCCGCGGTTGATGGGCAGCTTTGGCAAAGGAACAATCTACAAGGCGCCACCGATCAATGTTCCGGAATCACCGTGGCAGGTCGAATTCACTGCTTCGGAAAAGCTTTTCGAGTCGACGCGGATTGATTACACCTTCTTGCTTTTGGTTGGCGTGGTTGCGTCCCTGGCGACCTTAGCGTTGTTTGTTTTGATTGGCCTCGCGGTCGGCCGCCAGATCTATCGCAAGCAACTCGCGCTTCAGGAAACGCATATTCGTATGGGTAGAACGACTCCCGCACATGGCAACCGCGCCGGACGAGATATTCTCGATCTGAATTTGCTGAAAGAGGATGAAGATTTACTCGGCCTGCAAGGGCATGAGCAAGGGGACGAAGTACTCGACATAGACGTTCCCGATGAGGCGCCCGCTGGAGATTCAGCCAGCGTAACAGTGCCTGATCATATTTTCCGTTGTTATGACATTCGCGGCAGGGTGTCGGAAGAGGTCAACAACGAATTGGCTTTGCAGATTGGCAAGGCGCTGGGTAGTGAAGCGCTGGAACAGGGTGAGAAAGCCCTGATTGTGGCGCGGGACGCTCGGATTCACAGCCCTATTTTGGTGGAGAATCTGATTCGTGGGGTTTTAAGCACCGGTTGTAAAGTCATTAATATTGGTACTGTACCCACGCCATTGTTGTATTTCGCCACGGAAGTTCTGGAAGACTCATCCAGCGGCGTCATTGTGACTGCCAGCCATAGCCCTGCCGCATATAACGGCTTCAAGGTGGTAATGAAAGGGCAAGTGCGCACAGAAGAGGACATCAAGGCAGTGCGCACGCGTATTCTCAAGCAGAATTTTCGTCAAGGCATCGGCACCGAAGATAACATCGACGTGATCGATCGTTATATCGAAGCAATTTTTTCCGATATAGCGCTTGCGGGTGATATCAACATCGTCGTGGATGCCGGTAGCGGCGTGACGGGCAAAGTGGCACCGCGGCTGTTTGAAGAACTGGGATGTCGCGTCACACCGTTATTTTGCGATCTCGATGGCAATTTTCCGCACCACGGACCGGACCCGTCGGTTGAGGCCAATCTCCAAGACCTGATCCGCAAGGTTCAAGAAACCCAGGCCGATCTCGGCGTTGCCTTTGATGGTGATGGAGATCGTCTTGCGGTGGTGACTCCCTCGGGACAGATCATCTGGCCGGATCGTTTATTGATGCTGTTTGCCAAGGATATCCTGGCGCGCAATCCCGGCGCCGACGTGGTATTCGATGTTAAGAGTTCTCGTCAGCTTAATGCTGTGATCAGTGGCAGTGGCGGCAGGCCGATTATGTGGAAAACAGGCCACGCGCCGATGCGCGCGAAGGTGATTGAAACCGGTGCTTTAGTCGGTGGTGAATACTCGGGTCATATCTTTATTAAAGATCGGTGGTACGGATTTGATGACGGTATGTACGCTGCTGCACGCCTAATTGAAATCATGAGCTTGCGCGACGAAAACCTCGATCAGATTTTCGCGGAATTTCCGCCATTATGTGCAACACCGGAAATCCGCATTCCGGTTGCGGAAGAGCTTAAGTTTGCATTAATCGAAAGTCTGGTTGCCGGCGGCGAATTCAACGATGCCAAAATTATTACCCTGGATGGATTACGGGTGGAGTATCCCTATGGTTGGGGATTGGTGCGCGCATCCAACACCGGGGCGGAACTTACCATGCGATTCGAAGCGGAGTCCGAAGAGCAAATTCACAATCTCAAAGCATTGTTTACCCGGGAAATTCGCAAGATCGACTCGTCTATTACCATTCAGTGGTAGAGGTGTAAAAATCACCTGCGTGCAAGTCAAAACATTTGTATATCACAGGTCCTGAAAAGGGCCTTTATTTTTTCTTTGTCTGTTTAGGAAAACCTCATGAGTAACGCTCTTGCCAATGCGCTCCAGATTTCTCAGGTGCTGACCGAAGCGCTTCCTTACATTCAACGGTTTATCGGAAAAACCATCGTCGTCAAATACGGCGGAAATGCAATGATTGACGAAGAGTTGGAAAACAGTTTTGCCAGGGATGTCGTGTTGATGAAGCTGGTCGGCATGAATCCGATTATCGTGCATGGCGGTGGTCCACAAATCGGCGATTTGCTGAAAAAGCTAAATATCGAGTCCAGCTTTGTTGACGGTATGCGCGTGACGGATAGTGCAACTATGGATGTGGTGGAAATGGTCCTGGGCGGCACAGTAAACAAACAAATTGTCAGTTTGATTAATCGAAATGGTGGGCAGGCTATTGGGGTAACGGGAAAAGACGGCAATTTGATCCAGGCAAGAAAATTGGAAGTCACACGTAAAACGCCCGAAATGTTGGTGCCAGAAATTATCGACATTGGGCACGTAGGTGAGGTGAGGTCCATAAATCGCAAAGTCATTGATTTATTGGTGACGAGCGATTTTATCCCGGTAATTGCACCCATAGGTGTGGGAACCGACGGTGCGTCTTACAACATTAATGCAGACTTAGTTGCGGGTAAGGTGGCGGAAATTCTGCAGGCGGAAAAACTGATGTTGTTGACTAATGTCTCAGGTTTACAAAACAAATCTGGAGAAGTGTTGACGGGACTCACCACAGCAAAGGTCGATGAGTTGATAGCGGATGGAACAATATATGGTGGCATGCTGCCAAAAATTCGGTGTGCTTTAGAGGCCGTTAAATCGGGCGTAGCGAGTGCTCACATTATCGATGGGCGTGTGCCCCACGCGATCCTGTTAGAAATTTTTACGGACGCCGGGGTGGGTACGCTTATAACTAATAAAAATTAAATGGGATTTCTTTTAGTAACTAGTTGAAGGGCATGAAAATTGGGGCTAGGATAGGCGACGATGATTTTGGTGTCACCGCGGCACAGGTTATGCGAAGTTCTCAGGGAAGAGAGTTTTTATATAGAGGATATTTCTTACATCAGGGAACTCCGAGATTTTGCAAGAGTAGGATCGCTGGAAGTACCCGAGATTCCCGGCTGGCGAAGTAGAGCAGGTGGTAGCACCTAACAAAGCCAGGCACTTCACTTATGGATTATGGATTAAAAACCGCACCGACACTTTCCAGGGGATTGTGAGCGTTTTTCGTTGTGCGCGGAATAGATGTGAAGTGTGTGGGTCTGACACAATCAGAACGATCAATACCAACTTGGCAGGGCGGGCAGGCGCAGGCCAGTCAATTGGTGGATTTAATATGCATTCCGAACGGCGCACCCGGGGGAGCTGGGTAATGTTTGGAGGCAACATTACGTTTGAGCGCTAACCAATGAATTCCACTCAGAATAAGAAACCGCGACGTCAGCAAATCCTGGAGGCGTTTGCGCATATGTTGGAAGCTAGTCCAGGTGCGCGAATTACAACAGCTGCTTTAGCGAAACAAGTGGGCGTATCGGAAGCTGCTTTATATCGTCATTTTCCCAGTAAGACTAAAATGTTTGAAGGTTTGATCGAATTTATTGAAGAGGCGATCTTCAGTAGAGTCAATATGATCACAGCCGAAGAGGATTTATCGGGGCTGGAGAAATGCGAGAAAATTTTTAATCTAATTTTGGTATTTGCAGAGCGCAACCCAGGCATCACCAGAATTTTGACGGGAGATGCATTGGCGGGAGAAACAGAGCGTTTGCATCATCGGGTCATTCAGTTTTTTGATCGTTTGGAAACCCATCTCAAACAAATATTGCGAGAGGCCGAGCTGCGCGAAGGTATACGCTTCGGCTTGTCAATTAGCGCTACTGTCAATTTATGGTTGGCGGCGGTTGAAGGGAAAATTGCGCAGTTTGTACGCGGTCAGTTCCGTGTTCCGCCAACGAATGGCTGGAGCGAACAATGGCCCTATTTGCTGAAGGGCTCTGTGGTTGGTGAGCCGGCGTAAATTTATATTGTCACTGCATGTTGGTGGTGTCAGGGGCTGCCAGCTGTCTTTTTTGATTCTTCCAAAGCTTTGCCACGATTAAAGAGCTCGACCTGCTTTTCATATTCCTTATGAATGGCTCCGTGTTCATCCAGGCGCGCCTGTAGCATTTCTTCCGTGGTGCGCAATTCTGTACGCGTCTCTTCGATATTTTGCAAAATCTGTTGAGGTACATCGCGACCGGAGCGCTCAACCTCGGCTGCTCTCTTCATCAGGGTTTCGACTTGGCCATTGATGTTGCCAATATTGCTTCGCAGGATGGCAATGTTGGCGTCCAGGTGGGCAAGGCGCCGATCGCGCGCTGCGTAAATCTCTTTTGTCGAGCTGTAACGTCGGGCTAATACTTCATACTCAGCCATCAATTCGCGTTCCTTCGCTCTTACTATCTCCTGTTGTTTCAATTCTTCTGGATCGGGCGCGGCAGCCACAACTTCCAGCACTTTTCCGGTATGCGTAATGACTTCGTAGCCTTTTTGGGCGTATTCAGGGGGAATTGTATGGCTGATGACTTTCACACCGTCGTTGTTGACGTAGCGGTAATATTTGATCTGGGCGAGCGAGCCTGGGCTGCAGACGAACAAATAGCCGGCCAATGCAAGTAGTGCTGAGATGCGCATTTTTGATAAGGAGCTGATGATAATTAAACTACTCTTGTATGCCATAAACTTGCCGATAAAGTGAGATCCGCTCGAGGGTATCAGGATCGGTTCCCTGCTCCTGCAGGAACGCCATGATATGTTCCAGATTAATAATGCTGACAACTGGAATGCCGGTGCTTTCTTGCAGTTCTTGAATGGCTGAGAGCGCACCTTGTCCACGCTCCTGTCTATTCAGCCCGATCAGTATAGCTGCCGGCACTGCATCGGCCTGCGCGATAATAGACAACACTTCTCTTACCGCTGTTCCTGCCGTGATCACATCGTCTACAATCACCACCCGACCGCGCAAGGGAGCTCCGACCAGCGAACCGCCCTCTCCGTGAGTTTTGGCTTCTTTGCGATTAAAGCAGTAAGGCAGGTCGCGGTTGTGCTCATTCGCCATGGCTACCGCAGTGGTTGAAACGAGCGGAATACCTTTGTAAGCGGGTCCAAACAACATGTCATACGCGATTCCAGATTCGATGAGTGCCGCTGCATAAAAACGCCCAAGCTTAGCCAGCGCAGTGCCGGTTTGAAATTGCCCAGCGTTAAAAAAATAAGGGCTAACTCGGCCAGATTTCAACGTGAATTGGCCAAATTTTAACGCTTGGCACTTTAATGCCAGCTGAATAAATTGCTTTTGATACTCTTGCATAAATCTCTTGGATTTGTGTGAAGATGACGCCGCAGCGGATCGTGACTTTGGTCACAGACGCGGCGCGGAAAGGCTCCGCCGATAGCCAAGCAGGGAATTCGGACTATCCTATAAGAACCTCAAAGCCCGCTGCGGAGAAGTGAAGGTTGATGTGTCCTTTGGGGATAATCAAAAGGTCTTCCCGCTGTCCGTCCAACTGCGCCTGATCTAACTGAATTTTGTGCTGTTTGGTACTAAAAAAACGGTACTTATTAACAATAATGCTAAAACATCGGTATGATACACAGTCCGTTTGTAAGGGGCCATCATGCGAATCATAACTCTCAGTGTCGACGGTATTCATCAGGCGGCCCAACGGGGTTTGTTTGATTGGATAGCAGATCAGGACGCTGACGTGATATGTCTGCAAGATCTTCGCGCTCTGGAGTACGAGCTCGACCACGAGGTGTTCCACCCGCCGGGCTACTTTGCCTATTTTTTTGATTCCGGTATCAAGCACTATAACGGTGTGGCGATCTATACCCGCCATCAGCCCAAGGCGCTGATTTATGGCCTTGGTTTCGCCAGTGGTGTTGATATGGAAGGTCGTTATCTCCAGGTTGATTACGAGCATTACAGTATCGGGTCGCTGCTGGCGCCTTCCGCGCTGTCCGAAACCGAGTCCCTGGAAGTCAAAATTAAATTTTTTGAAGATTTCCAGGCGCTTCTTCATAAGGTCACCCGCAAGCGTCGGAGTTTTATTATTTGTGGTGATTGGGGCATGGCCCATACCCGTAAGGACGTGCAGAACTGGCAGGACAATCAGGGCACTCCCGGGTTTTTGCCCCATGAACAGCAGTGGATGAGTCAGTTATTTAATCAAATTGGTTATGTCGACGCCTTTCGCCAGGTTAACCGCGATTCGGATGAGTTTTCATGGTGGCCTTCTGGAGAGATCGGGGTTGGCGACGGCTGGCGAACCGACTATCAAGTGGTATCGGAATCGTTACGGCGCAAAGTCGAGTACGGTGTCATCTACAAGTCTCAGGCTTTTTCGAGCCATTTACCCGTCATTATTGATTACGACATCGAAGACCTCTAATAGGCGCGCCGAGCACCTGCGATAGAGCGCCGGCGTTTGCCGGCGTCCTTCCTCACCCAGAAAAAACGTCTATGGACTCACAGTTTGAGGGAGTCTGTATAGATTGCTATCGAAAGCTGAAGTCTAATATTGGGCAATAGATCCCCAAATGTGGCTATTTGGGCGATGGATGTACTCGGTTGGGCTGCTGGTTCCCGACCGGGGCATTGCCGAAGTCTTTGTCAGTCTTGGGGGCTTGCGGTAACTGGGGGTTTTACCCTGGATTTTCTCTTTGAGTGTTAAGAGACAAGGCTTTTCACTGATGTAATTTGCTGAGCATCACAGACGGGGGTACAGCCTCGTCTAATGCCTTTATGAGCGCCGTGACGTGAGTTGCGAGCGCTCTTTTTTTGGCGCGTGATCCACGCCCATTTGATTCAGAAAAATTGAGACTTGTGCACGAGGACATGCGCGCCAAGATTGATAGTTTAACCAGATCAAAGTCTGACCACGTCGCGCGAAAAGAGTGTTCTGTAATCAGCAAACTCCAGGTATGCTGGCCGCCGAATCGAGTGTGCCGAGCGCGCGAATGTGAAGCGGGCGATGGCGTCACGGTGGGAGCAACCCAGGTAGCCGGGAGTTTATGGCGGAGAATCTCAAAGCGCATGTGATTGCGACGGTCAAGAGCTTGATGAGGCCTATCATCATGCTGTTATTGCGCAATGGCGTGACTTACAAGGAATTCGCACTACTGTGCAAGTCCATATTTGTTGAAGCCGCAGCCAGGGATTACGGTATTCGCGGCCGGCCGACGAATGTTTCACGAATCGCTGTGCTCACGGGCATTGATCGCAAGGAAGTGAAGCGAATCAAGGATATGTTGCAGGAAAATACGCTGGCACTTCAGGCCCAGAGTTCGCAGGACCGCATCACGCGACTGCTAACGGCATGGCATCGAGACCCGGAATTCAGCGCCGGAGACAATCAAGGGCGCCAACTCCCTATTGAGGGGGAGCATGGAAGTTTTCAGGCATTAGTGCGTCGTTTTGGTGGAGACGTACCGCGTCAGGCGCTGTTCAAAGAGATGTTAAGAGTAGGGGTGATCGCCCGCGAGGGTGACGGAATAATACCCCTCAGTCGGTATTTTTTTCCGGCGCAGAGCGATCCGCAAGCGCTGCTGCGCGCGGGGTCGGTCATCAGCGAGTTGGGTGAAACACTTTTCCATAATCTTTATGTCGTTGACGATAGCAAGCCCAGCCAAAAACAGCGCCGCAGGTTTGAGCGCCGCGCCAGCAACAATTTAATCGATGTCCGCCACACCAAGGCATTTCACGCATTTCTCGACGCGGAGGGCCAGGCCTTTCTTGAGAGGGTCGACGCTTGGTTGTCGGAGCACGAAATCGTCGAATCCCACGGGAGTGCCGAAGTCGGACATGTGTTAAATGCAGGCGTCAGGCTTGGGGTGGGTGTGTATGCCATCGAAAAATCCGATCAGGAGGCAGGTAATTAGTCATGGGCAAACGAATTGATTGGCGGTGGTTGTTCGGTATTGCATGCGCCGCCTTTTTGGGCAGTTGTGGCGGTGGTGGCGGTCATTACGCGGGTATAGACGGCAGCGGCGCCAAGCCGGAGCTGTCTGTAGTCGGTCCGATCAATGGTTTCGGCAGTGTCATTGTTAATGGCGTCCGCTATAACACTGACAACGCCCGAGTATTGGTGCGCGGCGAACCTGCCGATGAAATAGATCTGAATGTCGGCGATTACGTTACTGTTGTGGGCGGCACTAATGCAGACGGCGAATCCATTGCCTATGAGGTGCATTATCAGCCCCGGGTCACTGGTGAAGTGGAAACTGTTGATGTGGAGCGCAACCGGTTTTCTGTCCTGGGTCAGACGGTTCAGCTGCTCGCCGACACTGTCTACTCCAGCGAAGTTATGCCCCGCAATATTCGCGCGATTTTGCCGGGCCAGCGGGTATCCGTTAGCGGGCCTCTGGATGCTGACAACATTATTCAGGCGACCCGCTTGGAATATGACGATAGTTCTTTCGTGGAATTGGTTGGTCAGATCACTAAGCTCGACACATTTGCCCGCACTTTCCTTCTCAATGGCCAAACGGTGTCTTACTCGCCGTCGGTCGACAACGGTAGTTTAGAAGAAGGCCGCTTGGCGGTGGTACGAGGTGTGCTGATAGACGGCGTGCTAGTGGCAGATAACGTGGATTTCCATCAGGACTACCGCCAACTCCGCCATATACCCAGCATCGAGTTGTCGGGAATAGTGCAAAGACTCGACTTCAACGGCGGATTTTTTATGGACTCAATACCGGTGCAGGTCACAGCGGAAACCCGCTTCAGTGGCGCCGAGTCCGCCAGTTTGATGAATAACGCCAAGGTGAAAGTGGTGGGCGCCTTGAATGATGCCGACGTGCTCGTCGCGCAGGATATTGAAATCTTGTCATCGCCGCGCGCGAAAATTTATGGCGCGATTCAGGAGGTTTATCCGATCTGGGGCTTTTACGGTCTGTTGGGTAAGATCAAAGTTCAGGATCAGGAATTTATGGTGCAAACAGATACCCGGCTTACCGGTGAGTATGACCGCCGCATCAACTTCTGGGACCTGCGCGCTGGTGATCAAGTTTATGTATCGAGCTATCCCTTTGGTGAGGTGATGGTCGCCACTAGTATCGCGGTCGACAACCGCGATGTGGAAGCAGTCGTGCTGGAGATGCAGGGGGTCGCTTATTTTGCCTCTGAGCCCATGGGTGCCTTTTTTATCTTCAACACCAAAGTCCAGGTCACGCCGGAGACGACCTACAGTCGCTTCGACACGCCCGTGGGTGTGTCAGAGTTTTTCTCGGTGGCGAATAACGCTTATGTCAGAGTGCGTGGTTATGTTGAATACGGTGTGCTGCGGGCTGAACATGTGCAGGTGTTTCCACCCGACCATACCAGCCCCGCCTGGTATCCACCGCCACCACAGGATTTACAACAAAAGCTAAAAAGTGATTGGCGACATTAGGTGCAGGCGTGTCGGGGGCATTAGCCCCCTAGTCAGCCTTTCAAAGCCTCTTGTTGCATGGTCAGCAATTGCTGGATTCCTTGCTTTCCGAGGGCCAGAAGTTGTTGAAATTGAACCTCACTAAACGGCTCTTTTTCAGCGGTACCCTGGACTTCGATCATGCCGCCGCGGTCGGTCATGATCAGATTCATATCAGTATCTGCACAAGAGTCTTCAGCATAATCCAGATCCAATACCGGAACGCCCTGATAGATACCCACGGAAACCGCAGCCACCATACAACTTAGTGGGTCGGCTTTGAGTATCTGCTTTCGCTGCATATGTTGCAGCGCATCCACTACGGCCACGCAAGCACCAGTAATCGCTGCGGTGCGGGTGCCGCCGTCAGCCTGAATCACATCGCAATCGATGGTCAGAGTAAATTCCCCTAATTGTTTTAAATCCACCACCGCGCGTAGTGAGCGGCCGATAAGCCGCTGAATTTCCACGGTTCGCCCACTTTGTTTACCCCGTGCCGCCTCCCGATCCATACGAGTGCCGGTGGAGCGGGGGAGCATGCCATATTCCGCTGTTAGCCAGCCCTGCTGAGCTCCCTTGAGAAAGCGGGGCACACCCTCCACCAAGCTCGCATTGCACAGTACTTGAGTATCCCCGAAGCACACCAACACACTGCCTTCGGCATGTTTGGTGTACTGGCGGGTAATGGTTATGGGGCGTAATTGATCGGCAGCGCGACCGCTGGGACGTTGCATGAGTCACCTTGGATGGACGGAAAATGAGGGCGGGATTATAACGGTCGGGGTTGGAAAACCAATGTGTTAACATCCGCGGCTTTACCAATGGAGGATAGCGACCGATGCCACGCAGCATGACTGGATTTGCCCGCCTTGAAGCGCAATACCCATGGGGACATCTGATTTGCGAAATTCGCACGGTCAACCACCGTTATTTGGAGCCGGGGCTACGTCTTTCAGATGCGTTGCGCAGCCTTGAGCCCGGACTGCGGGAACAATTGCGCAATCAACTGGGGCGCGGCAAGGTGGATTTGGTGCTGGCGTTCAAGCCCGATGAAAGCAGCGGCCTGTCGATGGATTTTAATGCTGATTTGGCAAG
Source organism: Marinagarivorans sp. UBA5868 (assembly GCA_002432095.1). GTDB lineage: Bacteria > Pseudomonadota > Gammaproteobacteria > Pseudomonadales > Cellvibrionaceae > UBA5868. The sequence continues at coordinate 20,874 of DJFQ01000224.1, read as the reverse complement.
CGATCTCGTGCGTATGGTGGAGCAGGTCAGTCAGCTGGCGGCCAATCCCGCTCCTATTAATGCCTTAGAAATATTGCGTTGGCCCGGTGTGCTGAAAGCGCGCGAGTTGGACCAGGGGCTGCTGGAAAAAGAAGCACTGGGTTTATTCGATAAAACTTTAAAACAATTATTGGAGAATCGCGCTCGCGAAGGCGCCGAGTTGACCAATCTTATTGAGCAACGTCTGCGGGCAATCGCATTGCAAGTGGATGAGGTGCGGGTCCGTCTGCCGGAATTGGCGGCACAACAACAGGAAAAACTCCGCACTCGCTTAGATGCGTTAAAGGCCGACGTCGACGAAGACAGGCTCGCGCAGGAGCTGGTTTATCTTGCGCAAAAGAGTGATGTGGCGGAGGAGCTGGATCGGCTGGAGGCGCATATGATCGAAGTGCACCGCACGCTCAAGCAGAAAGAGCCGGTGGGTCGCCGGCTGGACTTTTTGATGCAAGAGCTCAATCGCGAAGCTAATACACTCTCATCCAAATCGACCGCCAGCAGTAATACCCAATCCGCCGTGGATATAAAAGTGTTGATTGAACAGATGCGTGAACAGGTGCAGAACATCGAGTGACAGTTGTGGTGGGGTGGGTGTCGTGCCGCGGGATTAGGCCATTTTTTGACAAATCGTTATCAGTGCGGAGTATGATGCCGCGCACCGGTATTTTCTCGCTACTCCTTTCGCCAAGGTCGCTTATGTTTCGTTATTTTGTCCCCCTCTTCCTTATCGGCACGTTAACCTCGTGCGCCAATATGACACAGGTGTTGGACACCAGCGCCCAGGTATCCCAGGTGGTGGGTTACAGTCCTGCGCAACTGAATGGCGCGGTCAAAGAAGCTCTGCAATTGAGCGTTACCCGGGCGACGGATCAACTCGCCGCCTCCGGTGGTTATGGGGAGAGCGATCGCTGGCGGTTAGCGTTACCGGAGAACGTACAAACAGTAGCGGATACACTTGAACAGCTGGGGTTGGGTGGGCCGCTCAATCAAGTTGAAAATTTGATGAACCGCGGCGCGGAACTGGCTGCCGCGGAGGCCAAAGGTGTTTTTCTGCAAGCATTAGACACCATGGCGGTGCAGGACGCGCTTGGCATTATTCGAGGCGGTAATACTGCGGCGACTGATTTCTTTCGCGCCACCACTGAGGCACAGCTAGGTGCGCGATATAAAAGCATTATGCAAAACCAGCTGCAACAGCTCGGCTTTTACAAACAATACCAACAGATTTTGACAACCTACAAAGCTCTGCCAATGGCCAACAAGCCGGACCTGGATTTAGAGCAGTATGCGGTTAATCAAGGCCTGGATGCGCTGTATGGCCAGATTGCCGCGGAAGAACAGAAAATCCGAGCAAATCCGGTGGAGCAGGGTACCGCGCTAATTGCCGCGATATTTGGTAAGTAGTTTTCGCTTATTCAGGGAAGGGCGCTGGTCGACGGACTGAAGGATTCAACAACAATAATGTTTGGCTTATGTCTCATCTTCCTGCGGATTTTTCCAGCGATTTTTGGGAGCGGCGCGGCTTCCTCGCCTATGTCCACCACTGGGTTGCGCGTGCGGGCGACGCGCCTGCCACGAGCTTCGCGCAAACCACGTTAAGCTATCGCGCCCTTGCCGGCCGTACGCGGCAGCTCGCCAGCGCTTTGGCCGCCAGGGGCGTTAATGCGGGTGCGAAAGTCGGTGTCGGAGTTTCCCGATCGGAAAACTTGGTGCCGCTGTTGTTGGCGGTGTGGTCACTTCGCGCGGCCTATGTGCCCATAGATCCCGCTTATCCGGTGCCGCGTCAGTCCTATATTTTAGAAAATGCTGGTGTGGATGTGCTGGTGACGGATGAAATGCGCGATGACCTGGCATTTCCCGGCGTGACCGTCACCATGCGCGACCTGCTTGTCCCTGGTGGCGAAAGCCCGCACCCGTTGGCCGATGTCGGTTATGACCCAGCCGACTTGGCGTACATGATTTATACCTCCGGCTCCACCGGGAATCCCAAAGGCGTTGCCATCACGCAAGCCAATCTGATCAATTTTTTATTGTCGATGGCGACCGAGCCGGGTCTGGGCGCACAAGATACTCTGCTCGCCATTACCACCATTTCATTTGATATTCACATTCTTGAACTGTTTCTGCCGCTATTGGTTGGGGCGCATGTAGTGGTGGCTTCCAAACACGAGGCGGTGACACCGGAAGTGCTCCAGCAATTGGTGGACAGGCATTCCATTGCGGTGATGCAAGCTACGCCGGCGACTTGGCGAATGGTGTTAGGCCGCGGGTGGCGCCCGCGCCGGTCGCTGAAGATTTTGGTGGGCGGAGAAGCCCTGCCAAATGATCTGCGTCCGCTTATGCATGCTGCGGCCAGCGAATTGTGGAACATGTATGGGCCTACCGAAACTACCGTGTGGTCGACATGCCAATTGATTCGGCCTGATGATCAGAAAATTTATATCGGCAAGCCCATCCGTAACACTTCTGTCCATATTGTCGATGACAAATTAAATCCGGTTGCAGATGGAATCCCGGGAGAGTTGCTGATCGGCGGTGCCGGCGTGGCTTTGGGCTATTACCGCAATGTAGAACTCACGGCAGAAAAATTTATCCTTAATCCGTTGCTGGAAGAAGGACGGGTCTATCGCACAGGTGATGCGGTAATTCGTCATGCGGATGGCGTTCTTGAATACGTCAACCGAATCGATAACCAAATAAAAATCCGCGGTTTTCGTATTGAGCCGTCGGAAATCGAACATGTTCTGGCCCAGCATCCACAGGTTAAACAGGCTGCAGTGGTCGCCCCAGAATTTGCTCCAGGTGATCGGAGAATGTTGGCTTTTTATTTGGGTGATGAGATCACAACGTCAGATTTACACGGGTTTTGTACACGTAATTTGCCGGCTCATATGGTGCCGCACCACTTTATTTGGTTAGCCGAATTCCCGATGACTGCCAACTACAAAGTGGACCGCAAGGCTCTGGCGGCGATGGGTAAGGATTGTGTCAACGAGCAAAAGAAAAAGCCGGATGCCAGTGCTCGCGATGATCTAGACCGCAGTCTGATCGCCGTCTGGGAAAAAGCCCTTGGGATAGGGTGTATCGGCATAGACGATAATTTTTTTGAGCTGGGTGGGCATTCGCTTCTGGCGCTGCAGGTCATTAGTGACATGCACAAAGCGACCGGCCTCAATTTTTCCTCCAGCCTGTTTTTTGAATCACCGACATTGCGCGCCCTGCGCGACAGTCTCGGCGAGCAGGCCGGTCGTGCCGCCAGTGTTGTAAAGCTTAATACGGCAAGCCAAGGCGAACCGGTTTTTTGTTTGTGCGGTGTGCAAATTTATCGCGACCTCGCCCAGCAATTCGATAACCAGCGGCCGGTGTTTGGAGTATTTGCCGAAAAGGAATTTGCAATCATTGAAGCGGCACAACAATTACAATATTCCTTTGATTCTTTGGTGCAGTCCTACATAGATGCCATTAAACGCCAGGGTAATTACGCGTCATTGACCCTTGTGGGCCTGTCGTTTGGTGGCTTGGTGGCACTTGAAGCGGCAAACACTTTGCGCAAAGAAGGCGTCAGCGTCACCAACGTCATCCTCCTGGACTCCTACCTATCCACCAGTGGCTATCGCTCGATTCGCAAATTGTTAACCGATTTTCAGCGGCGTTTTCAGCGCGAAGGAGTGCTTGCGCTACGCCGCGGCGCTGCGCGAGGGATGCAAAAAATGCTCGTCAAACTGGGCGGCAGTATCGCGCCTATCGCTGATATGAGCGAAGTACAAAAAGTCCGGGAAAAAGCCTTTGATCGCGCCGCCATTCAATATGAATCCATCTCCCATCATTATGATTTCGATGCGCTGTTGGTAAAGGCCACCAGAACCAATTTTGGTTTTGGTTTCAAAGCAAAAAAAGATTACGACCTGAAAACCATCGTCCACGGCGACTTGCAGATCTGTGAAGTCGATGCAGATCACGTAGGCATGATGACCGGTGCGGCAGTAGTGGATGTGTATAAAGCGATTCGACAATATGAACAACGGCGTAACTGAGTTGAATTCCATGCAGGCGACAAATGTTGTTGCGGTCAAAGTGTTTGGCGGACATGAAGGGTACGCACAGCTGCTGCCCCAATGGCAGGAGCTCGCCGCGGCAAGCGGTTATCATTTTCTCCATTTTCCTTATTGGTACGGTGCAGAACTGCAAGCTTTAGGCGGCAGCGCGGCGTCGATTTTTTTTGTCGCCCTCTACGACGCCGGACGTCTTTTTGCGGTGTTGCCGTTCGAGCGTGTTTTTCTGCGCAAAGGACGCGTGGCGCTGCCTGTGTTGCAATTGTTTTACCCGAACGAAATGGGTGTGAATGACGTGGTTTCGGATCGGCCTTTGACACCCTACCGAAATGTGCTTCTTTCCTCCGTGCGCCGCGAGATCCCATTTTTCCTATTTATTCGTTGGCAGTGTGTACTGGAAAACGGTTGTGCAATCAGCCTGCTCCCGCCGACTAAAAATCTACGTGTTACCCACGCGTCTAAATTTATTGAATTTAGCCAAGGCTTCACGAGTTTTTGGGAAAGCTACAGCAGCAAATTCCGCAAAGGATTGCAAAAGAAATTGCGCAAAGCCGAGGAGCAGGGAGATTTACGTCTGGTGTGTGCAACTACCGCAGAAGAGCTGCCGGTGGCGTTTGAGGATTTTCTCACCGTCGAGAATTCCGGTTGGAAGGGTGAAGGTGGCACCAGTATTAAAAAACAACCGCGAAAACTTGCGTATTACCAATATCTACTCAAGGAATACGGCGAGCGTGGCCGCTGCCAAATCAATATTTTGTATTCCAATGAAGTTCCTATCGCCGCACAATTTGGCGTCCGGGTAGGACGGCGGTTGTTTTTGCTGAAGATCGGGTTTCGCGAAGATTACGCGGCCGTTAGTCCGGGTTATTTGATTTTATACAAACTGGTGGAGCGCAGTGCGGAGGTTGGTGAAATCGACAGCGTAAGTTTCGTCACAGGGGTGAACTGGATTGATCGCTGGCATCCAAAGCATATTTCGGTGGGCATTTTTTATCTGAGCAATGGCACTTTGTACAGCGAACTTTTGGTGAAGTCGTTGGTAAAAGCAATAGCAATCCGCGATCGCCGCCGGCAACCGGAAGCGGCAACCGAGAGCGCGGAGTCTGACGACTAAATCATTCGGTCTCGTATGTCCAAAAGACACCTTGTTATCTTCGGCAGTTTTGTCGCGCTGGTGCTCGCGGCGTTTGTTCTGTTCTGGCTGACGGATGTTCAACCGCCCTGGAGCCGTCCTGTGGCGACGACGAAATCGGAGCCAGTGATTTGGGTTAATAAGTGGAAAAAGCCTCCCGCCCGAGTGCGACATCTGGCGTTTCCCAGCGTTGCGATGGGTCACAAGGTAGGCGTCAGCATTTTGCCTCCGGCACATCAACAACCCGCTCCACTGATTATCTTTCTCCACGGTCGGGGCGGCGATGAAACCACCGATCTGCCCGCATTTATGTCGCTGATGCGAAAAGTCGTCGCCGTGCACGGGTTACCCGAACCATTGGTGGTTTTCCCCAACGGCGGAATGACCGGGTATCGCAGCGCCATGATGGATATGATCGCCGAGGAGCTTTTACCCTATATCGAAAAGCATTACCGGATACTGCCGGAGCGGCGTCATCGCCTAGTGGCGGGATTTTCCATGGGCGGTGGTGGTGCAGTGCGTATGGTGCTGCAGTACCCGCACCTGTTCGGCGGCGCAGTGAGCTGGGGTGGCGGTGTTTGGCACAGGAATGCTGCATTGTTCGAGTCCGTTGCTGCGCGTGGGGAGTTGCTGCGTCAGCTCGATCCTCAATTCCTGTTGGTGAACGGAAGTGAGGATAGGCCCAATGGGTTTCTTCCTCTCACCGAGGTTTTCCAGCAGGTCGATGTTGGTTACCAACGGATCACCATGGATGGAGTTGGGCATGACATGGGCGTCTACCTTGCAGGGTCTACCGAAATATTTGCCGGTTTTCTGCGTGCGCTGTGGCTGGAGACGCATTGAGGAAGACCATTTGGGAATGCCAGATGGGTCCGTATAATCCACGCCGTTCCACTACACTTAAAGCAAGCTGGGCTTTCGATATGCCCAGTATTCATTTATGAAATAAGACTGAGCAGGTCCCCGCGCATGACAACCCGAGGCACTCTTTACACGGTTTCTGCACCCTCCGGTGCAGGTAAAACCAGTCTGGTGAAAGCCCTGGTGGAGTCCACCGCCGACATTCAGGTTTCCATTTCCCATACCACCCGGCCAATGCGCCCTGGCGAGAGCGACGGGGTGAATTATCACTTCGTTTCCCAAGAGGCATTTGCCGGGATGTTGGAGGTTGCCGAATTTCTCGAACACGCCCAGGTATTCAATAATTTTTACGGCACTTCCAAAGGTTGGGTGGAGTCCACATTGAGCACGGGTGTGGATGTGATTCTGGAGATCGACTGGCAAGGGGCCGCCCAAGTGCGGCGCCAGATCCCGGATGCAGTAGGTGTTTTTATCTTGCCGCCATCCCGGGAAACCCTGCACAGCCGGCTTACAGGACGCGGCCAGGATTCCGCGGAAGTCATCGCGGCGCGTATGGCGGAAGCGAAAAATGAGCTGTCCCACTATGTGGAAAGCGACTATCTGATCGTCAACCAGGATTTTGATACGGCATTGATGGAATTCAAGGCAATCATCCAGGCCCAGCGGCTGCGTCTGGAGCATCAGGCCCGTCGCCATGAGGCGCTGCTGCGCAGCCTGTTGTCCTGACTGAGCAATTTGCGTACACTCCCGCGCCCATCCCGGCTCTTTAGGGCTGCGGCAAAAGTTGGTTAAACTACGCCGACCTGCGTCTCCAACGTGCGGTATAAGCACACTTTAAGTGGAACAAAACATGGCAAGAATTACTGTTGAAGATTGTCTCGATCACGTGGACAACCGGTTTGAACTGGTAATGGTGGGCAGCAAACGCGCCCGGCAATTGGCGATCATGGGTAAAACTCCTCATGTGCCGGAAGAAAACGACAAGCCCACTGTATTGGCGCTGCGCGAAATTGAGGAAGGATTTATCACCGCCGCCATTTTGGATGAGCCGGACGAGCGTCCACCAGAACCTCAGCGTCATCATCACCAGGATCTGTCCCTCGATTCATCCGGGATGGACTGATGTTATGGGAGGGCCGCTTTGTTAACCATCGACTCGCTTAGTCACAGGCTCTCCTCCTACCTCGAGCCCGAGCAGATCAGCTGCGTCAAACGGGCTTATTACTATGCGGAACAGGCCCATTACGGCCAGTTTCGCCGCAGTGGCGAAGCTTACGTCACCCACCCGCTCGCCGTCGCCAATATCCTCGCCTCTATGCATATGGACCATCAAAGCCTGATGGCGGCCATGCTGCATGATGTGATTGAAGACACTGGTATTGGCAAAGAAGCGATTGGTGAGCAATTTGGTGAGGTGATCGCCGAATTGGTGGACGGCGTCAGTAAGCTCGCGAAAATCGAATACGAATCCCAGGCGGAAAAACAGGCGAAGAACTTCCAGAAGATGGCTCTAGCCATGGCCAAGGATATTCGGGTCATCGTCGTTAAGCTCGCTGATCGCTTGCACAACATGCGCACTCTTGGCGCCATGCCCCCGGACAAAAAACGCCGCATTGCGAAAGAAACTCTCGAAATTTACGCCCCCATCGCCCATCGCCTGGGCATGAATGATTTGCGTATCGAATTTGAAGATCGCGGGTTCACGGCGATGTACCCATTACGCGCTGCGCGTTTGCAGGCATCGCTCAAGCGTGTTCGCGGCAATCGCAAAGCGCTGGTGGAAAATATTCAGTCGGCAATTGAAGCGAGATTGCAGCGCGAAGATATAAGCGCGCTGGTTATCGGTAGAGAGAAACACCTTTACAGCATCTACAACAAGATGCGCACCAAGAATAAATCGTTCAATGAAATTATGGATGTCTACGCGTTCCGCATTATCGTGGAAAACGTGGATACCTGTTATCGCACTCTGGGGGCGATCCACAACCTCTATAAACCCATGGCGGGGGAATTCAAAGACTATATTGCCATTCCTAAAATCAACGGTTATCAGTCTTTGCATACGGTTGTCATCGGCATGCATGGTGTGCCAATTGAAGTGCAGATCCGCACCAAGGAGATGGACGAGCTTGCATCCCGAGGGGTGGCGGCGCACTGGTTGTATAAATCGGTGAATTCGGAAGAATCCACCGATGTCGCTCAGGCGCGTATCGATCGGTGGATTAAACGCATTCTGGAAATTCAGCAGCACACCGGTAATTCACTGGAATTTATTGAGAACGTTAAAATCGATCTGTTTCGCGATGAGGTGTATTTATTTACGCCCAAAGGCGAAATCATCGAATTGCCCGCCGGTGCCACGCCGGTGGATTTCGCTTATGCCGTGCATACGGCAGTGGGCAACAGTTGCGTTGCCTGCCGCATTAATGACCGTCCGGCACCTTTATCCCAGGTGCTGCAGAGTGGTCAAAAAATCAAAATCATTACTTCAGAATCATCACAACCCAATCCCAATTGGCTCAATTTTGTTGTCACCGCCAAAGCCCGCTCGGCAATCCGCCATTACCTGAAGAATCAGCGTCACATGGAATCCGTGGAATTAGGTAAGCGCATGCTGAGCCGCGCCATGGCGAATCTGGATTTGTCCCTCGACCAGATCAGTGTCGGCACGCTGCAGCAGTTGTTGGAGGCCAACAAAGTCAATTCACTGGATGAGCTTTACGAAAGTATCGGGATGGGTAAAAGAGTTGCCATTTCGGTGGCGAAAACCTTGCGCCCGGACGCAGAAGATCATCAGCAACAAGTAGCGCCAATTACGATCGATTCTTCTGACGGCTTGATGATCAGTTTTGCGCGCTGCTGCCGGCCGATTCCCGGCGACCCTATTATCGGTCATATCAGTACCGGTAAAGGTCTGGTGGTTCACCGGGATACCTGTAAAAACGTCGCGGATCTGCGCAGCAAGCGGGAAAATATCAGTGATGTAAACTGGTCGGTGAAAGTTGAGGGCGAATTTCTCACTGAGTTACGAGTGGAAGTCGAATCTGAGCGCGGCATCATTGCCACTCTGGCAACGCGCATCGCTGACACTCGTACCAGTATCGAAGGCATTCAGGTGAAAGAGCGCGATGCTCAGCACAGTGTCATTACGCTCACCATCGCCGTGCGCAATCGTGTGCATTTAGCGGACGTTATGCGTCGGGTGCGCACCATGCGTTCCGTTACTAAGGTTTCGCGGGCGAAAAATTAATTCCTGCCATTTTCAAATTTCTATTTATTGACTTAGGGCCATTAATTATGACCAATAAAGCCATTATTTCCACTGAACACGCACCTGCCGCCATAGGTACTTATTCCCAGGCAATTAAAGTAAATAATACTGTTTATTTGTCTGGTCAAATTCCTCTTGTTCCAGAAACCATGCAAATGGTGGAAGGGGATTTTGCTGCGCAAGCAGAACAGGTTTTTATGAACCTTCAGGCGGTTTGTCGCGCAGCAAATGGCGATTTACAGGATATTGTGAAGCTCAATATTTATCTGACCGATCTCAGCCATTTCCCGATGGTGAATGAAATCATGGGTCGTTTTATTAAACAGCCTTATCCGGCTCGTGCGGCGATTGGCGTGAAGGAATTGCCGCGCGGGGCGATGATTGAGGCGGATGG
>DJFQ01000224.1:0-11024 GCA_002432095.1 Marinagarivorans sp. UBA5868 | reverse complement strand
TGGATTAAGGGATGTGCCGGGAGGGGTTCTGAAAGCCTCGCGCCCCGGATGGGCGCGGGGCAGACCCTATGGATGGGTTTACGGCGATTTCAGAACCCCTCCCGGTGCAGCCCGCTCAAGCTTACGGCCGCACGAATTAAACATTTAGCCCCAAAGACCGATATTTATCTTTCAACGCAATCTCCACCTCTTCAGGAACAAACTGGTGAACATTGCCGCCGAGGGAGGCGATCTCGCGCACTAGCGTTGAGGAAATATAAGAGAGATGTTCGGCGGGCGTTAAAAACAGACTTTCCATCTCCGGTGCCAGTGCGCGATTCATATTCGCCAGCTGAAATTCATACTCAAAATCAGATACGGCTCTCAGTCCCCGCACCACACCGTAAGCGCCCTTTTCCTGCACCAGCTTTGCTAACAGGCAGTCAAATCCGCACACCTCGACGTTATCGAGATGCGTTAACACATCGCGGCAAAGTTGCACGCGCTCATCAAGGCTGAATAGCGGCTTTTTCTTCGGGCTGGCGGCCACTGCCACGACAACCGAATCGAACAAATGGCTGGCCCGCTGCACCAAATCGATATGGCCATTGGTAATGGGGTCGAAAGTACCGGGATAAACCACACGTTTGCTGGTGCCGGAAGACATATCAAACTCCCTGGAGAGTGGGCAGGCGGGGGCGATGCTGAGCCGAAGTGAAGACGCGCATATTACACGCCGGCATCGCCATTTGTCTCATAACGGCCAGTTGTCTCATAACGGTAGAGCCGGTAACAGACCTGGCCGGAGCGCTTCTCCCGATGCGTCTGCCATCCGCTCGGAAGAGACAAAGATTGATTTGTGGGAGCTTCAACATAAATGAACGCCTCTTCACGCAACCAACCGTTGGTTAGCAGTTTTACCACCGGTTCCCATAGATTGTCCGCAAACGGAGGATCGATAAAAACCACGTCGTACGCCTCCGAGGCGGGGCGAGCAAGAAATTCCAGTGCACTCGTTTGTTGGATCACTGCATTTTCTGCTTGCAGATGATCGGCGTTTGCCCGCAACTGCCGCGCTGCGACAGGATTGCATTCTATGAGACAGCAATGATCTGCGCCGCGGGATAGCGCTTCAAAGCCGAGGATACCGGAGCCGGCGAACAGATCGAGGCAGCGACTGCCGGGCAGAATTGGCGTCAACCAATTGAAAAGCGTCTCGCGGATGCGATCGCCGGTAGGCCGCAGTCCTTCAACCACTGGAAAGCTGAGGGTGCGGCTGCGCCAGCGACCACCAATAATGCGGAGCTTGTGATGGCCTGTTGTCGAGGGCTTTTTTGGTGATGGAGGCAAGGTGTTCTCTTATTTCCAGGGGACAAGTGGTACGATTACGCCATTTTTGTGGGCATGTGAAGGCTTATGTTCTTTTTTAAACGCAACAAAAAGAAAGATGAGGCAGAAAAGCCCGTCTCACCAGAAACCACACCTGCAGTAGAGGATGCTGCGCAATCTACCCCAGCACCCGAGGCAACACAATCGCCGCCTGTGCCTGCACCTCCCACACCACCGCCACCCCCGGTTGTTCAAACACCGGTTATTGCCGAGCCAGTTCCTGCCGTTGTTGAGCCCGCAACCGCGGCGGTGGAAGAGGCCCGAAAACCGGGCTTTTTTGCCCGTATTACGCAAGGCCTTAAACGCACCAGCACTCAGTTCAGCGAAGGATTGGGCAATTTGTTGTTGGGCAAGAAGGCCATTGATGACGAGCTTCTGGAAGACTTGGAAACCCAGCTGCTCATCGCGGACGTGGGCGTGGAAGCGACGACACGGTTGATCGACACGCTAACTGCCAAAGTAGCGCGCAAGCAGCTGGCAGATTCCGGCGCGCTCTATGAGTCTTTGCAAACGGAGCTGCGCAATCTCCTGCAGCCGGTGGAGCAGCCACTGAAGATTGATGCCACTCACAAACCTTTTGTGATTTTAGTGGTGGGTGTCAACGGTGTGGGTAAAACCACAACGATCGGTAAGCTCGCCAAACGACTACAAAACGAGGGCAAATCGGTGATGCTGGCGGCCGGCGATACGTTCCGTGCCGCTGCAGTTGAGCAGTTGCAGATCTGGGGTGAGCGGAACAAGGTGCCGGTGGTCGCACAACACACCGGTGCGGACAGTGCGTCGGTGATCTACGATGCCATCGCCGCCGCCAAGTCCCGCGGAATCGACGTGGTGATTGCCGACACCGCTGGCCGCTTGCATAACAAGAGCCATCTGATGGACGAACTATCAAAAGTGCGCCGGGTGATGGCTAAGCTGGATGCGACAGCGCCCCATGAGGTTCTGTTGGTGTTAGATGCGGGCACTGGACAGAATGCTGTCAGCCAGGCGGATGTCTTCCGGCAAAGTGCCGGAGTAACCGGGATTGCCCTCACCAAGCTGGATGGCACCGCCAAGGGTGGGGTGATTTTTGCGCTTACCGAAAAACATAAGCTGCCCATTCGTTTTATCGGCGTTGGCGAAGGCATAGACGACCTTCAACCGTTTGCTGCCAAACCATTTGTTGATGCGCTGTTTAACCGCAGTGATCTTGCCGCGCCCACATGATCGAATTCCATAACGTCAGCAAGCGGTACCCCAACGGTTACGAGGCGCTGACGGGCGTGACCCTGCAGGTGGATGAGGCGGAGATGGTGTTTTTGACCGGCCACTCCGGCGCCGGCAAAAGCACCTTGATGAAGTTGATTATGCTCATCGAGCGGCCGTCTCAGGGACAGGTGGTGATCGGCGGACGCAATCTCAATCGTCTGCGTTCCGGCCAGATTCCCTTCCATCGCCGGCAGGTGGGCGTGGTGTTTCAGAATCACCAGCTGCTGTTTGACCGCAGCGTGTTCGACAATGTGGCGCTGCCGCTACAGATCGCCGGGGTTCATCAAAGAGAGGTCGGTCGGCGGGTACGCGCGGCGCTAGATAAGGTGGGCCTGCTTGAGCGCGAAAGGGTCAACCCCATCACTCTTTCCGGCGGCGAGCAACAGCGTGTGGGTATTGCTCGGGCTGTGGTGAATAAGCCGCCGGTTCTGCTGGCGGATGAGCCTACGGGAAATCTGGATCCGAATCTGTCCTCGGACATCATGCAGCTCTTTCGTGAATTCAATCAGGTTGGGGTGACGGTATTAATCGCCAGCCACGATTGGTCGCTGATCCGTTCCATGGGTGCGCGGGTACTGACCCTTGAGCAGGGTCAGTTGGTTCATGATGGCGTGCTGGTTCAGGGCGAGGTACCGGCATGAATCGCGACCCCGTTGCCCGCGGTGCCCGCCACTCCCGCATTGGCTTTGCTGATCATTGGCAGGCGTGGCACCAACATCACCGGGCGTCCGCACTCGACAGCTTTGGTCGTTTGGCCGATACACCGCTGCAAACATTGATGACCGCGTTGGTTGTGGCTATCGCACTGGCACTGCCGGCAACGCTGCTGCTGGCCCTGGGCAACGTCCAGCGGGTCGGCGAGCGGTGGGACTCAAGCCCGAAAATCACGGTATTCCTGAAACTGGGCTCCCAAGAGACTGCCATCAACGGATTCCGCGATACGCTGCAGGGGATGCCGGAGATTGAAGAGCTGGAATACATTTCCCCAGAGCAGGCACTACAGTCTTTTCAGTCTCAGTCGGGCTTCAGCGAAGCGTTAACGGCTCTGGAGAACAATCCCTTGCCGCCAACTCTGGTGGTCACTCCCGCCCCTGCGATGTCGGCACCTGCACAGCTGGACGCGCTGCGTCAGCGTATTGCCGGTGATGCTCTGGTAGATGATGTCAGCCTGGATATGGACTGGGTGCGCCGTCTCAACGCCATCATGACTCTGGGCAAGCAGCTGGTGATGGGATTGGCCGGCCTGTTGGGCCTGGGTGTGTTACTGGTGATAGGCAATACGATTCGTTTGGAGATCGAGAGCCGGCGCGAGGAGATAGTGGTGATCAAATTGGTGGGCGGTACGGACGGATTTGTTCGGCGCCCGTTTCTTTATACCGGATTCTGGTATGGCGTAATCGGCGGCCTGCTTTCATGTTTATTGGTCAGCGTGGGCGTAGCGTCCCTGGGCGGTCCCGTGCGCACCCTGGCGGCGACTTATCAGGACACTTTTGTTTTGCATGGCTTGGGTTTCGTTGGGTGCGTGGCTTTGGTCATTTGCTGCATTGCTCTGGGCTTGCTCGGCGCCTGGCTTGCTGTAGGTCGCCATTTAAGTGCGATAGAGCCGCGGTGAGCTAATTTGCAGGTGATTTGGCGCATATCAAATCTATCGCAACGGAGCGCGAACTCTACCGATCTTTGCCCATCTAAGGGCTTGAAAAACGGGTCAAAAACCATAAATTGCGCCGGTGGTCAGGCTGGTTCACCAGTGCTAAACTCCATCGGCCATTCATTAGGAGGATTTTCAATGGGCACCCAACTACAACCTGTCGACATTCTCGCACCGGGCCAGAACCTGGCGGCGTACATTCAGGTCGTCAACGGGTTCTCGATTCTCTCTGCTGAAGAGGAAAAAGCTCTCGCAGAGGATCTTTACTACCGCAACAATCTCGATGCCGCGCGCCGCTTGGTTATGGCCCATCTTCGTTTTGTGGTGTATATCGCCAAGTCCTATTCAGGTTACGGACTGGCTCAGGGCGACCTGATTCAAGAAGGCAACGTCGGCTTGATGAAAGCGGTCAAGCGTTTCAACCCGGAAAAGGGTGTGCGGTTGATTTCATTTGCCGTGCACTGGATCAAAGCCGAAATTCATGAATTCATCCTGCGCAACTGGCGCATTGTCAAAATCGCCACCACCAAAGCTCAACGCAAACTGTTTTTCAATTTGCGCGGACAGAAAAAACACCTGGGCTGGTTGAGTCGGGCGGAAGCGGAGGCAGTGGCCAAAGATTTGAACGTGGATGTTAAACATGTGCACGACATGGAAGGCCGCCTAGCGGCTTATGATGCGGGGTTTGATGCCGGTGTTGATGAGGACGATGATGTTGCTTACTTAGCGCCAGCGAACTACTTGGAAGACCGCCGTTATGACCCCGCTGTGCTTCTGGAAAATTCCGATTGGGAAGATACCAGCGTCAGCAATTTAGAGTCTGCCCTGGAAAAGCTGGACGACCGCAGCCGCGATATTCTGCAAAAACGCTGGTTGAACGAAGAGAAAGCCACCCTGCACGAATTGGCCGCGGAATATGGCGTTTCCGCCGAACGTATACGCCAACTGGAAAAAAACGCGATGAAAAAAGTCCGGGGCATGATCGAGGTCTGATCCGGTACTGCCATTTGCCAACAGAAAAGCCGCTTCGCCAGCGGCTTTTCTGTTTTTGCATGAAGGCTTTTTTTCACTCATATTAAGGGAGGCGCAAGCGAGCGATTTGCGCGTCTGGTTCGATCTTCCATCTACCACGGAACCTGTCTATGAGCGAAGCCCCCTTATTGACCGAAGAAACCCACGCGCTATTGCATCGCCTGCTGGATAAGGCGGACGCCGGGCGCATGCGCTGGCAGTTGAAGTGTTCCGCCCGCGAAACGCCGGAGCTCTATGACTTCACCGACCAGAATCAGGTGGATGTTGTCTGGGATGACCTGAAACAGTTGGCCAAAATCGGTGTGTTGGATCTCAAGCTCAAAGCGCGGCAACGCCCCGGCAACAATGACTATGACGATGGCCTGATTCAACTTAAATATGAAGCCGAAGAGCGAGTGCGCCTGTGGTTGGAACGGCCGGCATTCGATCCACGTCAGCACCTTTGGGATACGGCGCTCGCTCGCTATTTGCACGTTTTTGAAGACGGTGGTGATGCCTTGAGCCGCGAGGTCCTGCGCTTTCCTGGGCGCACGTACGAACAGCTCGCCGCTGCGTTCGCTACCATCCCCGCAGCGCTGGAACAGCAACCCATGACCCTGCGCCAGCTATCTGCCCGATGTTTCTGGGGAGCATCAAAATTTCTTGATCGTAAAGAACTGTTACTGCTTGCCACGTTTCCCAGTATCGCCGGCCGTCTGCTCAGCCGACCGCTACTGCTCTCGGTATACCTACCGGCCAATTTTGAAGAAATTCTGTTCGTTGAAAATCAGGACACCTATCTCGGACTCGTGGCTCTTGCGCCAGCGCGAACCGGGTTGATTTACCTCGCTGGCTTTCGCGGCGCGGCGCTGCGTGTGCGCGAGGCGGGGCAGGCGGTGTTCAGTTACGTGAATATGGTGAGTACGGAAGAGCGCGAGCGCTTTACCGCTTTTTGGATTGGCGAAAAACAAATGCCCAGCTTTTTCTGGGGCGATCTGGATTTTGCCGGTATGGCTATCCTCGCCGCGCTTAAACAAGTGTTTCCGGGCGTGGAGGCCTGGCAGCCTGGCTATCAGCCAATGCTGGATATTTTGCGCATTGGTCGCGGCCACTCAGCGGTGGGGGGCGATAAAGAAAAGCAATATCACCCTGGCAGCACGCAATGCCCCTATGCCGATTATGTATTGATTCCGGCGATGGAGGAGCATCTGGCATTTGTCGATCAGGAGGCGATCGGCGTGTCCACCATTCTCTGGCGAGAGCAATCTTCATGACCGATAAGCTTTACGCCGGCATAGACGCTGGCGGCACTGAATTCAAATGCATCGTTGCGGGCGGCCCTGATCAAGTGCGGGCTCACCAAAAGATTCCCGTTACCTATCCAGAAGCGACCCTGGTCGCCTGTCGCGATTTTTTTCTCCGTGCGCAGGCCGAGCACGGCGATTTTGCCGCCCTGGGAATCGCCAGTTTTGGTCCCGTGGATCTGCGCCGCGACTCCCCGACCTATGGTTTTATAACCTCTACCCCTAAACCCCATTGGGTCGATACAGATTTGGTCGGCTACTTCGAGCAGGTGCTCGGATTGCCCATCCATTTCGACACAGATGTTAATGGCGCACTCCTGGCGGAGCAGCGTTGGGGCGCTGCACAGGGCCTGCACAGCGCTGTCTACGTTACCATTGGCACCGGCATTGGCGCTGGAGTGATGGTCGACGGCAATTTACTGCACGGCGCTATGCACCCGGAGGCGGGTCATATGTTGGTGCCGCGTTATCCGGGGGATCCGTTTCCAGGCGTCTGCCCATATCACGGCGGCTGCCTGGAAGGTCTCGCTGCCGGCCCGGCTCTGCAGCAGCGCTGGCAACAGAACCCAAAAGCGCTCCCGGATGGCCACGCCGCTTGGGAGTTGCAAGCGCATTATCTGGCGATGATGTGCATGAATCTGGCGTTGACCTATTCGCCCCAACGCATCGTATTGGGCGGCGGCGTGATGGAGCGCGCTGAATTACTGCCAATGATCCGGCGGGCCTATCTAGCCCAAATCAATGGGTACCTCGGCGATCAGAAAGCAGTAATGGAATCGTTTATCACCACACCCGGTTTGGGCAGCATGGCGGGCGCCTTGGGCGCTATAGCCTTGGCGCAGTCACCTTAATCAATATTTCCCTCTTCGCTTTCTTTGCAACAGAAACAACAACATTAGGAGTTCATGATGAAAATAAGTCTTTCAGCGGCGGTTATTGCTGCTTCGGCGCTAGTGGGACAGGCATTTGCTCAGGCCCCCGAAAAGCCGCTCGCAGCGGATGCGGAGTTGGGGTTCTTGACCACTTCGGGCAATACCGATTCCACCGCGCTCAAAGCCAAATTAAACCTGAAGCATGAGCTCACCCGCTGGCGTAACCAATATGTGCTTGAGGCGCTCTACAAAGAGGATCAGCTCGAAGTGGAGCGGGACGGGCAAACCTGGGAGGAAAGCCAGGTGACCGCGGAAAAATACTTTGCTTCGGCGCAAGCGGACTACAAACTCGACAGTCAGCACCGCGCCCTTTTTGTTTTCGGTTCCTACGATGAAGACAAATTTTCTGGTTACGATTACCAGGCGTCGGTTGCGGTGGGTTATTCCGACCGGTTGTTCCAAGGCACCAGTTCGTTTCTGGATTACAGCGTCGGTCCCGGTATGTCGTTCAGTCGCACCGACGAGGTCCGCGCGCCCGATGGCACGCTGCTGGAAGACAATGCCAAAGAAGAGTCCGCCATGGTGCGCCTATCCGTGCTTTACCAATACGATTTCAGCGAGACAGCGAAATTCACCCAAACCTTCGCCAGCGATGTTGCGGTTGAGTCGGGAGCGAATACCAAAACCAAGGCGGAATCTGCGCTTACCGCCAATCTCAATCAGTCTCTGGCGATGAAGGCCTCCTTCACCATTACCCATAATTCAGAGGTCCCCGAGGACCGCGTCAGCTCGGATCGTCAAACCGCGGTCACTCTTGTTTATAGCTTCTGATTTATAGCTTCTAACATGGTTTTAGNNTGCTAACGATAGCTTCTCCAGATTCTAAGGACGGTTTCTAGTTTCGAAAGGCAGCTCCTAATGTCATTTCGTGACCCGCCCGACGGTGGGTCCGGTTTGATACCTGGACGCCAGGCTGTACAATTCGAGCCCTTCGGTTTTTTGAGTTCCTGATTTCTATGCGCGACCCCGTCCTGTTTTATGTCATTGTCGGTGGTCTCGCCGGCATTTGGGCGGTAGCTTGGGCGTGGCGGCGTTATCGTTGGTACAGCGCCAGCAAAGCGCCCTTTCCAGAAAACTGGTTGACGCAGGTGCGCAAAGCCCTGCCGTTTTACGACCATATGCCCAAGCCTCTGCAGGAACAGCTGCAGACACATATCAAACAGTTTCTCTTCCGCAAACAATTCGTCGGTTGTGCAGGCTTGGTGGTGACGGAGGAAATGCGCCTCACGATTGCCGCCTGTGCGTCGTTGTTGTTGCTCAATCGCCCGACCCTCAACTTCCGCAATGTCCGTTGGATCTACCTGTATCCAGCAGAATTCGTCGTACGCCATACGGTGCAGGATGCCGCCGGCGTGGTGTCGACGGAAGACGGCGTGCTGGCCGGCGAGGCCTGGCACAACGGTCGGGTGATTCTCTCTTGGGACGACGTGCAACAAGGCGTCTATGACTTCAACGATGGCCGCAATGTGGTGCTGCATGAATTTGCCCATCAGCTCGACGCCGAATCCGGCGCCATGAACGGTGCACCGTTGTTGCGCAGCAAAGGCGCCTACGGCAGCTGGGCGACCATTCTCTCCCGCGAATTCAATTCCCTACGCGACCACGCCTACTTCGGCGCGAACACAGTGCTCGATACCTATGGCGCCACCAACCCAGCAGAATTTTTTGCGGTGGCCACGGAAAGCTTTTTTGAAGAGCCGGACAGCCTGTCAGAAGAACATCCGGAGCTGTTTACGGAACTGCTGGCCTACTACCAGGTAGACCCTCGCGAGTGGCGACCCAAAGTGGCGCCAAAACGAGCGAAAGCAGCGAAGAAGGTGATCAGCTAGTGGCGCACAAAAAATCGGGACTGAGGTTCATCTCAAGCGGACGTTCGAAGCCGGCGAGCAAAGCTCAGGGCATCGGTCAGATCTTCGAGGCAGAGGTGCTTGCACTCGCCGACACAGGCAATGCCGTGGTGGAACATCCGGACGGCAGGAGGGTTTTTGTACCTGGCGCCTGGCTGGGTGAGCTGGTGCGCGTCAAGATCGTGGAAATGAAAGGTCAATACGCCATCGGGGAATTGGTCGAGGTGTTGGCGGCCAGTTCGGCGCGAATATCTCCCCCTTGCCGTTTTCATGGCTTTGCCCCGGGGCAGTGCGGTGGTTGCGGCTGGATGATGGTCGATTACGCCGAGCAACTGCGTGCAAAGCAGCAGCGGGTGGATCAGGCGATCCATCGACTGCTGCCGAACCAGCGGGTGGAGCCGATCTTCGCGGCACCGGAGCCGTTCGGTTACCGAATTCGTGCACAACTCAAAACCGATGGACGTGAGTTGGGTTTCGTTGCCAATTCTCAGCGGCAGTTGGCGGCGGTGGATGATTGCCTGGTGCTTACGCCGCATAACCGCGCAACCCTGAAAGCATTGCGGGAGCAACTGCCGAAAGTAGAGTGGATTCCGCATCGCAAGCAGGAATGGACGACACTGGATATTGACGAATCGATATCTGCAAGTAATGTGAGTGTTAACAAACGTCTACCGTTTCAACAGGCGAATCAGCAGCAAAACCAGGCGATGCGAGACTGGTTGTCGCGACATTTACAGCTGCTACCTTCGCATCTGCCGGTGCTCGAACTTTTCGCCGGTTCGGGCAATTTCACAGATGTGATCGCCGCGGCGGGTTTTGTATCCATCACTGCGGTGGAAGCGGTAACCGAGGCAGTAGCCGCGCTCACAAGTAGGGGCTTGGCCGGCGTCACTCCAGTCGTCTGCGATTTGTTTAATGAGGTCGCGTTTGCGGAATTGATTAAGCGGCAACAAGCCGCCGAGATTTTGGTGCTCGATCCGCCTCGGGATGGGCTTAAATGCCGCAACGGTCTGTTCGATCGCCGCAGCCGCATAAGCGAGGTCTTTTACATCTCCTGTGATCTGGCCACTTTCACTCGCGACTTGCGCGACTTTCTCGCGGCGGGCTATCGCCTCGAAGAGCTGCAACCGATAGATGTTTTTCCCCAGACGCCCCATGTGGAATTGCTGGCTCATTTACGGCGGCCCCTCCCATGACGCTGATTCCCATCTCCGCGGATCTGCAAGCCCAGCTCAAGCGCTCGGCGCGGCGGCGGTCCATCGGTATCAAAGTACATCGTGGCGAAGTCACGGTGACCGCACCGGTGCGCGCCTCAATGGCGGAGGTGCGTGCGTTTGTCGCGCAGAAAGCCCGCTGGATCAACAAGCATCTGGAACTGCAGCGCACCTCCATCGCCCAGCAGGCGGCAGTCAAATTGGGGCCAGGAGCGGAGCTGCCATTTTTGGGGGAGCGCCTGCTGTTGGAAGCGACAGGACCGGCGGTGGGAGTGGTGCGCGATGGCGACCGATTGTTGATCGGCGCTGATCCGCTGCTCTACAAAGCCAAGATCGCCCGCTGGCTTGCCGGTCAGGCGCAAGCCTATTTGCCTGGGCGGATCAAGGCGCTGGCGCCATTGCTGGGGGTGGAGCCGCGCGGCTTTAGCGTGCGCTTCTATAAAAGCCGCTGG
>DJFQ01000210.1 GCA_002432095.1 Marinagarivorans sp. UBA5868 | reverse complement strand
CTCAACAGCGTCATCGCAGTGGACGAAGACAGCGGCACACTTTCCACCTTCTCTCCGCCACCGGGCTCAACCAACCTGATCCAAAATCCTATTGGAATGGTAAAGGACCTGCCCCGCAATCGAATTTTGGTCCACCAAGCATTAGCCAGCTTTGATGACGCCAATCCTGAATTCGTTGCGATAGATTTGACGTCCGGTTCACAATCCATTTTCGACAGCCCCGATTTTGACGAGCCGTATCTTAACCATACTCCAAGCTCTATGGTGACAGTAGGCAACATCGCTTATATCGCTGATCGCCAGATTCGCTACTTCGACCGAAACGGCAATTTGGTTCCTGAAGGCACTGAAAACACCATCAAGGGTTTTTCTGGAATTGTCTACAAACTTGATCTTAACTCGGGTGCTCGCACTGTAGTTTCCAATAGGGACGTGCCCGAAGTGGAAGATGGAGGCAGCATCCAGCACCCGCTATTGGATCCCATATCCCTTGCCTACAATCCCACCAATTCAACTTTGTATACCTTGGATGCTGGGCGCCTCATCGCGATCAGCGCCGGTGACGGCAAGCGGACTTTGTTAAGCCTCACTGACAGCGACAAAAAAGCATTCAGCCTGCGCGCGCCGCGCATGCTCGATATTGATGTCGCCACTCAGCAGCTCTACCTCTTAAATGACTCTGGCGAGAATACTGCACTTGATCCAACTGTGGTGAAAATTGATATCGCCACAAAAATAGCCAAAAATCTCAGTTCAACCTCATTGCCAGAAAATGGGGATTATCGGCTCCGTAAGGTTAACGGAATCAGCTACAGCGCTGATGAGGGAGTAATTTACCTGCTTGAGGACGCGTTGGACGCGGTACTACAAGTCAACACTACTACCGGTGCGCGCACTTTGGCTGCAGCGACCGGGCCTGTCGACGGCAAGACTTACACCAGCAACATAGCGCCATCCGACGTCTTCTTCCGCAACGACAACCAAACTTATCTACTCGAGAACAGGTTTTCGACGGTCTTTGGCTACAACCTCTATTTTGGTGGCAAGGATATTCTTAACAATTCGGCCACAAACAATGTCGAAGCCAACGACGAGGTTTTGATCACGCCTTACCGAGGCGCCTGGGACCCGATCAACGAAACCATGTTGCTCGCGAACATCAACGGACGTTTCGTAACTTTTGACCCATCAACAAAAGAAGCGAACATGGTTCGAAATGTGGGGGCAGTCCCGACCGATATAGTCGTTGATGCTGAAGCTGGTGTTGCCTACGCTTCATTTGCAATCGCAATCTTAAGACTCGATCTCAGAGACGAATATCGTAATGAAGTGTTATCCGCCAACGGGCGACCCGATTTCGCCAACAGTTTTTCGAATATAGAGGGGATTGCCTTCGACAAGGAGAACGACCGCCTGCTGGCAGCAGACAGTGGCGTCAACGCAATCGTTGCAATCAATCCCAGCACTGGGTCGCGGACCTATTTTTCCCCACCATCGGCCACACCCGATGACGAGGGTGTATTGACCCTGCCGCGCGCCATTGTCGTCGATCAACCCAACAACCGCGCCCTGGTGCTGGATACAGGTCGCAAAGCCATTCTTGCTGCGGACCTGACCACCGGCGAACGCACTGTGGTGTATGAATACGCCGAAGCCTCGCCTCGCCAGTTATTCACTCCTGTGCAGATGAGGATTCATCCCACCTTTAACTATCTGCTATTGCTCGATTCGACCACCAATATGTTAGTGGCGCTGGATTTAACTGGCGAAACACCGCAGACGGTTAACTTAACCCGCTAATAAAACCCATTGGTTACGCATAAAAAAAAAGCGCTGCATTTGATGCAGCGCTTTTTTGTTTTCAAGGCTTATTTACTTGCCTTTGCGGATTCCTTCCACGGTCAAAAACAGCTCCACCTCTTCGGAAGCGGGCCCCAACTTGGCCATGCCTATGCCCCACTCCGCAGGTTTGATGGTCGCGCGACCTTCAAAACCGGCGCGGTATCCACCCCAAGGGTCATCACCCATCCCGATATGCTCCACCTCAATAGTGACCGGTTTGGTTACGCCGTGCAGCGTCAAGTCACCGGTCAGCTCCGCGGTATCTTCTCCCGTCGGTTTGTATGAGGTGCTAACAAAAGTCGCTTTGGGAAATTTAGCGGTATTGAGGAAATCTTCGCTGCGCAGGTGCTTGTCACGCTCGGCGTGATTGCTGTCTATGCTGGTCACGTCGATGGTGACTTCCACTTTGTTTTTGGCTGGGTCTTTTTCGTCAAAGGTAAAAGTGCCATCAAAGTTGTTAAAGCGGCCATACAGCCAGCTGTAACCCAAATGCTGGACCCGGAACTGCACGAACGCGTGCGCGCCCTGCTTATCGATTGCGTAATCCGCCGCCTGAACATGCGCCGCGGTGCTGAGAACCACCGCGGCCATTACACCCGCAATTCGTTTTTTCATGCTTTTCTCCAAATGGATTGATTTTGCACCTACATGGAATGCTGACGGCCTGTGCAAACCGTCAGAGTGGAACTGCTTCAGAATTATTTCAAACCGCCAAATGCGCGTTGCATGCTTTTAGCCTCTGCTGCGACGGATCATACGCAGCAAAGTGTCGTCTCTATCAATAAAGTGATGTTTCAACGCCGCCAATGCGTGCAATACCGCCAAGCCAATCAAGGTAAAAGCCACAATTTCGTGAACCTCGCCGGCTTTGTCTTCAAGGTTGTCAACGCCGGAAAAGACACTGGGGATTTCCAGATACCCCCCAAAAACCACCAGAGAATCGCCTTTGGCGGTGGTGATCAGGTAACCCGACACGAACATCACCAACAGCAACAGGTAAATTACGGAATGCACCACCTTCGCCGCCACCCGCACTAACGGGGAATGTCCGGGCAAGGCTCCTGGTTGCGGCATCACAAACTTATAAACAAGGCGGAGCGCGGTGACCATAACGAGTGCGATGCCAATGCTCTTATGAATGTCCGGCGCGGTCCTGTACCAAGAGTCGTAATAACTGAGCTCCATCATCCACAGGCCAAGGGCAAACATGCCCACCACGGTCAACGCGGTGAGCCAATGCAACAGTTTGGCAAATCCTGAATATTGCCGGTCATCCGAACGCCAGAACGCCATAAGAGATCACTCCACTAGAGATTTGTTCACCACTTCGTAAACGTCTTTCGACAATTGCGGCTCTGCGGCGATGCGTGCCAACTGAGTTTTCATCAGCACCTGTCGGCCGCTATCGAATCTTCGCCACTTAGTCAGAGGCGCGAGCAACCTTGCAGCGATCTGCGGATTCTGCCGGTTGAGCAGCAGGACCTGGTCCGCCAAAAACGCGTAGCCACTGCCGTCCAAGGCGTGGAAATGCACGATATTCTGGTTGGCGAACACGCTGATCAAACTGCGGACTTTATTGGGATTGCGGATATCAAACGCCGGCGACTGCAACAGTGCTGTGACCCGGGACAGCGCACCTGGGTTGGGGTTCGCGGCTTGCACCGACAGCCACTGATTTACCACTAGCGACTCGTGCCGCCACTTTGCATAAAAGCGATCGAGAACCCGCTGCTTTTCTTGGGCGAGCGTCGCTATCTCACTATGCACCAGACAGCTCATCGCACTTAGCACGTCTGTCATATTGCCGCCGTTATCAAACTGTTCCATCGCCCAGCTCTGATAATCAGCCCTGTCCAATAACATCAAATAGCTGAGGGCGCGGTTTTTAAGACTGCGCAGCGCCACTGCCTGCCCATTGACGCTTTCAGCCAGCTCCACCAATGCATCTCGGCACCGCTCATACACAGCACGGAATTTTTCTTCCAGCGCCTGTGCAAGCTGCTTTTGTACCGCGCGTCGTGCCCGGTAGTTGCCATCCACGTCCACCACTTTTTGCTGCTCACCCAAATAAGCTTCCGATGGCAAATCAAGCATTAGCGCCACTAACGCTGGATCGAGTTCTGTGTCGTCCAATAAAGGGGCAAATGCCTCCACCAGCGCGCTGGCAAGGTATTGGGGGTCGGCGAGGTTCTCCTGTATGCACAAAATTCCCAGCTGTTGCGCGGCATCCCAGCGGCAAAAACCGTCTGCGTCCTGGGTCATAAGGCGCAGCAAATCCTGTTTGCTGTAACCGAAGTTGAGCTTTACCGGCGCCGAAAAATTGCGCAGCAGTGAGGGAACTGGGTGCTCTGGTACATCCACGAAGACAAAGGTCTGTTCTGGCTTAGTCAGCTCCAACACTTTATGGGTATTGTCGGCGGGAAGATCTGCCAACGCTTCACCGGCCAGATTCAAGCGCAATGCTCCTGCCTCACCCAACAATCCCATCGCCACGGGAATGTGCAGTGGGTGCTTTTGCTCTGCTCTGGCCTCTGGAGTGGTTGGCAGTGACTGAACAAATGTGAGGTGATATTCCCGGCGCTCCACATCATAACGATCAGTGACGTTCAACACTGGCGTCCCCGCCTGCCGATACCAATACATAAATTGGGCAAAATCCCTTCCGGACACGTCCGCCATCGCCTGGACAAAATCTTCGATGGTTACTGCCTGGCCGTCGTGCCGCTCGAAATANNGCCGCGGCGAAACAGCTCCGGCCCCAACAAGGTATGAATCATGCGCACCACTTCGGCGCCTTTTTCGTAAACGGTCAGGGTGTAAAAATTGGAAATCTCAATAAACGACGCCGGCTGCACCGGATGCGCCATTGGGCCGGCGTCCTCGGCAAACTGCAGCGTGCGCAATAGCTGGACATCCTCCACACGTTTAACAGTGCGTGAGCCCATATCGGCGGAAAACTCGGCGTCGCGGAATACGGTGAAGCCTTCCTTCAAGCTCAACTGAAACCAGTCTCGACAGGTCACCCGGTTACCCGACCAGTTGTGGAAATATTCGTGGGCTACCACGCCCTCTACCCGCTGAAATCCCGCATCCGTCGTAGTACGCGGATTAGCGAGGACGCAGGAAGTGTTAAACACGTTAAGGCCTTTATTCTCCATGGCACCCATATTGAAGTCATCCACCGCGACAATCATGTAGATATCCAAATCGTATTCCCGACCGTATACCTCCTCGTCCCAACGCATGGCATTTTTCAGTGACGCCATAGCGTGTCCGCATTTATCGCGATCTTTCTCTTCCACAAAAATTTGCAGTGCCACGCGCCGTCCACTGCAGGTAATGAACTCATCCTCGACACAAGCAAGATCGCCAGCGACCAGCGCAAATAAATAAGCGGGCTTGGGAAATGGATCGTGCCAAGTCGCATAGTGGGTGCCATCGTCGTTGACCCCCGAATCAATTCGATTACCGTTGGCCAAAAGAACTGGATAGCCCTGCTGTGGCGCCACCAAAGTAGTCGTGAAAACGCTTAACACGTCCGGCCTATCCAAGTAATAAGTGATCTTGCGAAACCCTTCGGCTTCGCACTGCGTGCAGTAGAGTCCGCGGGATTGGTACAGACCTTCGAGCGCCGTGTTTTTATGCGGTTCGATATGCACAGTACTGCTGAATTCGAAGCTCTGCGGCACCGAGTACACCGTCAGCCCATCCTCATCCAATGCGTATTCCTCTGGGCGTAAGGCGCGACCGTCAAGGCTCAACTCGCGCAACTGCAAATCCTGCCCATGAAGTCGCAAAGGCACTTCTCCGCCACCTTGGCGCTCCAGCCGCAGCACAGATTTTACTTCGGTAAATTGCGGTTGCAGGTTGAAATGCAGGTGAGTTGTCAGGATGCGAAATTCGGGCGGGCAATAATCTTTTAGATGGATCGTTTTCGGTTGGGATGCGGTCATTCAGGGCGTCTCATATGGAGTGCCGTCCCTGGCATATGTGTCGATTATTTACGCCAAGTCAGCGGCGTTTCATGAGTGTGGATGTGACTGTCGTCGGCGCAGGGTTCTGTCTTAGGTGGAACGTAACCTGTTCTTTGCTCGGCGGGGAAATGATGGTGCTCATACGCAATGATGGCCTGCAGACAAGTTTGCAGCTGCTCGCTGGTTAATGTCTTACCATCGGGCCATTTGCGCAACTCAACGGCATTTTTAAAACGCTCATAAACCTGCGGGGTCATGGCGGCAAGCACAGCCTGAATTTGGGAATTACTCATCTAAAACAACCTGCAGCAGCGACTACAAAAACGAGATATTGACGATCAAATGTAGGTGGAAGGAGCCTGTTCTGGGAAGCGTCGCACTAAGTTCACTGGCAAAACCGCACCCAATACCAGACCGGCAACCAAACCTCCGACATGCGCGCCGTTAGCTACGTGAATGGCAAACGTCTTTAATACGAATGGCAAAATCACAAGCGAAACCAGAGCAAGGATATAGAGTCCGCGAGGGAGATTCAAAACTGGTGAGGCAGTGCGTCGGTACAAAACCGCAATGGCGCCAAACAGACCGAATATCACGCCAGATAGGCCCCCGAAAATAGGCGATCCCGGTAACAGATGCTGCATCACGTTGGCCGCAATTCCCGTAACCGCCAAAACCGTTAGGTATATGAATCGCGGCAACACAAATTCTAATCTGCGCCCCAGTTCCCATAACGCCATGCTGTTGAACAACACGTGCCAAATACCGAAATGCAGAAACGCCGGCGTAATCAACCGCCACCATTGATGCTCCACCCAGTAGGTCTGCACAAAGCTGGCTGACATGGCGTAACTTACATAAAGCGATACTTCCGTAAACGTGAATACCCCGAGCCAGCCCGGCGCGAACGCCACCAGCAGGAAGCCTGCAACGCCAAGTAACATGGTGGCAATAGTGATCGGCCAAGTGTGCAAGAAAGCCTTCGCTAAAATCCGCCGGGATGAAGACGAGGCGGAGGGGTCGCGCCGCACCAGGTGGTCCAACACAGCTGCGGCCATATCCAGATGTTGATCGTCCACCCAAAGCTCAGCGCCCCCACCCGATTCGCGCACTTGATACGGTATCCCCTGAGCCTCTAGATGATCGCGTATCAGTGAGAGATCCTGCCCTGGTGCAAAACCGCATAATTTCACCATGGTCATTATTGCTGCCTTTTAGTGTTCTGGATCGACATACACCCAGACAAATTTATCCGTGGACAGTTTGCTCTCACCGTCAAAACGGTAAGCCACCAGACGACCAAACTTCACCGCACTGTAATCAAGACACGCCACGTTTCCCCGTAACGGCCGAGGGCTGCCCTGCAACCAATAATGACCGACAAACACAGGAAGCTCCTGGGCGCCATAGCGCAGCAGCTGCTCGTTTTCCCACACAGACAGCGGTTTGTCGGCAATGTCCTCGGGCAGCGGGTCCGGTTGAAAAACAACGTCACGATACGTTCTCGGGTTGTGAGCCCAAAATTTGGTACGAAAGGATTCGCGGACATAACCATCCCGCCCGGTAATGGTGGTTCCCCGCGGCAGGGAAATACCAGTCCCGCGGGTCAACCTGTCAAACACCCGGCCGGCGAAACTGTGGGGATCCATGGACTCCACAATCAACTCTTCGCGCAACTGAGAGCTGCCGTAGCGTGCTTTGTATTCGTCGATCAACCCTTGATCCCAGCATGCGTGAACCACCCGAAAACCTGGCATTTCGAGAAACAGCGGCAAGGTTTTGAACCACTGGAGAAACATTCGCCACTCTTCGGGATAACAGGCGAACTGCTCCAGGGTTTCGGCGATCAGGCGGTTGTGACGGGAATTGTGGGCGCGCACGTAACCCTGGTCCCTGTCCTGCGGCACAGGTGTGGTGTAACAAATCGCATTGAATTCATGATTGCCTAATACACAGACCGCGCTGCCACAATCAACCATGTTTTTGACGAGATGCAGAGCCTCGCGAATATGCGGCCCCCGGTCCACCACGTCGCCAAGAAACACCGCCTGACGGCGCGGATGCCGATAAGCCCCCGCCACGTGCTCGTACCCCATTTTTTGCAGAAGCTTCTCCAGAGTGTTCGCGCACCCATGGACGTCGCCAATGATGTCATACCCCTGCCAGTCCCCCGGCGTCGCGGCCATACATCCCCCTCAGTTAAAGCCGTTGCCGGCGTGGGACGCCCAGCCGAGTTTAGTGCGGCAGATTTCATAGAAATCGTGATCTTCCGGGTGGATCAAACGCAGTTTTTCCGGCTTTTTCCGTACGACGATTTCGTCATCAACGGTGGTGACCTGATGGGTCTGGCCATCGCAGGTGACATGCGGGCGAATATCGCGCTGGTCACCGACCACCACCCGAATTTCAGCATCCCCATGCACCACAATTGGCCGACTGCTCAACGTGTGGGGATTGAGAGGCACAACCACAATAGCGTCGAGGCCGGGGTGCATGATGGGACCACCGACGCTGAGCGCATAGGCTGTGGAGCCGGTGGGAGTGGAAATAATCAGGCCGTCAGAGCGCTGGCGATAGACAAACTCATTGTCGATATAGAGTTCGAATTCGATCATGCGGATGTATTCGCCCGGATGCAGCACCACATCATTCAGCGCCGTTCCGGAACTCATCAACTGGCCGCCACGATAGACATGGCAATCCAGCAGAAAACGCTCTTCGGCCAGATATTTACCGTCGAGTACTGCACCCACCTTGCGCTCAATTTCTTCCGGCATGATGTCGGTGAGAAATCCTAAGCGGCCACGGTTAATACCCAACAAAGGCACGCCGGTGCGGCACATGCTGCGCGCCGTGCTGAGCAGACTCCCGTCCCCGCCGACCACAATCACCAAATCACACTGATCCGCCAGGGCATCGCGCTCCAGCCGCGGCAACTTGGTGACCGGTGCAGAAGCCGCCGTTTCTTCATCGAGAAAAATCTCCACGCCCTGCTTTTGCAAAAACAAAATAAGGCGCTGCAACGAGTAGTAGGCAGCTTCACTGCCAAGGCGCCCCACCAGGCCGACTTTGTTGAATTGGCTCATAAACGGTTTTTCCGCACACGAAAGCAGCCTATTATCCGGGAATGATCTACCCAGGAACAGCCAAAACACTCAGCGACTGAGACAATGCCTGACGCGACCGACTTGCCGGACTATTTTCATTTTCATCACCCCTTGGTACGCGATCTGTGTTGGACCTTGTCGCCCGCTTTTGATCTGCTGGAGGATCTACCGCCCTACCGCCGGTTTGTACCCACACAATCACCCGAAGTATTGCGCAAGTGGTTGGAGCATCTTCAACACCATCCCCAGCCTCTTGAGGCCTTTGTTGCGGAAGCGTCCCGCCGACGACTAGGGCTCTATTTCGAGCGCCTCATCCTGTTTTATCTCAGTCATGCCCCTCTAGCGGAACTAAGAGTGCTCGACCACAACCGTCGCATTTATACCCATAACTCCCACGGCAACCGGATTACCGTTGGTGAATTGGACTTTCTCCTCACCAGCGCGACGGCGACCGTGCATCTGGAAACAGCGGTAAAATTTTTTCTTGGTGTCGAGCATGCAGGAGAAGTCCACTGGCTTGGACCAAGTCTGCAAGATCGCCTTGACCGCAAACTTGATCGTCTGCGCAGTCATCAACTGCCACTTAGCCAACGGCTTGAAACGCCATTCGAAGCTCCATTTCAGCGGTATTTCTGGGTTAAAGGCATACTCTTCCAGCCCTTGCGGCTGCATCTGGCTGCCGGTGCAGGCTTACTGGTTCACCCCGCTGAAAACAACTGGCTGACTTGTTCGCAAGCGATGGAATGCNNGAGGAAAAACAGCCCGTAGACCGGGAGCGAATAGAGCAGCATTTTGCCGAAAACAATCGTGTGTTGATGCTGGCGCATACGCGGTCGGCAGCTCGACGGCTGATTGTGTCGGACGACTGGCCCGCAGCCGCGCGTGCCGCCCTGCAAGCCGACAGTCAATAACGCGGAAACCTTACCCCTTGGCCACTTTGCCGTCGCGCAGTAGATAACTGGTATCACTGGCCAACTGATATTGCATGTCGGCACCCACCAGGCCTCCTCGAAGCGCAAATGTGTTAAACCCCTGCTTTCCCAGCAGATAGGCCGCCGCGCGGCTGCGGCGTCCGGTGTCGCAGTAAAACACATAAGGCACATCGAGCCGCAACAGGCGTTTTTTAAGAGCAAGGAGATTTAACGGAAGGTTGGCGGCCAGCACAAGGTGGCCTTGGTCATACTCACTTTGACTGCGCACATCCAGATAAACAGGGGGTTCCGTCAGACTGGCAAAATCTTCCTCAGCAACCTCTTCCACCTGAGGCTCCAACAACAGAAGTTTGAAATCCTCTTTGCTAAGACGCATAAGCACGCCATCGGTCATCATGGTAACGGTGGCGTTGCGGAGAGTCTCATACACCAGCGCATCTTCGCCGAAACAGCGACCCGCACCAATATCCGCCAGATGCTGCACCGTTCCTTTCTCGTCACGACGGGTAACCCGGGCAGTGCCCTCTTTAAGGAAATAACAGCAATTGCCGATTTCCCCTTGCCGCACAATCACCTCGCCTGCCATCACCACCTGCGGCACCATGCGATCCAGAATGCGTTCAGCATTTACTGGCGGCACTTTATAAAAGAGGTTCGAATTGAGCACGGTCTTTATCCAGGCGATATCCTCATCCCGGTCACGCTCCATGCTCAATTCGCTCAACAAGTAATCGGAAATCTGGCTCCAACTGAGTATGCGGTCGAGACGGTCGGAGTCCAGGCGCAGCATAGTGCAGTCGGTCTCGGCGATAGCATCGCATGGTCTCGGCATTTCGTTGGCTAAGGGGACAAGTACATCTTTAGCGGAGATGCTCTCGGAGTAACCAGACGCGTACGACAAACATACCCGCCCATCAAGCAGGTATTGATGACGGTAATCGCAAGTACCCTGCTCAAACAGCCGCTGCCCAGCGCAGACATAATCAACACTGGCTTGCTGGAGCAGATACTCAAGATAACTGCGCTTCAATGCACAAAGCGGTATGAAAGCCTGGGCGACCTCAAGCAGATCGTGCGGGCGGGAATCCTGAATGGAATGAGCTTTCATAGGCGCTACCCAGCTACCGAGGTGCGCCTTGGGATTTGATCAGAGAGCGGGAAATCCCCGCCGGCCCTGCAAACCACCACTATGGAGCACCAATATTCGAGTGCCCGGTTGCCACTGCCCACTGCGGGCTTTATGCGCTATACCCCACATCATTTTTGCGGTGTAGACCGGGTCCAGAGGTACGCCTGTTTCCGCCTCAAATTCGCCTATAAATTGGCGCAACTCCGCTGGCAAACGCGCATACCCTCCACAAGAATAGTTGCTTTCCAGGTGAAAAGACGGCAACTGATACCGTTCCTTTGCCGTCAACCCACATGCTCGCGTCACAATTTCGGTTTCCATGTCAGTAATTTCTGCCGGCGTTCCGCTGAGAACGAGAAAAGCCTCCACCTCCTTGCTGACATTTGCCGCAAGCACTCCTGCAGCGGTACCACCGGTTCCAACTGCTACGCACATCACATCGGGTCGCCAAGGGGATGCAGCGGCGGCAGCGGCCGCCCATACCATGCACCCCTCCGAGCCAAGCGCGTCGCCCCCGCCCTCTGGAATAACATACGCATCCGCGAAACGAAGTCGTAATTTCGCTATCCATTGAGGGTCGGACTTGAGGCGATACTCCGCGCGGGAGATGAAAACCAGCTCCATACCCAGTCCCGTCGCATCCTGCAGCGTCGGACTGAGTCGCTCTGGTTTTTCGCCACGGACAATGCCTACGGTAGGAATATTCAGTTCATGACCGGCGGCAGCGAGGGCGTAGAGATGATTGGAAAAAGCACCCCCAAAACTCAGCAGGCGATAGGCGCCGCTTTTCCGGAAGGCATCGAGATGGCCGGCAAGTTTGTAAAACTTATTGCCACCGAGGGTTGGGTGAAGAAGGTCCTCTCGCCGCATGGCGACTTCCAGGCCAAACGTGTCCGCCAACCTCCATTTCAACAGCTGCACCGGCGCGAGGTTTGCCACTTCACGGAGTGACAAATGTGCCCAAGAGAGCGGTAAGAGGGACACTTCAGATCGCTTTAAGCTTGCCGGGTCGCTGCGTACGCTGGTGTTTATCACATACATCGCTCTCGCCGACGACAAAGTCGGTGGGACTGGTTACGCGGTGCAGGTTGGCACAGCACATTTCACCGTTATCGTCCAAAGCATTGCACACTGGCGCTTGGTAATGCCGAAGCCAGGCGAGATATTGTTTTTCACTCACGCCGCAATAGGCAGCGGTAAACGCGGGCGGATTTTCCAGAAAAAGTGACATCTCCGAATAAGGGATGGTGATATGACCTGCGCCGGGTTGATACGTAACGAAGTTAACGCCTTTGCGGCTAAGATTTTCGAGAAATTGGTCGCCACTGCTGACCAGCGATTCCTGATGTTCGCGACGCAGGCGGAAAATTTCCTGCTGCAGCTGCTCCTCGTGTTCGACGCGATATTGCAGCTCCACCTCTTTCATCTTCAGCAACTCATTTAATTCACCAGTGGCGCTGCGCATCCGATTTTGCATTTCACTTTCAAGTCGCGCACGCACGGTCTCCAGCGTTTCACTGTCAGAGCCCTGTAACCGCCGCAATTTGTGCTCGTAATACTCTCGCAGCCCCTCGATTTTTTGCACCTGACCATCAATAGTCAGACGTAGCTCCTGGTTGCGTTTATCCAAATCCGCCCGTGCAATTTCGCTTTCTTCGAGCTGCTTTTGCAGCTCTTCTATACGCCGCTCGAAATCGGTGCGCATTGTCTGCACCGCCTGGTCGCGATCACTGACCATGCTGGCGATGCGCAAACGCTGCCCCTCTAACAACTGCGACATTTGTTCGCGCAACGCTTTTTCATATTGTTTGCTGAAATGTTGCGAAAGATGAGCTTCGAGGCGCTGCGTCTCTTGCGCGGAAAATCCACCGACGGCGTCATCCGATGTGCGAGTGGAGCGAAAATGCACCCCGAGGCGATTACGTTTAAGCGAACGTTTAATTTGTTTGAATTGTGGTCCTTCGGGATCCATGTCCGGGTCCCACAACCAGTCTTTGAAGTAGGCGATCGGGCACTGGCTGGCGCAGGCGATTCGAATAGGTCCCGCTCCCAAATCGGGGCCTTTAGCTGTGGTGCGTGCCATATCCAACAATGGCAAATTCCATCCAGAGTCCACCGCACCCTTGGCATCGAACGCCATGCTGAAAAATACCGCCGCCGTCACCACAAACTGGTGATTAAACTCTATATAGGCAGCCTTTTGCGTGGTGTTAGACCATTCTTCAAGTGGGACAAAACCCTCCAGCAACGCCTCCAACTCGGGGTATAGCAGCTCTTTGGAGATGCCTTCTTTTCCGAAAAAAAGTACAGCTTGTGCTTTGTCCGTATCGTGTAGAAACATGGTATCCGGTCTGTTGACGCTGGTGGGTCGGGCCGGCGGGCACCGCCGACCTCAAAAATGGCCCATAGGGTAGCGTGAATCTGGCGGAAACAGAACAAACGGGATATTACGCCGATCACATACCAAACGCGGGATCTAGCATTGAGCAAAAATCCTGCGATTTCATTAAAGATAGAAGAGGGGTGTCACAAAAGGAAGAAAAAGGAGGGAAACACTTATACAGCGGCCAGCTTTCAGACCTCTGCCACTTCATCCAGACCCTCTTCCGCGTCCAGATCTTCAACCAGGTAATCCCGGTCTTCAAGCAATTCTTCAAGATAATCCTGCATACCAATGTCCTGTTTATGTATCCGTTAATAATCAATCGTTGTATCGCTCAGCTCGGCAACAATCACGTTCTTAGTCTTAAAGCCAAGGCAAGTGAACAGACGTTAATCCATCAGGATGACAGGAATTTGACAATACGGTTCCGCGCAACGCGGATAAGAAAATAAGGGATTGATCAGAGAAGTGAACTGCAATGTGAAATGGCGGACCGGACGGCCTCCGACAAGACCTGCAACCAGTTGATTTTAAAGCATTAAAAATTCACTAACCGAAGAAATATCCCAAAAAATACCCCAAAACGTGCGGGGTTTTGAGTGTTCTTTGGTGGCCTTGATTGAATTGCATGATTTGTGAAATGCCTTCTGTTTGGAGGGGCTGCGCCAGCCTGAAACTGGCGCAATCAAGTCAATGACAGTGGTAGTCGCCGGTCTTGTGGTTCTTGTGGCAACCCTCTTTATTTGTTCCCCCAGAATGCGCCGCCACATTCACGGAAACCAAAACAACAAATAGCAAACCTAAAATGCTCAGATACTTCATGCTAAATCTCCTTCGTGTGGAGTATTAGGTATAGCCAACTTTATGGTTGGGTTCGTCAGCTGCCGACGGATGGGCAGACGTGGAGGAAAGTTTTTCGAAAGGCGAGCCAAGCCCAACGGGATTGTCTAATTTTAAAGGAACGTTTAGGGACATGGTGAAGCTAAGGTCACTCGACAGCTCTTGCTCTTCGAGCACTAATTAAATGGTGAAGCAAATCTGTCCCGGACACCACATCTAAGATAGGTCTATGTTAAATCTCGTGCAGTTAAGGAATAGATACCGATTACTGGAAACAAGCTTTTACCCGGGTTGCAGTACCGCTGCTATTGTTTAATAAGCAATTTTACGGGTTGGCAATGCGCCTAGAGGGGGGAAGCATGGGTTTCAGATTTAGGAAGAACATTAAAATAATGCCTGGGGTTAGGGTCAACATGAGTTTGCGAGGTGGCAGTGTGACCATCGGGGGGCGTGGAGCGTCCGTAAACATCGGCAAGCGAGGAGTGAGCACCAGATGCAGCATACCGGGCACAGGGATTTCATATAGTGAGAGAATCTATCGCCAATCCGCAAGAAAAATCAGCCAGCCACCGGCCTTACGAGAATCGACCCGCGTAGAAGTCACGATAAAATTAAATGAAGAAACAGGACAGGTCGAATTCTCTGGCAACTCCTCGCAGTACTCGGAGAAAAAATTAGCAAAAATCGCCTGGGAACAAAAATCACATGAAATAGCACAGATGCTTCAAGAGCACATAGAAAAACTCCAAGATGATACAGCGCTACTGACCGAAATTTACCTAGAATCACCTGATCCGAGATCATGGGGCACACCTGCGTATCAGCCCAAGCGTTTTGCAGAAGCTGCGCCACAGAAACCTGAACCCGCCGTACCTCCTGAACAACCAGTTCTCGTTCTTACCCCCCTAAAGTGGTACCACAAAATCGTTCCCGGAGGGGTTAAGAGCCTCGAAAACATAAATAAGACAATCCAGAAAAAATTCAGAGAGGCCCAGGCCGATTGGGAGCAGCTACGAAGAGATTCCGCTGAAAAATACAGGAAAGCAATGGATCGGTATTTGACGGATTTAAAGAGCTGGACAGAACTCAAAGGTGAGCATGACAAAAGGGAAGAGATACTAAAAGCAAATTTCGACAACAACATCCGAAGCAATCCAGAAGTTATGCTTGAGCATCTCGAAAACCAAATAAAGGATGCCGAATGGCCGCGCGAAACCTTCGTGTCATTTGACTTCGGAAATGACCTATCGCAAGTGTACGTAGATATAGATCTTCCCGAAATAGAAGATGTGCCAGCAAAAACCGCCTCGTTGTCAGCAAACGGGAAGCGCTTACTTATAAAGGAAAAGACTAAGAAGCAAGTCAAAGAAGAATACTCCCTGCATGTCCATGGCATATTGATGCGGGTGTCGGGAATTGTCTTTAAAACACTTCCTGCAGCTAATGTTGTTATTGCCTCTGGATATACACAAAGAGTCAATAAGGCAACTGGCCATGTAAACGATGATTACATATTGTCCGCAAAGATCTTACGAAAAGAATACACGAGATTAAATTTCTCGAACCTCAATAACGTCGATCCGGTTGACTTCGTGTCGCAGAGCGAACACAGAAGGAAGCTGCTCCAATCAGGAGAGTTCAAAACTATTGAACCATTCGAGATGACCTAAGGACTTCTAGTGACAAATCCCCGTCACAAATCTTAAATCCCACACGCTAATCTACCCCCAATCCACAGCGAAAGGGGGCAGCATGTCCTACCAAACCCTTGCCAGACGCGCAGCCCAGCTGCGCACCGAAAAGACCAATAACCTCCAGCGACTCCGCACGATTGACTTCGAATTATCCGAGCTGCAGGAAAGCCACAGCGAATTAATCGCATTGCGGCCTCAGCTGGAAATTGCCGTCAAGACTGGCGAGTGTGATGCTTTTGAATTGGCCACGCTTGAATCACGAGACGCGGAGCTTTCCAACTCTATTAACGCGTTATCCAGTGCGCGTGAAGAGCTGCACAAGCAAAATAACCTAGTGAGCGCAGCCCTGACACAGCTTCAGAAGAACGCAAAGCAAAACTTTCGTCGTGAGCTGTGGAAACATTATGAAGACGAATTTCCCGAGCTGCTGCGGAAATTTGAGCACCTTGTGGGGCGCTTGCTGATCGCACAGCTTGGCCGTTCTGGTGTGGAGGGCGACTTGATTGGCGTGATTCGCTGGCTGGTGCAACGTGGGGACAGCCGCTGAGNNCCGTCTGATTGCGAAAACCGGCAAATGGGGACCACAACCATCCCCGATCTTATATCCCAGGCACCAGCGGCCTTTATGCGGGGTATATTGTATTGCGTAGGGGTAATGATGAGGACAAAGCCCGTGGATACCGGGGCCCTGTGGTCTACAGTGGCTTCAATTTGAAGCCACTGAAGCGAATAATGGCGGACCGGACGGGACTCGANNCTCGAACCCGCGACCTCCGGCGTGACAGGCCGGCATTCTAACCGACTGAACTACCGGTCCGCGTTTACATTCAACCTGCTAACTGAGGTGGTTAGCGATGGTGGGTGGTACAGGGATCGAACCTGTGACCTACGGCTTGTAAGGCCGTCGCTCTCCCAACTGAGCTAACCACCCTGGCTGAGGCCGCGCATTCTACCCAACTGAAGTGATGTGTCAATCATTTATCTCGATCCCGAACGAAACTGAGCGCTTTTTTATCCCGTTGTTAAAAATGCGAACAAATGCTTATGCTGTCGCCCCGCAATTGCCGTCGCCCCCGTGATTGCTTTTGTCCGCGATGAACGTTACCCCGCGATACCACAGGAACTGCGCGGCGGTTCTTGCGCGTTGTCTTTTATTTGCCGTGAGCGGAAGTTGCCGATGAGACGCTACCGATTGATTCCACAGATGCTTGCGCTGGCAACCCTGTCCACCGATGTGGCGGCCGACGCGGTTACCAACAGCAACTTCACCTGGTTAACCTGGGCATTGGTTGGAGCCTGTTTGTTACAGGCTGGAGCCCTCGTTTATCTGCTGATCAAATATTTGCGCAGCCAACCGGATACCAAAGAGCTGGATCCGATTCTGCAAAAAACCAAGTTCCAGTTGCACCGGGAAATTGCCCGCCACGAGGCCACAGAAGAGTTACTGCTGGAGACACGCGATTATCTGAGTTGCCTGATTAATTCGCTGCCAACAGTCATTGTTGGTGTCACCGATGATGGTTATGTAACTCATTGGAACGTCGCTGCAGAGGAAATCACTGGATTATCGAGTCAGCGCGCCCTGGGACAAAAGATTTCCGCCGTATACAACGCACCGCCAATTCCCCAGGAGCAAATTCGCACCACTATCGGCGAAGGTGTGCGCTATGTTCGTGAGGCAATTCCCTTCGGTCGCGGCGCCGATGCGCGTTTTCTTGATCTGACCATCCAACCACTGATTTCCCCTGACACCTTGGGAGCAGTGATTCTGGTGCAGGACGTCACCCTGCGTGTGCGGATGGAACGCTCGCTGATTCAAAATGAAAAAATGTTGAGCCTGGGGGTGATGGCGGCAGGACTGGCGCACGAAATCAATAATCCGCTGGCCGCAATCATGAGCAATTTGCAGACGATAAATCGGCGCCTATCCCCCGGGCTCGCCGCTAACGTACAGGCTGCGGAAACCCTGGGAATTCCCTTTCACGATCTGGTGCAATATCTGGAAACACGGGAAATTCCCCGTTTTCTCGACGGCATTCAACAAGCCGGGGAACGTGCAGCAAAAATCGTCAAAACCATGTTGGAATTCTCACATGCACACAACTCCGAATTTGCGCTGCACAATCTCGCGGCCCTGGTGGACGAAAGTCTCGAACTGGCAACCAATACGTTGGAATTAAAAACCGACGGCAAAACCCGCATGCCGTTTATCATCCGCGATTTTGATCCCAACCTGCCTAAGGTCGAATGTTCGGCATCCGAAATTCAACAAGTGTTATTGAATCTGTTACTCAATGCAGCGCAGGCGTTTCAGGTGGCGGACGAGCCCACGACCACGCCCACCATTAATATTCGCCTAATAGCCGAGCGCGATCAGGTGGCGCTGGAAATTCAGGACAATGGTCCGGGCATGAGCGACAAAGTGCAGAAACATATTTTCGAGCCGTTTTTCACAACGAAGGATGTCGGTGTGGGCACCGGCCTAGGATTATCGGTGTCCTACTTCATCATCAAAGAACACCATCAAGGTTCAATTGAAGTCGACTCTAAGCCGGGCGCCGGCACACGATTTACCATCCGCCTGCCCATGCGCCAGCATTGCCCGCCTCCATCGCGGGCAACCTAATCAAGAAACCAGCATTGCCCGCCACCGTCGCGGGCAACCTAATCAAGAAACCAGCATTGTCCGCCTCCATCGCGGGCTACCTAATCAAGAAACCAGCATTGCCCACCACCGCCGCGGGCAGGTTGATCAGGGGAGAAAAAGATTGAAACAACCACCACCAAGCGGGGCACCATTCTCCAGGCGAATATAGCCAATGCGATTTTTTTGTTTGTGTAGGCGAGCGATTTCTTCGGCGAAATATAGGCCGAGGTGAGTGTTGCCCTCATTTACTTCCGCACTGTTAACGAAGATGGAAGGGCTCTCCAACATATTGGGTGGATAACCGCCGCCGTCGTCAGCCACGGATACACGGAGAAAATCATTTTCCACCGTAGCTTTCACCAGCAATTGGCCGCGGGTATATCGCGAACAGTTCACAATCACGTTCTGCACCACACTGCCGATGAGATCGGCATCGAAAAACCATTCGAGGCTATCGTCGCACTCCAAGCGCGGATGAATATTTCGGCCCTCTAAGAGACTGTGATTGCGCGCAAGTTGATCTTCCAGCACATCAATGACGTAATGCTGATCCACCCGCAGCGGAAGATGGTCGTTCTGCATTCGGTATATGGTCAACAGCTGAACCAGTTCAGCATTAATACGAGATGCTTCGTAATGCAGGGTGTTGAAATGTTTCGACTGCCGGTCGTTTGCGGGAGGAAATTCTTCGATAAAGGATTCCAACGAAGCGACGAGCATGCCGATGGAATTTTTCATGTCGTGGACGCTGGAGGCGAGCACCAGCGAAAAATCAACGGAATTGTTCGGTTTTGTCATTATTATTTTTCCTGTTTTAACGCACCATGCTCGCAGTCGCCATGTCCTGCAACCGCTGAAACCTGGCGTATTGAGAATGATCCGATTCGATTAACGAACCAATAGTGGCGAGAGCCCGCTCCGTCGTGCCTATGGTTTGCTCATCTTTATGTCCTGCGCGGAGTTTACCGATCAGCGACTGGACAATATTGAGATGTACACCCACATGGCGCGGGAATATACGCCGCACTTTTTCAAAACATTCGATGGCTTCGTCAAAGCGGGCCTGATTATACAGATCGATCCCCTCGCGGTTAACTGTCGCTATCAGCGCGCGGTTGGTCTCGCTCACAGGCTCCGCTAGCAGCGTATCCAATTTTTCCAGCGCACTTTGATCATACGCATAACGCTGCAACAAATTGTGTAACAGCGCTTCCGCTTGAGCATGCTCCCCTAGCGCCTGTAAAGCCTGAACACGTTCCAGATTCACGTCCAGCGAGACTTCATCGCCGCGGCGCAGCTGAGCCTCTGTGACTTCCATCAGCGACCTCGCCTGCTCCGTCTGTCCGCTGTGAGCCAGCATTCGCGCTGTCAGCAACTCCGCGCGGGTAAGCTGCTCCCTCGACAGAGTAAAGCGCTCCCGGGTCGAACTCATCACCTCCACCACTTCACGTACTAGCGACTCGGGTGGATGCAAGCGCTTTTCCACCGAAGCCGCGGCAATTCGCGCAAATTGAAAGCCATCCTCTGGGCAGGCGTGGCACGACAGCTCTCCCAACCTGACCGTCGAGCGCAGGGCCTGCAGTGAGGTGCCGAAATCCCCATTGCGCTCGGCAACCTGAGCGAGACGCTTCTGTCGCAGAATCGACTTAGGAGAAATCGCTACCGAACGTTGGACGGTAGCCTGCACCTGTTGGTTATGCCCCATTTGTTCCCAATTGCTGGCAAGCACATCATAGGCTGGGAGATAGAGGGGATTTTCCTGCACAATTTTTTCCAGCCAGTTGCCTGCAACGTCCAGCTCACCTTTCAGATGCTTTACTCTTGCCAAGCCCAGGCGTGCCCAATCCACCGGTCGCACCTCCAACACCTTGGTATACAGCTTTTCGGCTTTCGCCAATTCGCCTTCGGCGATAAAAATCTCGCCAAGCATCTTCTGTGCAACCCGCGCGTGGCGGTTATCCGTTATGGACAGATCAATCAGAATTGACATGGCACGCCGGCGGTCATCGGCGTCCAATGCGGTGTAAACGCCGGACAACACATGACGCTGGCGCAACAGGCGGGAGACCCGCTGTTCCAGCATCCGGGCGTTGATGGGTTTCATCAGATAATCGTCTGGCTCGCAATCGTATGCGGCCATCACCACGTCCTTGGCGGCATCCGCCGATACCAGCACGAACAATGAGCGTCGTGAAATCAGCCCCTTAAAACGCAGCTCTTCCAATACCTGCTGGCCGTTTTTACCGGGGCCCAGATCGTAGTCACAAAGAATCACGTCATAAGGTTTACGCTGGCATTTCTCCAGCACATCTGCGCCGTTACTCGCCATATCCACTTGATAAACGCCGAGCTTAGCCAGCATGGCGTTGACGGTAGCGCGGAAATTGCTGAAGTCGTCTGCAATGAGAAAGCGCAACTTGCTGTAATGGATGTCACTCACCGTCTATTAACCCTACAGACTGTTATTTGCGTAACGGTTTTTCCTTCAGCTCCTACAACCTCTTGCTTAGGCTGCGTTTTCTGTCGGCAAATTCACCTTTTGGGCTCAGGCTTAAACAAGTGTAGATGATGAAAAATCAGATGACGGCAGTCAGCGCGCGGTGCGGTGATTGTGAGCCTACCGTGCGGCGGGTAGAATTTCGGCCCACTTTACCGCTGGCTACTGCAGATGCCCGATTCCATAGATCGAATTTACGCCCAACCCCAGGAGGATGTGACCGGCTTTCGTTTTGATGAGCGGGTCGCGGCAGTTTTCCCGGATATGATCAAGCGGTCCGTGCCTGGCTACAGCACCATCATCCATATGATTGGCCAGATCGCCGAGCGCTATGCGCAATCGGGCACCCAGCTTTACGATCTGGGATGCTCTCTCGGTGCCGCTACTCTTGCGATGAGGCATCGAA
>DJFQ01000209.1 GCA_002432095.1 Marinagarivorans sp. UBA5868 | reverse complement strand
TTGTCGATGGTCAGTGCATCCACCCCGAGCATTTGCCGGGCGCTGTCAACAGGGTCAAAACCGCCTCCGCTGCTCAGCGAGCGCACCGCCGCAGCCAAACGAATCGCTTCAAACGCGGTAATTTGATCAATCGGTTTGCCGAAAATTAACAGTGCCAAAATTTCATCTTCCGGACGTGAGGGGATAGAGCTTAGCTTGAGTTTGGGTTCATCTGCTGTGCCGTAGAGCTCCGCGCGGATTTCGATATCGGAGGTGGTATAGACGGCGGGAATACGCAGAATGA
Source organism: Marinagarivorans sp. UBA5868 (assembly GCA_002432095.1). GTDB lineage: Bacteria > Pseudomonadota > Gammaproteobacteria > Pseudomonadales > Cellvibrionaceae > UBA5868. The sequence continues at coordinate 9,664 of DJFQ01000209.1, read as the reverse complement.
CACCGTCGTTATTGAAGCGCACCTCACCGTTTTGCAACACAAAACGTTTGCCGAATAATTCGATATGGCCTCTACGGGTATTGAAGGTGCCGCGATATTGCGGATTGGCTGCAGTACCCTCGACGCGGATGCGACCGCTTAATTCGGTGTCCAGACCACGGCCGCGCAGGTAAGCCTGCCGATCTGCGATAAGTGTAATATCCAGATTGATAATCGGCGCAGCGGAATCATCCGCCGCCGCTTCGTCGTCGCTCACCTCGGTTACTTTAATTTCGGGAATGGAAGTGGACATAGCAGACTCCACACTCGCATTTAGCGGTGTAATTTCCATTTCCCCTTTTACCCAAAGTTCGTCAAAGCTACCTTCCACATCGAGCTGACCCTGCACTTCCCCCTGCAGGTCACGGCGGTTCAGAATCACGGCGTTGCGGGCGTCGAGCGTCAGGGTGATAGCGTCCCGTTGTTGACGCCGTTGCTCGGCCCAGTGAATTTCACCGGTTAGGCTGACAGAGCCATCGTCTCCTGCGCGGGCGCGGGTATCTTTCACCAGCACACTCGTTCCACTGCCCTGCAAAGTGAGGGTGATGTCTTCCAGCTGCGTACCGGTGACCGCATTGCTGTAGGTGCCCTCAGTCAGTTTTAGCTCGCCAAGAAATGCCGGCTGCTGGAGGGTGCCGCGTACCGTGAAGTCTGCACCGAGCTTGCCGTCAAACCGATGATTGACGGGGTCAATGAATAGTCTGAGAAAGCGCAGATCCCAAACGCCTTGGGCGTCTAGATGTAAGGGTACGTCCTGCTGACCTTGAGGCTGCAGATAAAGGCCTAACGGCAGCGATACCGCCAAATTTCCTGCCGGCTCCTGGTTATGTTTGATGGTCGTCAGCATTTTGAAATCGTCGCCTTCAGTCTCCATTTCTGCGTGGATCGCCACAGGAACACGCCCGCCGCGACCCGGTAGTAGATCGCGATATTCCAGAAACCCTTGAATGATTGGTTTTTGTAGTGAGCCTTGCATACGGATGTCCGCTTCCGCCTCACCATCGACTTTATGCCAGCCGAGCGCTGCCAACATTCTGGTTGGCAGGCTGGCCATGCGCAGATGCAGGTCCATACCGGCGGGTTCATAATTGCCATCGACGATCAAGGTGGGCGTATCGAATACTTCCAGCTCAAGCCGTTGCACCGCCAGGCGAAGTTCTTGCAGGTTGCCAACCTGGATTCGGCTGTCGATTGTCAGACGGTAAGGCAGGGTCTCCGCCGGTATCACATAGGTCCCGGTCACCAAACCTTGAACATTGACCAATGGCTTGCGCAGTGGTCCCGATACTTGAAGCGCGCCGGACGCGTCGAAGCTCAGTTCCTCGGGCACGGCGTCGGTCACACTTTCCGGCGCAAGCTGGAGAAGTTCCTGGGTCAGGTTATCCATATTCACCAGCAGGTCGGTGGTGTCGCCGGTCCAGTCGAGCAGACCCTTGGCAGTAACCGTACTGTCACCGCTGACCAGATGAGCTGAGGAAAATCGAGCGGATGTTCTCGAACCTTCTGCGTTCAGGCTTAAAGAAAAAGGTCGCTCCTTATATTTCCCCTCGACCTGAGTAGCCACTTTCACATGCGGGTTTTTCAGAGATCCGCGCAGCGAAAATGTCGTCTCGGGGGATCGCGCCTGCAATCCAGATGGAATGGGAAGGGACCAGTTTTTCAACAATTGGGTGTCGAGCCGGGAAATCGTCCCTTGCAAATCGCTGGCGGTATTTTCCAAGTCGAGCACGCCACTGGCATGCAGCTCAGTTTTTTCCAATCGCGCAGAGCTGGGTTGGAGAGTGAGAAGTTTATTTTCCAGGCGGCCTTTAATGCTGGCATTCAGTGTTTGCTGCCGATAGGTCACTTGAAGGTCTGTATCCGCGGTGACATTGGGCCATCGTCCCTCTTGCTGGTGGAGCCAATTGAGTTCGGCGGTGCCGCTGACACTACCTGTTTGCAGATCTTTTATCCAAGGACTGAGGAGTTCCAGGGGGAAGTGATCAAGGTCCACCTCGGCCCACAGGTCCAGGGGTGAGTATCCTCCGCGCAGTTTATGGTGGTTGTCATCTGTAAGAATCAGCAGCTCGTGAACGCTGAGCGTCTGGCTGCCGTTGGCGTAGCTGAAATTCCCTTGCATCTGCAAGGTGCGCCCTGACAACGGCACGCGTAACTCTTCCAGAGCTACCGACAACTGCTGCTCATGCTGTTCCACCACGCTGACAAACTGCGCTTCGAGTGCCTGATCCGCCGGCCAGCGCGCCAAACTGCCCAGCAGTCCGCCGGCGCGTTCTTCTAACCGTCCTTGGATGCGAACGGCGCGTTCGGACAGCGCTTGAGTGTCGATTTGCAGCAGCAAGTCACCAGGTTTCAGCGATGCAATTTCCAACTGGAGGTGTAGCGGATAAGTCGGGCCAAAAGCGTCAAGGTTGCCACTCACCCGATACTCAGGCAGTACTTGATCCGTAAGGTTGTGAAGGGAAAGCTGATCGATCTGCAGTACCTTCACCACGATTTGCACGGGCGGCGAACTTGGACCATTACTGGATTCTGGTGGTTTGGCAGGGGCTGGTGAGCGGGGTTGATGGTATGCCGCTTGGGTTGCTGCCAGGCGCTCGACGGCGAGTTGACGGTCGAGCAGGGCGGCGGGCCGCCAAATCAATTCAAATTCGCGTAATTCCACCAGCAATTCATGCTGGCGCAAGACGCGTAGTTGCGCGCCGCGCCAGACGCCCAGTTCGGGTGTCTGCAGACCCTGTATTTCCACGGTGACGCCAGCTCGCGCCGCGAAATGGGTGGTCCGCTCGACCAACCAGAGCCGTCCGGTCTCGGTACCGAGAAGAGCGCCAACCACAAGAGCGAGGCAGGCAGCGATGAAGAGCATCGTTATTGCACCCCATTTCAACCACCGGATAGCCTTCATCAAAATGCTTGGCCTATGCTGATATAGACCTGAACCGAGTCATCCTCGACGCCATCTTCCGCCAGCGTGCGCTTGTTCAATGGTGTAGCTAAGTCCAAACGAATGGGTGCGAAAGAGGTGAAGTAGCGAACCCCGACACCGGCGCCCCAGAGGAAGTCTTCGCCAAATCCCGGACTTTCCCCGGGATAGGCATAACCGCCATCGGCAAACAACACCGCCCCCCAACTTTTGGTAAACCGCAGGCGCAGCTCGACAGAGGTCTCCCCAAAAGACAGTCCACCGTCGGGTTCCGCCTCTGTCAGTTCGCCAACCGTTTGATAGGCATAACCGCGAACCGAACCGCCACCACCAACGTAGTAGCGATGTGCGGCGGGAACCGCGGTGAGATCCTCGCCAGTAATGGTGCCGGTGGCAGCGCGCATTGCCAGCGTTGGTTCAGCCCACCAATCGCTTTCCGTCATGTAGACACTGGCCACCAGGGTGGTTTTCACAAATCGCGTACCTGTGTTGTAAAGATCGAGAAACGGTCGGGTTTGAACACCAAATGCCCAGCCATATCTCGGATCGAGAAGATCATTGGTTCGAATGAAGTCGAGCCTTAAGGGAAAAGACAACAGACCGAAGTCATCTTTCTGTTCGTTTTCGATCACTCGACTGAATTCCAAGGTTGAACCCACGCTGGCCGCCCAGTTTTGTTTGAGCTCTCTGCTGAGAGTGATACCAACCTCGCCGGCGGTGGACTCGTACGCATCCGGAATGTCATGAGTAAGATTGCTGTGCAGCACCAGGGTTTGCCCCCGGCGGCGAAAATGCGGGACAGTCAGTTCGCCCTTAAGCTCTCGTTTGATCTCTGACAGCTTGGTTTGCGCATCCAGTTTTTCGCCGCTATGCAAAAGATTGCGATGCTCCCATCCCAGCGTCACACCAGGGCCGATATTGCTGTCGTAACTAATGCCAGCTTTTAGTGTGCGATGATTGCGCTCGGTAAAGCCGAACGTCAAAGGCACGCGACCATCCTGTGGCTCGCCGATCGTGATATCCACACGTGTGAGTAAATTGGTTTGCAGGAGCGCGAGCCGGCTCAGTTCAAGCTGGCGCCGACGGAAGCACTCCCCCTCTTTGAATGTCAGATAGTTTTGCAGATACTCCGGTTCTATGGATGTTAAACCGTCAATCTGGGATGCGCCGAACACCACTTGCTGACTGGGAGCAAGGGTATAAGTGACAAAAGCCCGGTGAGAGCTGTGATTAACTTCGGCGTCGTAACTGACGTTAATTTCGTAAAGGCAATAATTTTCAGTGACAAAATTTCGAATGGCGTCCTGGCCGGCCAATACATCTTCGGCGCGCAAGGGCTTGCCTTTTTCATTAGGTAGTTTATCGAGCGGAGGTGCCGCGATATCGGCAGGAAAATTCACCGATAAAGTCTCGATCAGGTAACGCGGTCCCTGCGCGACTTGATGATAAATTTTTCCCTCTTCATAGCGTGTATTAAGGCTCGCGGCGAAATAGCCTTCGGAACGCAGCCAACGAAGAATGATATCCCGATCAAATCTTCCTGCTCTCCTTAACCGGTTAATTTCCTGAAATGACGCGCTTTCTTTGCGTTGTTCCTTTAACGCCTCTTCTAGAGATTTCCCTAATGACTTGCTATTGGTGGCGGAAACGGTGAATGGAAATTTTTCTCCGATTAAGGGCAAATCATCAAGAGCGGCGAAACTATACTGCGCGGCGAAGCCGGCGAGGAAAACGGTCAGATAGAAAATAAAACGAGACGGAGGATATAAAGGTAGCGACATGACCGGGCAAATATTCGGTTGGGCGGCCAGTTTAGCAGTAAAAAAAAGCCCCATACCAGCGAACCGGAGGGGCTATAAATACGCTCATTCAGCATGAGGCGTTCTAGGGAAGAAAGTAACGCATCACTCTATTGGGAGTGAGCCTTGAGATTTACCGAGCCGCATAGCGGGCGGTTAAATCCTGCAGAATCCGTTGTTCCAGATCTACCGCCATTTCTTCAAGGGCGCTTTCTGTATAGGTGTGCAATGGGGCATGCTGGTTTGCCTCTTTGACTTCCTGTTTAGGCTCAACAGCCAGACTGGAGCTGGCGCCAGTCTCCGCAATTGCAACAGCCAGTATGGCGGTAGTGTTTGCTAATTGTGGAAATGGGGCACCAACCTCGCTGGCCAGAGCGCCTTTGGACGCTAAAGCGGCTAGCAGCAGAAAACCAAGNNTTGTTCATATGTGGTCCTCTAAAAGGTGGTTGGATACCGAATGCCGATTAAGGGTGGTCGGCATGTCGTGCAGGTATTGTGTTACCTAGCGTTACAAATGGTAACACACAGAAAGCATAACGCAAGTATCTTTTTTGTTTCTTCCTCATTTCTTCGCCAAAATCGTATTTATGTCATTGATTTTAATTTGAATAAATTTTTTTGGGTAATATTTAAACAGGTAACAGCTGCGAATTGTCGTAACACTTTTTATGCTGGCGTCTGAAATTTCGACAATTCTCTTATTTAGAAAAGTTCTGAGCCGGTTTCCTCCTCAGCTCAGCCGTCTACTCAAATTAAAAAGCGGTAACAGATGCGTTATGCTGCCGCCTCGCTGAGATTTCCCATTTTTCTACCAGGTAATGTCATGACCCAGGCCCCACCTTTAATTCTCATCGATGGCTCTTCTTACCTTTACAGGGCTTTCCATGCTTTGCCTCCGCTGGCGAATAGCAAAGGGATGCCCACCGGCGCGGTGAAAGGCGTGATCAACATGGTGCGCCGTCTTGCCAAAGGTTACCCCGCCAGCCCGGTCGCAGTGGTATTTGATGCGAAAGGTAAGACTTTCCGCGATGAGATATACGCGGATTACAAAGCCCATCGGCCGCCGATGCCCGACGAACTGCGTCCCCAGGTCGATCCGATCTGCCAGATCATCCGGGCTATGGGTATTCCACTATTGGTGGTCGATGGCGTGGAGGCGGACGATGTAATTGGCACGCTTGCGCAGCAGGCTAAAGAACAGCAGCGCGACGTCGTGGTATCGACGGGTGATAAAGATATGGCGCAGCTGGTGTGCGACCACGTGACCCTGGTGAACACCATGACGGATTCCGTTATGGATCGAGATGGAGTCATCCAAAAATTTGGCTTACCTCCAGAACTCATCATTGATTACCTCGCGCTGACGGGTGACAAAATCGACAATATCCCCGGTGTGCCCGGTGTTGGCGAAAAAACAGCCGTCGCTTTGTTACAGGGCATTGGCGGATTGGAGATGATCTTTGCCAATTTGGATCGTGTGGCGGAGCTGAATATTCGCGGTGCAAAATCCCTGGCGGTCAAATTGGAAGCTCATAAAGAGCAAGCCTTTCTCTCATACCGACTTGCCACTATAAAAGTAGATGTCGAGCTGGATTTGAATCTCGTGGATCTTGTCCCGGGTGACGTGGATAAATCAACGCTGCTATCGCTTTATAAAGAACTGGAGTTCAAGCATTGGGTGGCGGAGCTAGACGAGGGTGACTCGCCACCCCGAAACGAAGAGCCACAAGTTCCTGCACAGCCAACGTCAATCGAGTATCAGACGGTAGTGACGGAAGCGGTGTTCGAGGAATGGCTTGCAAGGTTAAAAGCGGCCGAACTCTTCGCATTCGATACCGAAACCACCTCGCTCGATTATATGCAGGCACGCGTCGTCGGCGTTTCTTTTGCGGTGGAGCCTGGCAAGGCCGCCTATGTCCCGTTTGGACACGATTATCTGGGAGCGCCAGCTCAGCTCTCGGAAGAAATGGTTTTGAGCGCGCTAAAGCCCCTGTTGGAAAGCTCGGAGCATAAAAAGGTAGGGCAAAATCTCAAATACGATGCCCACGTCTTGCGTAACCATGCTATTGAACTGCGGGGAATTGCCTTCGACACAATGCTGGAATCCTACGTCCTGAATTCGATTGGCCGGCACGACATGGACAGTCTTGCCGATGTTCATCTGCAGCACAAAACCATTCATTTCGAAGATATTGCGGGAAAAGGTTCACGCCAGCTTACGTTCAATCAAATTGAACTCGAAAAGGCAGCGCCCTATGCCGCGGAAGATGCCGATATCACGTTGCGTCTGCACCAAGTGCTCTGGCCAAGGTTGGCCGGGGAAGCGGAATTGCTGAAGTTGTTTGAGGAGATTGAACTGCCACTTCTTGGGGTACTAAGCCGCATCGAGCATACGGGGGCGCTGGTAGACGCGCGAGCGTTGGCCAAGCAAAGTGAAGAGTTGGCTCAGCAAATTGGAGAATTGCAGCATAGAGCGTTTGCCTTGGCGGGACAGGAGTTCAATCTGTCCTCCCCTAAACAGCTGGCTCATATTTTGTTTACAGAGCAGGGCATACCAGTGGGGAAAAAAACCGCCACCGGCGTCCCTTCGACTGCGGAGGACGTGTTGCAGGAGCTGGCTCATGATTATGAATTGCCGAAAGTGCTGCTGGAGTATCGGGGACTGGCGAAGCTTAAATCGACCTACACCGACAAATTGCCGCTGATGATCAATCCCCGCACAGGTCGTGTTCACACTTCTTACCATCAGGCGGTAGCCGCTACGGGACGTTTATCGTCGGCAGATCCCAACCTGCAGAATATTCCCATACGCACGGAAGAGGGACGACGTATCCGTCAGGCGTTCGTAGCTCCCGCAGGTTATCGCATAGTGGCGGCGGATTATTCACAAATCGAACTGCGCATAATGGCCCACCTTTCTGGTGACGAGGGACTCCTGCACGCCTTCGGCGCCAATCTCGATGTCCATAGAGCGACTGCGGCGGAGGTCTTTGGTGTGCCTCTGGATGAGGTTTCCCATGACCAGCGACGCAGCGCCAAAGCCATCAATTTTGGCCTGATTTATGGTATGTCCGCCTTTGGCCTGGCTCGGCAGTTAAGAATTGGTCGCAGCGAAGCACAAAAATACATCGACTTATATTTTGAACGCTATCCCGGTGTGAAACGTTACATGGAGGACACGCGCAAAAGAGCGGCCCAGCAGGGCTATGTAAGTACCTTGGGTGGGCGGAGGTTATATTTACCGGAAATCAACGACCGCAAGCCAATGCGGCGGCAGGCGGCGGAACGCACAGCCATTAATGCGCCGATGCAGGGGACTGCTGCCGACATTATCAAAAAAGCGATGATCTCTGTGGATCAGTGGCTGCAATCCGGCGGGTGTGACGCACGGATGATTATGCAGGTTCACGATGAACTTGTGTTTGAGGTTAAAAACGAAAGTATTGAGATTTTTCGCAAAAAAATTACTGAGCTTATGTCGACAGCCATGCCTCTTCGTGTGCCGCTGTTAGTGGAAGTTGGCGACGGAGCGAATTGGGATGAAGCGCACTGACCGGTAAAAATAAAATAAAGGTTGGATGAACTTCATTTTGGGTGTCCGGTCATAAGTTTTACCTGGTAACTGTAGCGAGAGACCCAGGTAATGCTCCTAGTGAATTGTTTATGGATGTAATCCCAAGGTACAACTTATATGCCCGGTTTGGCGACAAACCGGGTTTTTTTTGTTCGGCTTTTTGTGAAGGAAAGATAAGGTTGTGTGGAAAAAGAAAGATGGAACTTAGCCAGTCGCGCCCACTCCAATTTTTGCCTACGGTGTACGTTCGCTCTAGATGAGTTATTCGTACACATAGTTACCCCAGTGGTTCACCCCAAGGCCACTGGGGGTTTTTTATGTCTGACATTGAGTGCAATACACCGTCGTCCTTTGATTAACGCGCTTTTCCGTCAAAAGTTTTCCGCATTTTTTACAAGCTTGTCCGCCCCTTCCGTACACATTCAGTTCCTGCGCAAAATAACCGGGTTTGCCATCTCCGCCGACGAAGTCTCTCAATGTTGTGCCCCCTCGTTGAATGGCAGAGGCCAAAATATTTTTTACTTCCGCAGCGAGCCTTGCGCATTTGGTGCGCGATAGGCGTAGTGCCGGTTTTAATGGGTGAATGCCGCTGGCGAACAGGGATTCATTTGCGTAAATGTTGCCAACACCAACAACATTTTGCGCATTCATCAGCCAGCTTTTGATCCCTTGTTGACTTCTGCGGGTCTGGTGATAGAGATACATTTCGTCAAACTCGTCGCTCAAAGGCTCTGGTCCCAAATGAGCCAGGAGAAAATGCAACTCGGGAGACGTTTCGGTCCAAAGCAGGGCGCCAAACCGCCGAGGGTCATTAAACCGAAGTGTGGTGCCGTCCGCAAAAATCCAGTCCACATGATCATGTTTACCGGGCGCCGAGCCCGGACTTACCAGCCGAAGACTGCCCGACATTCCCAAGTGCCAGATCGCTGTGCCGGTCGCAAACTGCAACAGCAGGTATTTCCCTCGCCGGCTGACGTTTACCAATGTTTGCTGCGGCAAGTTATCGATATCAACCGGCACCGGCCAACGCAGCTGGCGATTGCGTAGGATCACACTCTGCAAAGATTTGCCGGTTATGTGGGGTGCGATACCGCGTTTGGTGGTTTCGACTTCAGGCAGTTCAGGCAACTTAGGCTCCTCCGTGGCAGGGTGGGAAAGAATACGGCGAAGATTTTCGGTGATTTTACTGTTATGACAGCAACTTACTATCTGGATGTAGACACTGGAGGCACCTTTACTGATTTTTATTGGCACGGCCCAGCAGGTTCCGGTATTCACAAAGTGCTTTCGACGCCCGATGCGCCGGAGCGCGCGCACTGCATTTATCACCAA
>DJFQ01000095.1 GCA_002432095.1 Marinagarivorans sp. UBA5868 | reverse complement strand
GCGCACCTGGGTCATGGCCTGGAACGCAACGGTGGATTTTTGCGAGGCGATCATCACATCGGTAATGTCCACGTTAGGATCACCGCGCATGTAAGCGTTCGCCGTCGTGCTGGAGGCCTGCTGCACCGAATTGACTTTGTTGATGGCCTGGGAAAACAGATCGCCAAAACGCGGGCCGTTGACCTGTTCCGTTCGCTGCCCAGGCATCTGCTCCTGGCCAATTTGCCGCACGCCGCCAAAGGCTTGACTCTGGGATTTGAGGGAGCGCATTTCCAACAGCAGGCGATTGATGTCCACGCGATCTGTCATGACCTTGATTCTCGGCTGGTTCAGGGAAGAACACCGCTGGTTCACAGTGCCAAAAAAATGGCATAAAGGGTGAATTCCAGCTGTTTAGCAGGGTAATTGCAGAATGCGGGCCAAAATCAGCAGAAGGACTTACGTCAAGATCGGTGGACGGTCTGACGCTGAGCACCAGATATGAAGCGCGGAAAAAACAGTAAAAATAAACATTACTGCGGCTGGGTCAGCCGCAGTAACAAACGACAAACCTTAGTGGGCGCCGATGGATTCAGCGCCCGAAGTGTTGGGTGATCGATTCGGCACTATAAGTCGAAATCGTACTCACGCAGTGCTTTTTGTAAACGTATTTGCTCCAGTTTATCTTCCAGTCGGCGGCGCGCGTCCACATCGGTTTTAGGAGACTTTGTCGGCTCCTCTTCAAACCGCTCTTCGGCAGTGGCTTCTTCGACTTCGAGAGTTGATTCAAGTACCTCTACGCCCATACTTCGAACTCCTATAGCGATGAAATCTTCAGTCAACTAACAGGTACGCTAACAGTGAAATTTTAGCAGTACCCTAAAGAGTCGCTGGCGGAGAATAGTGCGATGCGTCACAACAGGCGCCGGAAAAACCTGTACCTTTGAATTTCCGAACCTATTGCAGCGCAGCAACCCCCACTGGCGGCTTTCGGCTCGGAGTATGCCGATGAATCATGAAAATAAAAAGTATCCCAATAAAAAATATTTGGCGTTTTTAAGAACGCTTTTTTCTGAGTTTTTTAACCATCTAAACGCTTTGTTTTAACCGAGCAAAACGCCAACTCCTTGACGCGCTTCTTGACACGGATAGGTGGTTAAAGTGCTCATAGAATTCAAGTTATTCTGCGGCACCACCACCCCGTCCGGAGCTTCTTGATCCCACCCCAGCCCTCCCCTTCCCTAGTGACCGGTCCAAAGTGATATCTATGTGGCCGGCCCTACAGGGTCCAGGGGATCCAATTTTCCGGCAAATAAAACATCAAAAACCACGCACCGACGCCCAATCAAAACCCCGCCAGCGCCTCCAGGTCATACCCCTCCTCGCGCAAGCGTGCGAGCTTGTAACGCAGGGTGCGCGGGCTGATGCCGAGGCGTTCGGCGGTATTCTTTTTACTGCCGCGTTCGCGCCGCAGGGTTTCCGCGATGATTTCGAATTCTCGCTGACGCAGGTCGCTGCCCAAAAGATCCGAGTCTCCTCGTTCGCCTCCGCGCTGGCCGCTAAGTGCGACGGGAACTGACAAACTTTCCTCGAACCAGCGGTCATCAGCCGTTCGATTGACTGCTGGGATTGATCGGTTGTAACTATCACCAACCGGCACCTGAGGCATGGAAAAATTCTCCATCGGCCGGTCAATCAAAGAAGGTTTCGCACTGAAGGCCGCTTGTGCCTGCAGGCCCAAATCAGTGGCGCGAATTAGATTGCCAGGTTGCAGAATTAACGCGCGCTGCATAACGTTATCCAATTCGCGCACATTGCCCGGCCAGTTGTAGTGATACAAAGCGGCGCGGGCCTCTTCACTCAAACGCACTCCCACGCGATGCTGTTTCACCGCGTGACGCTCCAGCAGACTATTGGCCAGCGGCAAAATATCTTCCCGCCGATCACGCAGGGGCGCCCATTGCAGCGGCAATACGCTCAAACGGAAATATAAGTCTTCGCGAAATCGGCCAGCGGCAACCTGCTCCCGCATATCGCGGTTGGACGTGGCGATGACACGCACATCCAATTGAATACTTTTGCGGCCGCCCAGGCGCTCCACTTCACGCTCTTGTAATACGCGCAATAATTTCGCCTGCAGGCCGAGATCCATTTCAGAAATTTCATCAAGTAATATCGTTCCGCCGTTGGCCTGCTCGAATTTACCCGGCGCGGAGCTGTAGGCACCGGTGTAGGCGCCTTTTTCATGGCCGAACAGCATGGCCTCCAACATATTTTCTGGAATTGCCGCGCAATTTATCGCCACAAAAGGCTGGTTTGCACGGGGCGAACGATTGTGGATATAGCGAGCCAGAACTTCTTTTCCGGTGCCGGATTCACCCACTAACAAAACGGTGGAATCCGATTGGGCCACGCGCGACGCGAGTTGTAACAATTGGCGGCTGCTTTCGGCGAAAGCTACCGGCTCGTCGTGACTGACGTTGCCAGAGCCGATGAATTTTTTTACCGCTTCAATCAGCACGTTCGGTTCAAACGGCTTTACCAAATAATCCACCGCGCCCTCGCGCATGGCTTTGACGGATTCGCTGATACTGGCATAGGCGGTAATCAGCAGCACCGGAATGTGCGCATAATTGTTGCGTATAAAATGCAATAAATCGTGGCCGGAAAGCTGACCCATATTCACATCGGAAATCACCATGGCAATATCGCGATGGCCGTCGAGAATTTCCAGTGCGCGCTCGGCGCAATTGGCTTCTTCAACCTCAAAATCCGCAAGTTGCAGCGTGTCGACCAGGGCTTCGCGCAAATCGGGATCGTCCTCCACCACCAATAATTTGGCCGAATTAAGAGAGCTTTGGTGTGTCATGGATTTTCTCCCGGAAATAAATAAAAGTGCAGCAGCGCAAATAAAAAGGAGCGATCAATGCGCGGATTCATAAGCTTCCACCAATGGCACGGTGAGAACACCGCAAGTGCCCACACCCTGGCGGGATTGCAGGCGAAAATACCCGCCGTGCGCGAGGGTGACGGACTTCACTACCGCCAGTCCGAGACCGGTTCCCTGAGGTTTGGTGGTGTAAAACACTTCCTGAGCAGCGGTGAGTTGCTCTGGCGACATTCCCGGACCGTTATCCGCAATGGCAATCGCCACCGCCGCTTCACTCTTAAGCGCTGTGCGACAAAAAGACACTTTTAATTTTGCGCCTTCCGGACTCGCCTGAATGGCATTGTTGACCAGGTTAAGCAATGCGCCGATTAAGGCCTCTCGATTGCAGCGTAGATGCGCAAGGGGAATGGCGTTTTGCCACATGCAACGGCTTTTGCTGGTGGCCAACGGCACCTCCATGGCGGCGCGCAATCCGGTTTCCAGATCCTGCAGGGAAATGACGTCGTTAAGCGGCAATTCATTGCGCACAAACAGCAACATGTCTTTAACCTGTTCAGCCATATGGTTGAGGCGGCCTAACAGTTTTCCGGCGAATAATCGGCGGCGCTCTTCGGTAATGGATTCCGCGCATAAATGATTGGCATAAAGAATGGCGGCCGACAGCGGTGTGCGAATTTGATGAGCGAGAGCCGACACCATTTTGCCCATGGACGACAATTTATCGTGACGGTTGACCTGTTGCTGCAGGCGGCGGGTTTCCGTTTGATCCGTCAATAAAATAATCTGCCCCTCCTCATCCAACGACGCGGTAGCCATGCTGATTCGGCGCCCTTCAACTGTGGAAATATCCAGACCATCGTCACCGCGCGGCGCAAAACACGCGGCGATGACGTTGCGCCAAAGCTCACCATCCAGCGTGTGATTAAGCGCGCTGCGCGCCGCAGGATTGCTTTGCACAATTACCCCGCGGGCATCAAGCACGATCACACCGCCGGGTAAAAAATCCAGCAGCGCCTGCATCCGTGTAGCGAGGCGATTTTTATTTTCCAGCTCTTCATCCTTTTGCGCAGATACCACATCCAGTTCGCGAGATAATTGCGCCACTTTGCCTTCCAAAAAAGAATAGGAATTAGAAAGCTGGCGCGAGGTGCGCTGAAAAAATTCCATGGCCGCTTCGAGATTGCGCGCCTCCGTTCTCACTGGTGCATTGGCAGCACCCGGAGCGGTTTCAAATGCGCTGGCATCCTCGTTTATTGGCAGAGCCTTGGACATGCTGATCTCCTGTCGAAATCCGACTGATTCGCGGTTTTGCGTCAATATCAAGCCAAAATGCAAAGCTGGTGCCACAAAAAAAAGGTTTATTAATCAATCATTTACAGAAGAGAAAAAGACGAAAGCCAAAAAATTGGCTTATTTGCAAAGGAAGCGCACGCTCACTCAAGATGCGAATTGATGGAAATGCGTCAGTTCAAATAGCCCACTGCGTTATGTCCGCCAGCAAACTTTGTCGTCGGTAATGATTCTCTACTATGGTGAAGACAGCGGCCGAGCGCAGCGCGAGATTGACGCCCGCCGCACACCTTTCACGAACACTTTCGCCGCTTCGGCAGCTATGGGGAATTCAATGGGCAAACTGGCCAATGCNNATGCAACCGAGTAATGGGAGTTGGCGTACTCAGCCTGGCGCTTCTGCTGCAGGCGTGTGACAACAGTGACAATAAAGGTGGAGGTTCAACACCGCCTCTTGTGAGTTCGTCCAGCTCAAGTTCTGGTTTAGCCTCATCCAGTTCCGGGGCCAGCGGTTCCAGTTCGTCGAGTTCATCATCCGGCGCGAACAGCTCGTCCTCGTCGAGTTCTTCTGGCGCGGCCTCTAGCTCCAGCTCTTCCGGCACATCATCCAGCTCCAGCAGCTCGTCCGGCATCATCGTGATTTCCAGTTCATCGAGCTCGAGCAGCACGTCTAGCTCCTCATCCAGCAGTTCGTCTTCTAGCTCTTCTTCTAGTAGCTCCAGCTCTTCGTCTAGCTCCAGTTCTTCG
>DJFQ01000160.1:33448-33951 GCA_002432095.1 Marinagarivorans sp. UBA5868 | reverse complement strand
GCTTCATAACCCAAACCAAAGTGGCCATGGTTTTCCACCTGATACATCGCTTGGCGCATGCTGCGTAACATGACCGTCTGGATCAGGTGAGCATCAGTGCGCCCTTGAATAATTTGCATCAACTGCTGGTAATCCGCTGAGGTGGGGCGATCACCTCCCGCCAGCCCCAAACCCAGCTCGGCAAGATAAGCGCGTAAATTGGTGAGCTTCTGTTCTGTTGGGCCCTCATGAACACGATATAACCCGGCTAGATTATGCTTCTCTAAAAATTTCGCCGCGCTCACATTGGCGCAGAGCATGCACTCTTCAATCAAACGATGTGCGTCATTGCGTTTAACGGGCACTATGCGCTCAATCTTACGCTGCTCGTTAAAAATGATGCGAGTTTCTACAGTTTCAAAATCAATTGCACCGCGTTCATCGCGTGCTTCGCGCAAACACTGGAATAATTTATAAAGCGCATCCAACTGTGGCAGCAATTCCTTATACTCATCGCGCCAGGC
>DJFQ01000160.1:30518-33416 GCA_002432095.1 Marinagarivorans sp. UBA5868 | reverse complement strand
GCATCGCTGATTGTCATTTCACAGACCATACATAAACGGTCGACATGGGGGTTCAGCGAACATAAGCCATTGGACAAAGCCTCCGGCAACATTGGCACCACGTAATCAGGAAAGTACACCGAATTGCCGCGCGCTCGCGCTTCAATATCCAGTGGACTATCCACTTTCACATAATGGGATACATCCGCAATGGCGACATACAATCGCCAACCGCCACGGCGACGCTCACAGTACACAGCATCATCAAAATCGCGCGCGTCTTCGCCATCAATCGTGACGAGAGGCAGCTTGCGCAGATCGAAACGCCCCGCCTTATCAGGCTCGGTGACTTCGCTGGGCAGCGCCTTGGCCATATGCTCCACCGCCGATGGCCAAATATGGGGAATACCGTGACTGCGAATCGCGACATCGATTTCCATTCCCGGCGCCAGGTGGTCGCCCAATACCTCCACAATACTGCCGATGGCGAGATTATCGCGCTCTGGATATTCGATGATTTCAGCCACCACTAGTTGACCAGATGTGGCACCTCGCGTCTGATCCGGCGGCACGATGAGGTCCTGCACGATGCGCGGATTGTCCGGCTTTACATAGTGCACACCGCGCTCGACACGATAGCGGCCCACCAGTTGAGTGGTATTGCGCGCGAGAATTTCAACGATGGAACCTTCCTTGCGTCCGCGGAAACCCCGCTCACCCAAACGCACCAATACTTCATCACCATCGAACACCTTGCGCATTTGGCGGTTGGAGAGATAAATGTCCTCACCGCCGTCACCCGTCAGCACGAATCCGAAACCGTCGCGATGTCCCTGCACCCGGCCGCGCACCAGGTTCATGCGGTCAATACGGCCATAACGCTCTTTGCGATTGCCGACGATCTGTCCGTCGCGCACCATGGCGATCAATCGCCGGCGCAACGCCTCCAAGGCTTCTTCATCGGTAAGCCCAAGCTTTTCGGCAATGATGTCACGGGAGAGAGGACCGTCGGATTGGTCCAGCAGTTCGAGAATGACCTCGCGACTGGGAATGGGGTGGGAGTATTTGCGCGCTTCGCGCTCGGCGTGGGGATCTTGCATGGTGGGTTTTTGAGTCAAAGTTATGTGTCCTATGGGTGTGGAGTCCGGCATTTTAATCAGAGTATAACCCGCGGTTTTCGCCTGCACAGAACGCAGCAAAGGACGGGTATTCCTGGTAGCCCGCGAGTATACCGCAGTTGTTGACAAGGCAATGCAGCCGTTTTATATTGCGCGCCCTCGCCCAGGTGGTGAAATTGGTAGACACGCTAGCTTCAGGTGTTAGTGGCTTAACGGCCGTGGAGGTTCAAGTCCTCTCCTGGGCACCAATTGAAAAAAAGCCGACAGTTAAGTCGGCTTTTTTTTTGATTGCCTGGCGTCATAACCGGCTTATGTAAACCGCTGCATACCTATCCCGTTTATTGTTTGTTGCCTCGAAGATGCCATCACATTTGCCACAGCTTGCGATGCCGGCATCTATTATGCTTTAAGGACGTGATTAGCAAATGGTCCTCGACCAGTCGCAATCGACAATCCGGATGCGTTTATAGAATCGCCGCAATCTTCAATGACGTAAAGATAGCTTCAGCATAGAATGCGCCCGCTACCTAATATAGCGTCCTGTAAATTTTGCGATATTTTGTAGTTTGGTATTTATCACCCAGGGAAACACCTGCGCCGAAATAATTCGAAATAACCTCGGAGATATTTGTGAGATTATTGATCGCACTGCGACTTTTCAGTGAAAACCATGCAAAACTCGGCATAGAAGCCACGATGAAAAACTCGGGCCCCAAAGGCCGATTAATTGATATCCATATTGAACGTTTTCACCCCGCCTTAAAAAACATAATTGAATATCTCCGCGCAACCGACAGACTTCCGGCTGTGCGTCCCGGCCAAATTCTGCAGACAGTAGATGGAAAAAAAATCGTAGATCGGACAGAAAATTGCCGCTTATATTGGTGTGAGGTGGAAACCCATCTCGACACCGCGTTTTGGGAGTCGCTTGCGGAAGTTGAGGTGGTGATCGCCAAAGACGAATTTGTGAAATTTTCGCAATCAATTCGTTGTCGCGCCGGGGCTGCTTATATTAATGCGTGCGAGGAATATGCAGCCGAGCTACCCATTAAACCGTTTCGCCCGATTCATTACGAGCCCCCGCGTCCACGCAGTACCAATAATCGCGCAGCCTGAGCAGGGCCGCATAAGCGGTCCTGATTTAACGGCGGATTTTTAGGATGTCGGGCATAGATAGGCTGGTCAAAGATAGTCTAATCATAAGTGACTGGTCATAAATGGCTGGCTGCATGTGCTCAGGTCAACTGGCTGGTCAGAGCAATTGGAACGCGACAAAACCGATCAGCAGACCAACCACCACCAGCGCCAATAAAGCTAGAGCGCCATCCCGGGAAATCATCGCAAGACCAAAAGACGATAGGGCAAGACCTGCAAAGTTTGCACTAAATGGAACAAATTCCATCAGAGGCATTGCTAGCGCAATGGCAATACACACCAACGCCACCAAATATTGGCCCTTGCCCTCCACCAGACGCGACATTCGCGGATGCGTATAACGATCCACAAATCGCGCGGGCTTGCGCGACCAACCTAACATTTTTTGCATTTTTGCTCGCGAAATCGACCGCTTCAACAACCACTGAGGCAACCAGAGATGCTCGCGCCTAAACAATAATTGGCCGGCAATCAGCAACACTAATATCGCCATTATCGTGGGCACGCCAGGGATATCACCGATTACTGGCGCCAGAGTAATAAGCCCCGCAACCAGTATTAAAGGCCCTAAGGATCGTGTGCCGATCGAATCCAGCACTTCGTCTAAACTGACACGCTCGGACTGCTCGCTGACGTCGGCCATTTT
>DJFQ01000160.1:24311-30443 GCA_002432095.1 Marinagarivorans sp. UBA5868 | reverse complement strand
CGGCCTATCTGGCTTATCAGCAGAGTGAACCTGTTATGATGCAACCGCCGCATTCGCGACTTTGGGCTTTTCGTTTTATCTTTTTACTAAGCTTTTTATCTTTTACTAAGCTGTGGATAACCATACCGGCGATAACAATAATTTTGGAGACCGTTCATGCTGATCAATTGCGTCGCCTATCAGGAAGGCAAACGTTTGCGCGACATTCCGGTTCAGGACATCAGTGAATACATCAAGCGCGACAGTTGTTTCGTATGGGTGGCTCTTAAGGATGCAGAGCCGGAAGAGCTGGCTCAGATGCAGGAAGAATTCGGCCTACATGACCTCGCCATTGAAGATGCGCGCAACGGCCATCAGCGCCCCAAAATTGAAGAGTATGGCGATTCGTTGTTTGTGGTGCTGCACACTCTGGAAATTATTGACGGCGAATTGCTTGCGGGTGAAGTGGCAATTTTTGTCGAAGACAATTATGTGCTCTCCGTGCGCAGTCGCAGCCAGCAAGGTTTTCTCGGAGTGCGGGCGCGCTGCGAGCGCGAACCCCACCAATTAAAGCAAGGGCCGGCGTTTGTGTTGTACGCGCTGATGGATGCCGTGGTGGACCGCTATTTCCCCATTCTCGACACACTGGAATCTGAGCTGGATGCTATTGAGGAAAAAATATTCACGCAGAAAACTCAGCGCGCCAATATCGAACGTCTCTATGAATTAAAGCGAAAAACCACCCAACTCAAACATGCGGTCGGCCCGTTAATTGATGCGGTCGGCCGGTTACACGGCGGTAGAGTCCCGGCGGTATGCTTGAATACTCAGGAATATTTCCGCGATGTCCATGACCACCTACACCGCATCAACACCTCCATCAACGCTGTGCGTGACACCATCAGCACGGCGATTCAGGTAAGCCTTTCCCTTGTTGCCATTGAAGAAAACGAAGTCAACAAAAGTCTGGCATCCTGGGCGGCGATTTTTGCCGCCGCAACCTTGTTTGTCGGTATATGGGGAATGAACTTCAAAACCATGCCGGAGCTCGATTGGAAATTCGGTTATCCCCTGGCTCTGGGCATTGTCGCCAGTGTTTGCGGATATCTGTATTACCGCTTCAAAAAAGCCGGCTGGTTGTGACCTCCAGCACTCATTGGCGAAATGCCGTAAGCACTTTCTGCCCGAATTCAAAGCAGCGCTCCACTTGACGCATGTGGTGCTCTGCTACACCACCTTCCAATAATATGCTACGCCAGTCCGCCGTTGCCGCCGCGACATCGTTGGCGATCTCCTGAGCGTGAGTTTGTGTTAGCTGCATCATTTTTGCGGCGGCAAACAGATTATCCCGACTCGGTGTCATTCCCATGGGGCCGACGCAAATGGAATGTGAACCAATCATGTTCGTGTTTGGCACCAAGTCGTAAGCGGGAGACAATTCATAGTGGCGCTCGCCGGACTTTTTTAGCATTGCATGGTTATGCATATGGTCGTCCGTATTGCCGACAGCAACGTTAAATAGCATGCGACGAAAAATCTCACCGCCGCAATTTTCACGGGATACCCGATTGGCGAGCCGCACGATATTTTCGTAAGCGAAATCATCTTCGCGACGATCCTTCAGAGAAAACACATTAATCAAACTGTGCAGTGATATGAAATGCGATTGCTTACCACCGTCCCAGTCGAAACGCTTCACCATCAATACATTTCCCAACGCAGTAGCGACAATTTTGGTATCCGCCACGGTGATGCCGGCCTTTTCCGCCATGCGCATGGTGAGATGTTCCACCAGCGGGTTGTCGAAGCGATCCTGCTGATGGGGGAATTTGGCAATCCATTCGCGCTCGTCATCAAACACCAGGGTTTTTGGCCGAGCACCACCCACGGACGAACCGCGCAAAAAAAACAGGTCGCCCGACTCCACGCCAACCTGCTCCGGCGGCAGATCCTCTTCGATAGCACGGGCGGCGCGCATCATGTCCTCCANNGCGCCTATGCCGCCGCCAGAACCGGCGAGCAGGAAATCCACCAAGGTCGACGGCGGCGGCTTACGTGACCAAACCAATAATTTTTTTCCCCAATCATCTGGCCCCGCATCCAGCAGCACCCCGGGAATGCCGGGGTTTTCCCGGTCAAAGAGAAATTGCTTAATCTGATCGTCCAAGGGCAGGTGAATCGGGTCCAGGGGAAACGCATCATCACGTTGAAGATATGAAGGTGCGTAGCGGAAATAGCCGCGCGCACGGTCGCTATCGCGAATGCACTGGCCCACCAGAGCAGTGCCGCCATTATCCAGTTTCAGGTGGACATAAAAGCTCTCGCGCATCAGTCATCCCCCAAGTCGAATTCGATGGGGGCAGTGCGAGAACGCACCCGTTGGCGTATCGGGCGATCATCCATGGCCGCACCTACCCGATCATTTTCCGGGAGTGCCAGCAATTCGATTTCATCCGCAATCCCAAAGACGTCCATCAACTGCAGCCAGAACCCCACCGGCACCCGCGGATTGCCCGCTTCAATCTTCTTCAACGTGCCTTCGGAAATACCCGCCTTTGCCGCCAAGTCCTTTTGGGTCCACTGCCGACGCTGCCGCGCCAGACGAAATCGTTCACCCAACTCCTGAAGGCGTAGCTGATTTCGGGAGGTTAGCGTCTCATAAACAGGACTCGCAGAAGGCATATATGTATCTCTAATAGAGTTTTAACGGCACATATAAAGCCAAGGCTAGTCTTGATAACACTACAAGTCAAACCGGTCACGTATGAATCTCTTATGATCATTTAGAGACCTGTATGAATACATACATCAAGATTCGTCGTCACCACTGAATTCCACTTTCTGATGGGCACCGATCAATAACGCACTTTTAATGAGACTCAGATGGCTAAAACTTTGCGGGAAATTGCCCAGTAGATTTTTGCTCGCAGGATCGTACTCCTCTGCCAGCAGGCCCAGATCGTTGCGGACGCCGAGCACGGTTTCAAAGAGTTTTTTGGCTTTGGCGTGATCGCCAGCAATCATGTAGTAGTCGGCAAGCCAATAGGTACACAGCAGAAACGCGCCCTCCTTTCCGGCAAAACCCGTGACCGGGTTGCGGAAGACAAACCCCTCGGGGCTGCAGTGATGCTTTTCAATTTCACGTACAGTCGCTACCACCCGCGGGTCGTCGGGGGGTAGAAAACCCAACAACGGGATCATCAAGAGCGCTGCGTCGACTTGATCATCACCGTAAAAACGGACGAAGTGGTTGTCGCGAACGTGCATTGCCTTCGCCAGCACTTCTTCTTTGATGAGATCCCGCAGCCGGCACCACTTCTCAACCGGCGCGTCCATATCATAGGCTTCGGCGTCGTGAATTGAGCGGGCGAACGCGGCCCAAGCAAAGACCTTGGAATGGGTGTAATGGTGGGGTGCATCGCGGGACTCCCAAATCCCGGTGTCGCGCTGCTGCCAGTCGTCTTCCAGAAGTTCGAGCAGGTGGCGCTGCAGACTCCAGATCTCGGCGCTCATCGCCTGCCCCTCCTTGCGCACCAAATGCAGCATCTCGATCACTTCTCCGCGCAGATCGAGCTGAAACTGATCACCCGCGGCATTGCCCACCCGCACCGGGCGGGAGCCGCCGTAACCCGGCAGCCAGTCGATCTGCCGTTCCTGGGAGCCCATGCCACCGTCGATGGTGTAGAGCGCCCGCAGCCGACAGTGGGAGTTCTTTACCGCGCGCAGCAACCAATCGCGCCACTCTTCCTCCTCATGCTCGAAACCGGAGCGCAGCAGGACGTCGAACACCAGTGCCGAGTCCCGTGGCCAGGTGTAGCGGTAATCCCAATTGGCGTCGCCACCGAGGACTTCTGGCAGGGAAGTCGTGGCTGCCGCCACTAACGCCCCGGTCGGCGCGTATATCAAAGCTTTTAAGACGATGAGAGAGCGGCGGACTGCGTCTTCCCAGGGTCCCCGATAGGTGCATTGCGACACCCATTCGCGCCACCAGCCCGCGCATTGCTGCCGCGCCGTATCCGCCTCCGGTATGGGAGGAAAATCCTCGCCCGCCGCGCAATGGGTGAGCACGAACGTGTGGGCATCCCCCTTGTGTAGCGAGAGTTTACAAGCAATTGCGTTTTCCGCGACCCCCAGTTCCACCGTCGCGGCGAGGCGTAGCCACATCTCGGTGCCGCGCAGCGTCGCCTGGTGAGCCTCCCCCTCGTTCTCCAGCGCCACCTCGGCGGGGTCGCGGCCGTACTCGAAGCGCGGCGCACACGTCATGGCGACCTCCATTTCGCCTTCAACACAGCGCACCTGACGAATAAGATGGCAGTCCCACTGCACCGGCATAAAGTCCACCACCTCCACTACACCCCCAGGGGTGGTAAAGGTGGTTTTCAGCAGCAGTGTATCGGGCAGATATTCCCGTTCGATTTGGACGTTTTGACCAGCGCTTGGGCCTAGATACCAATAACCGTGCCGCGCATCCCCGAGCAGCGCGGCGAAACAGGCTGACGCGTCGAACCGGCCCGGGCAGAACCACTCCAGCGAACCATCCCGCGCAATCAAGGCGACCGTATTCAGATTGCCGATAAGCCCGTAATCTTCGATTCGCCGTCTCGGTTTTACCGCGTCTACTGTGTCTGCCTCAGTCGCCATACCATCCCTCCCCTTTTGAATCTCACCAATATCGGTTACTTCGCTCAGGTTCGCCGTGCGGCGTCCCACGCCAAAATAACTTTTTTGTCAGCGAGCTTCTGAAGCCTCCACCGGCACACTATGGATGGGCGCGAGGGTCGGCTCACCGTCCTTTAACGCCAGCTCCAACACCTCCGCCATATTCCAAGTGCGCCGCCCTGTGGTCTGGGTGATTTGCTCCTTACAGCTGAAACCGTTGGTGATAATCAGCGTATCCGCCGAGGTGGCGCGTACCGCCGGCAGCAGCTGTTGTTCTCCGATGCGTAAGGAGACATCGAATTTCTTTGCGTCGAAACCGAAGGACCCGGCCATGCCGCAGCAACCGGCATCGAGCACACGGTGCTCCACTCCCATTCGCTCCAGCATTTCCCGGTCGGCGTCCGCGTGCAGAGAGGCGTGTTGATGGCAATGCAGATGGACTAATGCACGGCGCGCCAGCTGCGGCGGGTGATAGCCTTCCCGTCGGAGGAATTCGGTGAGCAGGTAGGTATTGCCGGCTAGATAATGGGCGCGCTCATCGGCGTTGAAGAGTTCTGGCAGTTCATCGCGGAAACTCGCGACGCAGGATGGTTCGAGCCCCACCAGGGGTATTCCCTGCTCTGTGGCAGCGCCGAGGCTGTCGAGAATGTCATTGAGTTGGCGACGGGCCTGTCCCAGCATGCCCTCCGCATAAAGCGGCCGCCCGCAGCAGAGGGCTTGGGGCGGGATCTTCACGCAATACCCCGCCGCTTCAAGCACGCGCACGGCCGCCTGCAACAAGTGGGGATAAAAATAGTTGTTGAAGGTATCCGGCCAGAGCATCACTTGGGCTGACCCCGCATTCACCGGCTGACGCTTCAGAAACCAGCTGCGGAAGGTCTGCACGGCATAGCGCGGCATCTCCCGCTGCGGCGCTATGCCGCCGATCTTTTTGACCAAGTTCGAGCGCAACAGCAGATTCGCCGCACCCGGCACGACACTGGCAATGCGGCTCCACCACCAGATCAAGCCCATGGTGTAGGCGGCACGCGGGCGCAGGCGCCGCTTGTAATAGCGCGCCATAAATTCCGCCTTTAGCGTCGCCATATCCACGGATACCGGACAGTCCCGCTTGCACCCTTTGCAGGCCAGACATAAATCCAGCGCCTCGTGGACGGCCTCATCCCGCCAGCCTTTTTTTAGTGAATCGCCGCGCAGCATCTCAAACAACAAACGCGCCCGCCCGCGAGTAGAGTGCTGCTCTTCCATGGTGGCGCGGTAGCTGGGACACATGACCCCGCCGTTGGCGCGCCGGCATTCGCCTATGCCGACACAACGGTTCACCGCGCGGGCAAAACTGTGGCCGTCGCTGGCAAAGGCAAACACAGAGCTTTCCATCGCGTTTGGATTGCCACGCAGGTTTTCCGTCATCGGATATGGGTCGATGACCTTGCCAGGATTCATCATCCCCTGCGGATCCCAAAGCGATTTGAACTGGCGCATGGCGTCGATCAG
>DJFQ01000160.1:22097-24268 GCA_002432095.1 Marinagarivorans sp. UBA5868 | reverse complement strand
GCTTGCCAATCGGCGATGCCGGCGGGATTGCTCAAGTTGAAGTTGATGCGACAGTGGATGCAGCCATCGCCGAAATGGCCGTAAAGCGCAGCATCGTAGCGGTGCTTGTGCAGCAACTGGCGGAACTCCCGCAGATAATCCCCCAGGTGTTCCGGTGGTACGGCNNTCGTCCCGCTCCAACATCACCATGGCCGGTGCTTTGCCGTTGGCGGCAATTCTGACCACCGCCTGATCTGGGTCATCGGTCACCGAGTCCGCCGCGATCTGTTGGATTAAAGCGAACGCCTTAGCGCGCGCCTCCGCCTTATCGTTGCCGCCGAACTCGACAAACAACCAGCTGCCACCCTCCGGCAGCATCTCCCGCGCGTCCGGGTGCATATGCTTCTGCGCCATCTCGTGCAGCAGCTTGTGATCCATGCCTTCCAGCCCGATGGGACCGGCGGCGAGAATTTCCGGCACATGATCGGCGGAAGTGGCCACGTCGGCATACCCCAACACCAGCAGGACCCGCGCCGGCGGACTCGGTATCAGTTCGAGTTCCGCTTCGAGAATAGTGACGCAGGTGCCTTCCGAGCCCACCAGGGCGCGGGCGACATTGAAGCCTTTTTCCGGCAGCAGCTCGTCGAGATTGAATCCCGACACTCGACGCGGTATCGACGGCACCTTGTCACGCACCCGCTGTGCGTAGTCATCGCGAATGCGTTTCAGCCCGGCGTAGATCTCGCCGCGCCGTCCACCCTCGGCGATGATGCGCTCCAGCTCTTCCTCGCTAGTTGGCCCCACGGTCATCTCAACGCCGTCATAGGTAATCACTCGCATGGAGCGCACATTGTCGGCGGTGCGGCCGGCCATCACCGAATGCACGCCACAGGAATTGTTGCCGAGCATGCCGCCAAGGCAGTTATGGTTGTGCGTTGATGGGTCGGGACCGAAGGTGAGTTGGTGCTGCTCCGCCGCTTCGCGCAGCCGGTCCAGCACACAGCCGGGCTGCACACGGGCAAGACGATTCTCGGGATCTACCTGGAGCACACGATTAAGGTATTTGGAGAAATCCAGAATGACGGCGGTGTTGCATGTCTGGCCGGCGAGGCTGGTACCGCCCCCACGGGACAGGATCGGCACCCCGGCAGCGCGACAAATCGACAGGGTCTTGCGCACATCGTCCTCTGTGCGCGGGATCACCACGCCAAGCGGGAGATGGCGATAGAGGGAGCCATCGGTGGCGTAGAGTGCGCGGCTACCGCGATCAAAACGCACCTCGCCCTGCACGACACGACGCAGCTCCTCCGCCAGCCGATCAAGATCCCCCTCGCTGGGATGGACTTTCGCGGGAGCGCCACTCATACCCTATGCGCCCGCCGTCAGCTGATTTGATAGGGTTCGGCGTCCGCCCGGCGCAGTTCTATTCCATGGCCGACGCGGTCGAGGTCCGGCCACAACTCGCCATTGTGCAGGCTGTCACCACTGTCAAACAAAATGGCTTCCAAACGAGCGTGGTCGTGAAAATATTCGGCGTGGCGAATGCCGGGCACCGCGACACACAGAGGTGTGTGTAATGCCGGCGCGCAGTGGGCGGAGAGAGGAACGTTAAAAGCGGCACACAATTCTGCCGCATGAAGGAATCCGGTATATCCGCACCGAGTGGCGTCCACCTGCAGCACATCCACCGCACCCGCCTGCAACATGCGACGAAAATAGATGCTGTCCCAGCCGTATTCACCCGCCGCTATGGCCATGTCATCTGGCACCCGGTCGCGCAACCAGCGCAACCCTTCCAAATCGTCTGAGGATACTGGCTCCTCGAACCAGCAGACGCGCTGTTCACCCAAGCACTCCGCCAATGCCAAAGCTTGCCGGGCGCGACAGGCGCCGTTGGCGTCCACCATCAGCCCGACTCCTGGCCCGATAACCTCCCGCGCGAGCGCCACCCGTTGCTCCGCCTGATCCAAATCGTCACCGATCTTGATCTTCACAGAGGTCAGTCCCTGTTCCAGCCAACCTTCAAGTTGGCGCTGCAGACGCACGGCGCTGTAGGTGACAAATCCGCCACTGCCGTAGATGGGAATGCTCGCCCGGGCACGCCCCCACAAGGCGGACAGCGGCAGGTCTAAAAGCCGCGCCTTGAGATCCCACAATGCCTGGTCCACCGCAGCAATCGCCATGAGACCGAG
>DJFQ01000160.1:20796-21974 GCA_002432095.1 Marinagarivorans sp. UBA5868 | reverse complement strand
CGCAGGGTGCCATCGCCCTCCGGTGAATCGGTCGGCATGCGGTAGCAGGACACATTGATCGCCTGGACATGCGGGAAGTCGGTGTTGTCGAGGCCAGCGATCTCTTTCATTTGTCTGCCCCTATATGAAGGGAGGCAAAAAGTTGTTTAGCACTTTGTTTGATGATGCCCCACTGATCGGGGTCGCCCTTGCCCAAAGTGCTGAGCATGGCCAGCATCTGTTCTTTGGTGATATGCGGCGGCAGCGGCGGCACATCCGGGTCAGTGATAAATTCGATCACCACCGGCCGGTCTGCGCTTAAGGCTTGCTGCCAGGCTTCGCGGATATCTTCCGGGCGCTCGACTTTTATGCCTTTAAAGCCCAACAGCTCGCCATATTGGGCATAGGGGAAATCCACCACATCCTGGGCGATGGAATACTTGGGATCGCCAGACAGAACCCGCTGCTCCCAGGTCACTTGGTTAAGGTCGTGATTGACGATCACCAGCACCACAAAACATGGATTCGACCAACGCTGCCAATACTGTTTTACCGTCACCAGCTCGGCGCTGCCGTTCATCTGCATGGCACCGTCCCCAACCATGGCGATCACCGGACGGTCGGGATAGGCCATTTTCGCTGCTATGGCGTAGGGCACGCCGCTGCCCATGCTGGCAAGCTTGCCGGATACCGACCCCATCATGCCGGGGCGCATTTTGATATTGCGCGCATACCAATTGGTGTGTGAGCCGCTATCGCCACANNTCCATGGCGCGGTCCTCGATGTCCTTCCACCAGTCGGCAACGTTTTTCTCGATGGTCTCGCGCCATTTGCCTCGCTCTTTCTGGTGCAACAACGGAATCAGCCGCTGCAAAGTTTCCGCACTGTCGCCGATCAGATTCACTTCGGTGGGATAGCGCACCCCCACGTTGCGCGGCTCAATGTCGATCTGCACCGCGCGGGCCTGGCCGTCTTTGGGGAGAAACTCGGAGTAGGGAAAGGTCGTGCCTACCATCAGCAGGGTGTCGCAATCGCGCATCATTTCCCAGCTGGGTTTGGTGCCCAGTAGCCCAATGCTGCCGGTGACGAAGGGCAGATCGTCCGGCAATGCCGCTTTACCCAGTAACGCCTTGGCCGCACCGGCGCCGAGCAGATCGCAAACCTGGATAACTTCTTGAGTCGCCCCCAGGGCGCCGGC
>DJFQ01000160.1:20539-20673 GCA_002432095.1 Marinagarivorans sp. UBA5868 | reverse complement strand
CGGTCGATAACGTGGCGGGCTTGAGCGGGGGTGGAAATAGTTTCTACATACGAGGCCACATCCTTAAAGACCGTATGCAGATCCACTTCCTGCTGAAAGTCGCTGCCGAGTGACGTGGTTTTCTGCTGGCCGAC
>DJFQ01000160.1:19486-20487 GCA_002432095.1 Marinagarivorans sp. UBA5868 | reverse complement strand
CCGGTAAATTTGGCGTGACCACTGGCCATAAACGCCGACATTTCCTCGTGGCGTACACGGACATAATCGAAGGTGTCGCCAGTGCGGGCGAGCGCCCCCATCAGCCCATTAATCCCATCTCCAGGAAATCCGAAGATACGCTTTACGCCCCACTCGGAAAGTCGCTCCCAAATAAAATCCCCGACCTCTGCCATAGCAAATCCTCCGCCGTGCGCCGCCAATGGCGACTTGAGTGAAAAATGAATTTGTGATGGGAAATTCCCGCCGCCTCGGCTGGTGATCGGGAAACGTGTATGAACACACTGATTGCGGATCATGTTGTGGTGTTGATAGGGTCACTTCTGTTCGCTAAAGAACACTTTTGGGGCAGGCATGCCAAGGTGCAGGATAGGCCGCCACAGATTGCCCACGCGTGGCAAGTTGCGTATCGTTACCGCGTTCTGCAAATCCTCTTTACTCACCCGGCCTCAAAGGAATTTCGCCATGGAAACCATCGCGCCCGCCCTGCCATCGGCCACAGGAATTAAAACGACGACCACCATGCCTGCGCTTACTGGCATTCGGTTTTTCGCCATTTTTCATATCTTCCTGTTCCACATGTGGACGCTTTACGACTTGGATAAACCCGAGCGCTTCAGCAATCTGGTCATCGGCTTTGCCGATCTGCCATCGATTCTGGTGACGTTTTTATCCCACGGCTGGCTGTCCACCAGCTTTTTCTTTTTGTTGTCTGGATTCATTCTCGCGTACCTCTACTGGACTCCAGCTGGCACTTTGAGCACGACTAAAAAGGAGTTTTGGCTGAAGCGCGCACTGCGCATTTACCCGGTGCATCTGCTGATCATGATGGTGACGATGGTGATTATGGTTGGGCACTATCTGCAAAGTGACGTGGGGCTGTTCAAGATGATCAGTACCGCAATCCTGACACTGACCTTGACTCAGGCCTGGGTACCGCCGGCGGTGCCCATGTGGAGCTGGCCTACCTGGACTCTGTCCGC
>DJFQ01000160.1:0-19361 GCA_002432095.1 Marinagarivorans sp. UBA5868 | reverse complement strand
GCCGGCATGCTGCTCAGCCGATTGTTGGGCATCAGCCGCTTTACTGGATTCACTCCTTCATCACCAACATGGTTCGCGTGGGGGGATCTGGCCCTGGTGACCGTGATCGTTATTGCCTGCATTCCGGGCATTGAAGAGCCGATGAAATACTTTCTGCGCCACGGTCTAATCATGCCTTTGTATATGGTGGTTATCGTCGATCTGGCCCGCGGTCGCGGTCTTGCGGCGCGGCTGTTTTCCCTGCCGGGAACCGGCTTTCTGGGAGAGACGGGATTTTCCATTTTTATCTGGCAAAACCTGGTGATGACATTTTGCTGGATGTCGCTGATGATCGTTGGCCCTAGCGCTGGTTATTACCACCTGCCAATGGCATCAGTCGGCATCATAGTGCTCGGTATTTTCAGCACCTACTGCCTGGAAAAACCCATCGCGCGCAAGCTCACGGCGAAATGGCTCCACCGGGACGCTGCGCCAGCGCCAGAAAGTCCTGCAAATAACTAAGGTTCGCATCCTGGTCTCGAAAAACCAGATAAAGGGATTTGTGTACCCCCTCGGCTCCTAGAGAGCGGACAGCTAGAGGGTAAGAAGCCTGAAATTTGCGCGCCAGCCAATCGGGCAGCGTGCAAACTCCCCTCCCCGCTGCCACTAATTGCACCATGATTTCCGTCGCCTCCACTTGATGGACCTTTTTCGGTTCGCAGTGCGCCGGCAGGAGAAAGCGGGTGAACACGTCGAGACGCTCCCGCAAGACAGGGAAGGTGATCAACGTCGCCTCGGTTAAATCTGCAGGCGCCACTGCTCCAGCAAGGTCGGCGCGCCAGTCCGGTGACGACACTAGCATCAACTGATAAGCAAACACTGGCTGGTTTTGGAACGCCGGATTTTCCAGGGGATCACTGGTGATCACTATGTCCACTTGGTGGTTAAGCAGCGCCTCCAGCCCGTTGAAGCGAAATTGCTGCACCACATCCAGATCCACCAGCGGCCAACGCTGTAAAAACGGCGAAACCACCGTTAATAACCACTCGTAACAAGGGTGGCACTCCATTCCGATACGCAGCTTACCCAGCCGACCTTCACCGTAGCCTCGTAATACTTGGTCGGCCTCCTCCATCTGCGGCAGCAGGCGCCGCGCGACGTTCAGCAAATACTGACCCGCCTGGGTGAGACGAAGCCGTCGCCCTTCCTTCTGCCAAAGTGCTACACCCGCTTGATCCTCCAACTTTCGAATGGCGTGAGATAAGGCCGACTGTGTTAGATGCAGGCGATCTGCAGCCTCGGCTAATGTCCCCACGGTATCCAACGCCAGCAATATGGCGAGATGACTGCGCTCTAACATGAATATGACTCATTAAATTCACGGATTTTCTGGATTCTATTCATTTTTCAACGTGGGAGAAATAACACCGAACCTCCGCCTCACCGATTACAATGCGGCAGTTTCATCAACCCTGTCCGCCGTGAGGTTTCTGTGTCCGCGATTGAGCTGTCCCAAGTTGGTGTTGTCGCCATCGGCCGCAACGAAGGTGAACGTCTGGAACGCTGCCTCAATTCTCTTCAAGGTCTGCCATTGGTGTATGTGGATTCCGGCTCCAGCGACAACAGCGTGGCTTTTGCCCGCTCCGTCGGCGCCCATTGCGCCGAGCTGGACATGACCCGACCCTTTACCGCAGCGCGAGCACGCAATACCGGATTTCACGCGCTGCTGGAGCAACACCCGGATCTCAAATGGGTGATGTTTGTCGATGGTGACTGCGAAGTGCAGCCAAATTGGCTGGCGCAGGCGCTGGAAGTGGCCGAGAGCGATCCGAAAATTGCCGCAGTTTGCGGACGCCGACGCGAACGGTATCCGTCTTCATCCATCTACAACGAGATGTGTGATATCGAGTGGAACACGCCAGTGGGTGACACCAAAGCCTGCGGTGGTGACGCGCTGTACCGGGTTTCGGTGTTTCAGCAAGTGGGCGGGTTTGATGACAGCTTTATCGCAGGTGAAGAACCAGAGCTGTGCTTCCGCATTCGTGAACACGGATACAGCATTCGTCGCATTGACGCGGAAATGACCTTGCACGACGCCGCCATGACTCGTGTTGGCCAATGGTGGAAACGCACAGAACGAAGCGGTCACGCTTACTTGCTCAATTTCCTTAAACATGGAGATAAAAACGCCGAACGCTTCAAATATCAGGAGATCCGCAGCATCTTGTTATGGGCGGGCATTTACCTCCTATTACTTGCTGCCACTCTCTTAATGCGTTCACCAGTGCCATTGATTTTGCTCGCCCTTCTCGTCGCTTCACAGGCAGCAAAAATGACCCTCGCGCTACCACGCACCAAGGCCCAGTACGGCAAATCCGCCACGTTCCGCTATTGCGTATTCGTCATGCTAGGCAAAATTCCCCAAGCTCTCGGGGTGATCCGCGCGTATCGCAACAATCGAACGGGGCGTGAACATAGACTGGTTGAATACAAGTAACCATGAATAGATTTCACTGACCCCGTAATTAATATCATTATTTTTCATTAATCTAACCAACTAGAGTTCTTTCCTGACGCCTTAATTCAGGAGACAAGACTCATGGCTGTTACCCACAATCTCGGATTTCCCCGCATCGGCCCGATGCGGGAATTGAAATTCGCTTGCGAAGCCTACTGGAGCGGAGATAGCAACGCTGACACGCTAACCAACCAAGCTCGAGCGCTGCGTGATGCGGACACTCTACTTCAAGCCAATGGCGGTCTCGACTGGGTGCCAAGCGGCGATTTTTCCCTTTATGACCACGTGCTCGATACCAGCCTGCTATTTGGCAATATCCCCAGCCGATTTCAGGAGCAAGGCAATAACAACGCGCTCGATCTGTACTTCCGCATGGCCCGTGGCAGATCCCAAACTGGTAGTCCAACCTTCGCGTGTGAAATGACCAAATGGTTCGATACCAATTATCACTATCTGGTGCCGGAGTTCGAGGAGGGCCGGGAATTCCGGCTCAATGCGGCAGACTATTTGAATAAGATCCGCGCGGCCAGAGCGCTGGAAAAACCCGGTAGTTGCCAAATTAAACCGGTTTTACTCGGCCCTTTGACCTACCTGTGGTTAGGCAAAAGCAAAACCTCAGGGCTGGACCGTCTCGGCCTGCTCGACCAACTCCTGCCCCTTTACCGCGATCTCCTGGCGCAGCTGCGCGAGCTGGGGGTGGAATGGGTGCAAATCGATGAACCTATTCTGGTGCTGGATCTACCGGATGCTTGGCAAGCGCGGTTCGAGCCCACCTATCACAAGCTTCAGATTCCCGGCATCAAATTGCTTATGGCCACTTATTTCGGGACCCTGGGCAACCATCTCAATCTGGCGGCCAATCTACCCGTCGCTGGCGTACATCTGGATGCCGTGCGCGGGCGAGCCGATGTCGCCCGCTTGCTGGATGTGCTGCCGGTTCACAAGGTGCTTTCCCTCGGCGTAATCGATGGCCGCAACATTTGGAAAACGGATTTGGAGTCCACACTCGACTGGCTCGAACCCATTCACACCCACTTTGGGGACCGTCTTTGGCTGGCGCCCTCCTGCTCACTGTTGCACGTGCCTGTTGATCTCGCAGTGGAAGACCAGCTGGACCCCGAACTGAAAAGCTGGCTGGCATTTGCCACGCAGAAGCTGGGGGAGTTGAATACTTTGAAAATCGCGCTTAACAAAGGACGCGCCGCCGTCGGTATCACCCTCAAAACCAATCGCGACGCCTGCGCCTCCCGCCGGAAATCCACACGAGTACACAACCCGGAGGTGGCGAGTCGGACGGCGGGCATCACCCCGGATATTTGCCAGCGTGTGCAAAGCTACTGTGAACGTGCGCCGCTACAGCGCGAGCGGTGGCAGCTTCCGCTTTTTCCCACCACCACCATCGGCTCCTTTCCCCAAACCGCCGAGATTCGCAGAGCGCGCCAGAGCTGGCGCCACGGCACCCTCGATCCAGCCAGCTATCAACAGGAAATCCGCGAGCAGATTCGTCATGCCGTCCAAACGCAGGAGGATTTAGGCCTGGATGTATTGGTGCATGGTGAAGCTGAACGCAATGACATGGTGGAATATTTCGGCGAGGAGTTGCAGGGGTACGCGTTCACCCGGTTTGGCTGGGTGCAGTCCTACGGCAGTCGCTGTGTCAAACCACCGATCATTTACGGCGACGTGAGTCGGCCACGCGCCATCACCGTCGAATGGACCTGCTTTGCCCAGTCGCTCACTGATAAGCCCATGAAAGGAATGCTCACCGGCCCTGTCACCATGTTGCAATGGGCCTTCGTGCGCGACGATCAGCCGCGCCGCGATACCGCCTTGCAGATCGCTCTAGCATTGCGCGACGAGGTTGCCGATCTGGAGCGCTCAGGAATCGGCATTATTCAAGTAGACGAGCCTGCGTTCCGCGAAGGGCTGCCACTACGCCAATCGCAGTGGGCGGAGTATCTCACCTGGGCAGCGCAAGCGTTTCGTCTCAGTACCTCGTCCGTGACGGCCGAAACCCAAATCCATACGCATATGTGTTATTCGGAATTCAANNTCGAACATGGAACTGCTGGACGCTTTTGTCGACTTCGCCTACCCCAATGAGGTCGGTCCAGGTGTGTATGACATTCACAGCCCCAATTTACCGAGCCGTGAACAGATGACGCGTTTGCTCCGCAAAGCTGCACTGAATATTCCCCCAGAACGCCTCTGGGTAAACCCCGATTGCGGACTCAAGACCCGTCGCTGGAAGGAAGTGCTACCCGCCTTGCAGGCGATGGTGGAAGCTGCGCGAGAATTGCGCAATGAACACATCCGCGCGGCTGCAACGGCATGAAGGCGGGTGTAGACTTTCAACACCATCCCAGGAGTACATTTTTATGCAGCTCTACCACAGCACCACGTCGCCATTTGCCCGCAAGGTATATATGCTCGCCCTGGCAGCCCAGCTGCCGGGGCTGGATCTTGTGAAGGCAAATTCACTCGCGGACGAGGCGCTGCGTGTGGTGAACCCGTTAGGCAAGATACCGGCGCTAGTGGACGGGAATCTCATATTGATCGACAGTCCGCTCATCTGCGAATACCTGGACGACAAGTCCGTCGCCCTAGGCAAAACAGGCTTCTTTCACAAAAAAAGGCCGGACTATTACGTCGTGCAACGAACCCACGCCCTGGCCGATGGCGTCATGGATGCCGCGGTGGCAACGGTGATGGAACGCAGGCGACAGGACAGTGAACAGTCCTACCATTGGTTGCGGCGCTGGCATCTGGCAATCACCAGCGGTCTCTCCTGGATTGAGCAGCAAGAACTCGGCAGTGCGGGACAACCTCATATTGGCACCTTCGCCACTATCGCGGCGCTCGGCTATCTCGACTTCCGCCTGCCGGATATACAGTGGCGCAATACTCACTCCAATTTGGCGAAGTGGTATGCCGAGTTCGAAGCCATCGAATGGGTAGCTGCCACCAAGCCGCGGGATGCGTGAAGCCATCGGTGACCTCAGGCGCCAAAACCCGCTCGGTTCACCATCGCCACAATTGCTGGATGTTTGATCTTTTTGTGCGGCGACAACGCATAAAATTGTGCCCGCACTCCGCTGAGGGTTCCCAGGGGATATATACCAAACTGCTCGCGTAGGTCATCCGCAATCAATGCAGGCGCCGCCACCAGCCCCAGCCCCTCGTGGCAAAACGCGTAGGCCAGCGCGCTGTCGTCGAACTCGCCCACTGGTTGCGGGCTGATGTCATGCTGATCGAACCAACTCAGCAACAGCTGGCTCAACATCGTCTGAGCACTCGGCATTAACAAAGGTGCACCGGTGAGGCTGCTAGGGAAACGAAGCTGATAGGGCGCTATCAGCGCAGGCGTTCCAAACAACGCAATATCCGTTTCCACCACCAGATGGTTGTAGGCCCGCAAACGTGTACCAGGCGGTATGGGTCGTTCTGAAAGCACCACATCCAGTTTGTTGACGGCCAGCTCAGCCAACAGGTGTTCCAGATTGCCTTCACGGCAGACCAGATGTACTGGCTGCGGCAGCGAATTGACGGGCTTTATCAGCGTGTAAGCCAGTGCTTTCGGTATCACATCCACGATTCCAATCGTCACAGAAAGGCGCTCTACAATCTCGGGCTGCTTAAGCAATGCACGCAATTCGTCACCCAAATGGAAAATATCCTCCGCATAACTCAACACCATTCGGCCGCGCTGTGTCAGCGCCAGCTTTTTACCTTGCCGTTCGAACAAGGGATAGCCAATCTGCTGTTCCAAAGCGGTGAGCTGACCGCTGATCGTCTGGGGAGTTAAATGCAGGTTGCGACTGGCGGCCGTTATCCCACCATCCACCGCAACCCGGTAAAAGTAGTAGAGATGGTTGTAATTGATGGGTGTCATAAGCGAACCAGGAGGACCACGACGCGTTACTTTCGTATTTTTCGACTATTATTTCAAAAACATTCGAATTTAATTTGGTTGTGAGTTCACTTAGTCTACGGATCGTGTATGTCTGGGGGAGAAGGCTGCCCGATGCTGGCTCACCGGTCACCTGCTGGTTTCATTGGCCATCTGGCTGTATGGTGAGCGGGTCACAACGGAGTTTGGGGACATGTCGATCATCGTGCTGTCCAACAGACGTCCAAATTTCAAATGAGCAAACATGACCAACGGAGGTTATATGCTTGACACTAGACCGACTGCCATTACCTATGGCCAAGAGAGCGCTCTTGAGGTTAATAAGGTTCTGCGCAATACCTATGCACTCTTATCAATGACGCTGCTGTTCAGCGCCGTCACCGCCGGCATCAGCATGGCCTACAATCTGCCGCATCCGGGCCTGATACTGACTATGGTGGGCTATTTCGGCCTGTTGTTTCTGACCCAAGCGTTACGCAATAGCGCTTGGGGGATTCTGAGCGTGTTCGCCCTTACCGGCTTTATGGGCTTCACTCTCGGTCCGATCATCAACATGTATTTATCTCTGGCTAACGGTGGCCAGATCGTGATGAACGCCCTCGGCGGAACTGCGATTACGTTTCTCGGCTTGTCCGGGTACGCGCTGACCACCAAGAAAAACTTCAGCTTCCTCGGTAACTTCCTCTTCGTGGGAATCCTGGTGGCATTCCTTGCAGGGCTGGGGGCAGTCTTTTTCGAAATGCCAGCTCTATCGTTGGCGGTTTCGGCGATGTTCATCCTGCTGATGAGCGGACTGATCCTGTATGAAACCAGCAACATCATCAATGGCGGTCAGACCAACTACATCATGGCAACGGTCACCTTGTATGTAGCGATTTTCAACCTGTTCACCAGCCTGCTGCATATCCTAGGCGTGATGGGCGGCGACGATTAATTAACCGTCGCCAATCCTCAAAAGCGCTGTCCTCGACAGCGCTTTTTTTTGGTCTTCAGCCGCCAAACCTCTGCTCAGGTAGACCCGGCACATCCACTCTCACTTTAAAAATCGACCCTGAATTCGGGTACTGGCGCAACTCTTCTTCCGGCCTTCCGCCAACGCTGGTGATGTAAAGGGTTTTCAGGTCTTCGTCGCCAAACGCAACCATGGTCGGACATCGCGCCGGAACGGTAATCTCCTCCAGAATTTCGCCAGCGGGACTCAAACGCACCACGCGCCCACCTTCGTAGAGCGCAGTCCAGTAGCAACCCTCGCTGTCTACTGACGCACCGTCTGGACGCCCATTCCCCAACGGGAACTGATGGAAGACACGGCAATTAGACACCACACCACTCTCCACATCGTAATCGCATTGTTGAATAGCGTGGCTCGGCGTNNCGTATCCGCGTAGTAAAACGTTCTAAAATTGGGGCTGAAAGCGATTCCATTTGCCGTGAGCAAATCGCCGACCCACTTTTTTACCTCACCGCCTGGATTCAACGAATAGATACTGGCGCCACCGTGATCCTTCGGTGGATAGACGCTACCGGCAAACATGCGCCCCATGGCATCCGCCCTGCCGTCGTTGAACCGATTTTTTTCCATCCCCACTTCGGGATCTGCAATAAATGACCTGTCCGTATTCCAGCCATCAACGGTGTAAAAGCCGGTGCGCATCGCCAATAAAAAGCCGCCCTTCAGACGCAAGCTAAAACAACCGATCTCTTCGTCAAATTGCAAATACTCGTCTTTACCGCTGCGCGGATCGAAGCGGTGCAGTTGAAATGTGTTGATATCAACCCAGTACAAATAATTTTCTCTGTCATCCCAACGGGGACACTCTCCCAGATTTGCTCGTATTTTCAGAGCAATTTCAACGTTTTTCATGGCAAATGGCTGGCCTATTGGAAATGGGCGCTAATAATCGCACAGAATCAGAGGAAGAGAAAACCGCAGCCTTAACAGACACCGGAGAACGGACTCAAGAATATTGGACAATACCTTGTTTTTTGCGCGGTACACTATAACGGTTGAATTGAGGTTGCAGATACTCTATCTGATCCCCCCTGATACGATGGCTGTTGATCAACGCCAAATATTCATAGGGGTTTGGACGATAAGGCAACGCCAACAAACTCATATTAATTTCCGACAGTAAATAATTACCTTTCCGCTGATTACAACGTCTACACGCTGCTACTACATTTTCCCACTTATCTGCGCCACCGCGACTGGTGGGATGCACATGATCACGCGATAAATTTTCTGACGAAAAACAATCGCCGCAATAAAGACACTGAAAATTATCCCGCTGAAATAGCGCAGGATTGGTTAACGGTGGATTCAAACGAATTGGCGTCAAACGCTCTCCACCGCACGCCATGATTGCCGGCAACCTAATAATCGTATTGGTGCCGGTAATTTTAGATTTTCCGCCTCTCACCTGACGTACCACACCACCTAATGTCCAAGACACCAGATCCCGTGCGTACAAGCATACGCCCTGACGCCAGCTCAACCATTCAATAGGCTGCCCCGCCAGATTCAGGCGCAGTATTCGCGCTTCCATAAATTTCTCCTGCCTAACAGGGTGTTTATTAAAAAGTGTGATCCACTAATTAAACACTGGAAAATTTACGGTTATACCGAACCACACTAGGCTCAACCCTTCCCCCATAACGAAAAACCCCGCATTGGCTAGCCAAGCGGGGTTTTAAAAGTCGATGGTCGAGAAATTTGTAAGGGTGACGAGTCCAATGGGTCGGCGGTGAATACAACGACCTCGCGGATTTTTTGTGGCGCATCATCGCCAACTGTCTGCTTAAAATATTGAAGACGAATCTCCTTTCTTATGCAGGAACTTAAATTTAATAGTACGCCGAAGATCGCCAGAGTCAAGGCGGCGCTGATAATTTTTAGCATTAAAGCAAGACGGATTTGTGACGGAAATCCCTGCGTAAATAGAAGGCCCCTAATCTAGCCAGAAAGAAAAAAGCCTAACCAGAAAGAAAAAAGGCAGAGCCCGTTTCCGGATTCTGCCTTTCGGATAAAGCTTTCTGTCCTAACATCCATGAACAGTCCCGCTCCGTCAACTGGTCATCCTGACCCGATATTTCCGTTCAAGCTCCTTTTATACCTTCCGCAATCCATTTCCCTTGCTCGTCCCTGCAGCGAACTCCATGATCCGATCATCCCTGCACAATCCCTGTAACTTGCTATCCGACCCTGTAGCTTCCTATCTGAACACCCTGTCCGATATCCGCCATCGTCCGTGACCAAAGCCGTTTCCTTCTGGCCTTGAGTTTCCTTTCTCCTGCTTCCGTGCTAATGCTCCCTTATTCCCTTATAACGTCATCCTTGCGTTTTCCAGTCCATTGTCCTGTCCTAGAGTTTTCCTAAAAACACCGTGACGATACTTCTATCATCACGGCGAACTCTCACAGGATTCGCCGGGTCCCTCCAGCACGCCTAATCCCTCATCCTTGGCGCGACTCCCACCGCGTCCTTACGAGAAGCTATTTTACGGATTGGGGGAATTCGTCCCAGACGACACTGCCATCAAGATTTGTGAGACATCGCCTACAAAGGTCCGCCGTTATTGCGCTGCATCAACGACGATTTTTCAATTGCGCACCCTGGCGCTGCACAATATGTTGAATCAGCCGCTCCTGACTGGTATGGCTCATCCCATAAAAGTCCACTCTCCAGTAATAGCCACCGGCCACCGCATCGCAAGCAACAAGGACGCCGCGCGTCACAACGGTCTTTCCCTCAGGGGAAAGCTCAAGTTCACACCTCATATGGCGTCCTGTCTGAGCAGATTGATCGTGAACAAAACCGAGTCCACAGGCGCTGATATTAATCTCCCGTATACGGC
This sequence comes from Marinagarivorans sp. UBA5868, assembly GCA_002432095.1. Lineage (GTDB taxonomy): Bacteria > Pseudomonadota > Gammaproteobacteria > Pseudomonadales > Cellvibrionaceae > UBA5868. The sequence goes on along the minus strand of DJFQ01000160.1, from coordinate 9,100 downwards.
TGACCACCTGAGTAAGAGTTTCACTGTCCATGGCTATCCGTTGAAGGGTGCGGTCCAGCTTGGCATTTAGCGCAGCAATCAACTCTGCAAGCTGTGGCGACTCCGTTGCCAGCTCGTTGATCAAGCGAACAATCTTGCGGTCGTCGTCCTCTTCGTTCGACATCAACTCACCCCCATCGCTTTCAGAGGCGTCAAGCCACTCATAGGTGAATCCCACTTTTTCGTTGATGCGAAAGTAACGCCGCTTTTCCTTACTCATGCTCAAAAAACCTCATTGGGGTTGAGCTCGAACAGATATTTGGGTGCAATGTCGAGTTCGCGCATGATGTCTTGTCCTTCATCCGTTTGCAGTAGAGCCTTGTCCTCAGTCGACAACTCATCGGCCAGCCCCTGCTGTATGACGATTTCCACTCGACGGTTACGCGCTCGGTTCTCCGCTGAATTGTTGGGTGCAAGAGGTTGAGTGTCTGCTTTTCCCGATACCTCAAAGCGGCTGGCGGGCAACGTCCCGCCTACCATTAATTCATGGGCAACAGACACAGCGCGGGCAGCAGACAATTCCCAGTTGGAGCGAAACCGCGCAGTGTGAATGGGTACATCATCCGAATGCCCCTGGACCACAATCGAACCAGGTTTGAGCGCCAGCACCGAACGCACTTCATGCATCACATCCCGGTATTCCGGGGTGAGCTCCGCCGAGCCGGAGACGAAAGACCCTTTTTCGCGTATGCGAATAATGATCTTTCTGCCGCTGGTTTCCACTTCCACCTCTCCTGCCATGATTTGCGCCTGCAAAGCATCGGCAAGCTCGTAAGCCTGTTGCTCGGTTTCTTTTACGAGTTCCTCAAGACGTTGGCGAACGCGGAGCTTCACACCGGCGTCCGCTCCTTCCTCTCCCTGCTCCACGTCGTATTCTTCGGAGCATTGCACGTCCAGCGACATTTGCGTGGTATTACTGGTGCTCTGCCAGATTTCGTTGATGGGGGTCGGTTCAGGCCGGCCAGGACTGAACTCCTGGGCGATGATGCTCGTGCCTTTCGGAACTTCCACGACATTAAGCTCCGCCTGCACACCGAAGGCTTGCGCCATTGAGCCGGCTAGCCGCTTGAATTTCATGGCGTCCATCTCCGAAAACGACAGCAATAGCACAAAGAAGCACATCAGTAGCGACATCAAGTCTGCAAACGTGGCGAGCCACGCAGGCATTGTCGGCGGGCATTTACAACTGGCTTCTTCCTCGTCGCTCACACGTCAAATCCTTTAAGTTTCCGCGACTTCACGCTTACTTTCCGGCAGATAATTACGCAGCATGGAGTCGATGATGCGCGGGTTCTGGCCATTCTGGATGGCAAGAAGCGCGTCAATCACCAAGCTTTTAACCAGCGCCTCTTCGGCAGCACGCAGCTTCAGTTTGTCCGCAATAGGACCGGCAACGCAGTTGGCGATGACAGCGCCGTAGAGAGTCGTCAGTAAGGCAACAGCCATCGCAGGGCCAATGGCTTTTGGATCGTCCATATTGGCGAGCATCGCCACCAAGCCAATCAAGGTGCCAATCATGCCCATCGCCGGAGCGACGTCTGCCATCGCCGAGAACAGTGTTGCCCCCCTTGCATGGCGCTCGATGGTCTGGTTTTTGTCTTTCGCCAGCAACGCCTTAACTACATCGGGGTCGTGTCCATCGACCAGCAGCTGAATCCCTCTCTTTAAAAAGTCATTGCTGACTTCTTTACCTTCCAGAGATAACAAACCGCCTTTCCGCGCCTCGTCAGCCAGTGTCACCACTTCACCAATCAAATCGGACGGATCGGGGTTTTTCACTATGAAGCTTTTAGCGGCGACCTTTCCAGCACTGAGGAACTGTCCGAGGCCGAACTTCGCCATAACAGCGAATACGCTTCCTCCAATCACAATCACCAGGGAGGGGCCGTCCACAAACATGCCGAGCTCGCCGCTCATGAGCATGGCAATGATGATCAGGGCAATAGAGCCCACGATGCCCACCAGCGTCGCTAAATCCACACGATAACCTCACTATCGTTAACCAATGAACCGGGTTGCCAGATACGGAATAACCCAAACGAATTAAGTCTAGTCGGGATATTTCCGACGCAACCCTGGGTTTGGGATTTTCGCAAGAGAAACATGCCAGTGGCCTCGATTGACCACCTTTAACAGGTCCGGTAGTGTTGCGCCTCAATTTGTCGTACCGGTGATTAGGCATATGGCAGCGAAGAAAAAAGCCCTGGATTTCGAGCAGGCGCTGGTAGAGCTCGAGCGAGTCGTCAGCGCCATGGAAGCCGGCAATATGCCCCTTGAAGAATCGCTGAAAGCGTTTGAGCAGGGCGTGAAGCTGACCAGAGAGTGCCAACAAGCGCTGCACGAGGCAGAACAGAAGGTTGAGCGGCTACTGGAAACACATAAAGGAATTGAGACTGCACCCTTTAGTGACAGTGAAGAAGATCCGGCATGACTCCCGACCTGAAACAATTTATTGCCAGTCACAGCCGCCGGGTAAACCAATTACTTGAGCGCTCGTTGCCAGCTCGTATCCCCGGCGGTGAACGATTGCTTGAGGCCATGGCATACAGTCTGCTCGGTGCGGGCAAACGGGTGCGCCCCATTCTCAGCTACGCCGGTGCCCATGCTGTCGACGGTGATATGCAAACACCGCTACTGGATGCAGCCGCCTGCGCACTGGAGTGCATGCATGCCTACAGTCTTATTCATGATGACCTACCGGCCATGGACGACGATGATTTGCGCCGCGGCGTGCCGACTTGCCATATCGCGTTTGACGAAGCGACCGCCATCCTGGCAGGTGACGCTTTGCAATGCCTCGCTTTCGAAACCTTGTTTAACAGCGAAGCTGTAGCGGTACGTGTCGTTGCCGTCGCTCGCGAGTTGGCGAGAGCATCGGGCGCCACCGGCATGGTGGCGGGGCAAGCAATCGATTTGGGAGCTGTCGATACAGTGCCAACCTTAGAAGTAATGGAGCGGATGCACGTACATAAAACCGGCGCACTCATTGAGGCTGCGGTCATCATGGGCGCTCTTTCTGTCGGCACGGAAGACGCACGCACGCTGCGCGCGCTGCGAAGCTATGCCAAGGCGGTGGGATTATCGTTTCAAGTGCGCGACGACATACTTGATGTCACGGCGGAAACCGCCACGCTCGGCAAGCGCCAAGGAGCTGATCAGCAGCGCAATAAACCTACTTATGTAAGTCTTTTGGGGCTGGATGGGGCCGTGCAGAAAGCGCGTCAGCTCCACGAACACGCGCTGGACTCCCTGAGCGACTTCGGCGCAAGCGCCGACATCCTTCGCGATCTCTCCGCCTACATAATTCAACGCGGCGCTTGAACGACCGACGCTTCCCCAATTCCACCGCACCAACTCTGTGCAACTCTCACTTAAATGAACAAAGTCGCTGAACTTTGGCTACCTATTAATGATCGCAGATCTGGTCATCGACGGGCCGCTAACTGTCATCGCGAACAATATTTCATCGATTAATACCGTTTACGCGTATTTTGATCTCCGTCATGCAGGCGAGACATTGGCTTAGTTTTTGAATTACCAGCCAAGGTTTTGTAGGGAAATCTTGCGCTTACACCGGCGCGCAGATTCGTCGACAGAAACTTAGCCACTCACTATCGATTTCCCCGTGGTCACCAGTGGGAATTTCAGGTTAAATACAAAAAAGACGGATGAATGTCGGTTGCCGTCAAATTCTCGACAAAAATTTACTGACGTAGCGACCAGGAACCGAAGCAATCAATAATTTGTCGAAAGTAAGCAGTTTTTTTCTAAAATTGGCTAACGCCGTAACTCCAAGGGTCTATGCTTAGCGAAGGGGATTTGAAAGCCGGAATACGTCCGTTGCCATACCAGTTCAAGCCTTTGCATTTCGTCTGAGGTTTGAATCACGCCGTTTTGAGGAGGACCATTGCATGACGATCTTCAATCACTATCGCAATCGATTTGCTGCGACCCAACAAGAAGAATTGACCATCCAGGAATATTTGGAGCTCTGCAAATCTGATCCCTCGGTGTATGCCACCGCTGCCGAGCGCATGTTGCTTGCGATAGGGGAACCGGAATTGGTCGACACTTCCCGCGATCCGCGATTTAGCCGAATTTTTTCCAACAAAATCATTAAGCGTTATAAAGCCTTCGAAGATTTTTACGGGATGGAAGAATCGATTGAGCAGATCGTGTCCTTCTTCCGCCACGCAGCGCAAGGCCTGGAGGAGAAAAAACAAATTCTGTATTTGCTCGGCCCAGTGGGAGGTGGTAAATCCTCCCTTGCGGAAAAACTGAAAAGCTTAATGGAAAAAGAACCCATTTATTGCATTAAGGGTTCGCCGGTGTTCGAATCACCGCTGGGTCTGTTTGACCCAGAAGAGGACGGCGCTATTCTGGAAGAGGACTATGGTATTCCCCGCCGGTACGTCAAAACCATCATGTCTCCCTGGGCAGTAAAACGTCTACATGAATTCGGTGGTGATATCAGCCAATTCAAAGTTATCAAAGTTCACCCATCCATACTCAACCAGGTCGCGATCTCTAAAACGGAACCAGGTGACGAAAACAACCAGGACATTTCATCGCTGGTGGGTAAAGTCGATATTCGCAAACTGGAGGATTTTCCGCAGAATGATCCCGATGCCTATAGCTTTTCTGGCGGGCTTTGCCGCGCCAACCAGGGCATNNAATTTCAATGGAACGGAAGGTCTCGGAGCCATTCCGTTTGAAGGCGTGATTTTGGCGCACTCAAACGAATCTGAATGGCAGGCCTTTAAAAACAATAAAAACAATGAAGCCTTTATCGATAGGGTTTATATCGTCAAAGTACCCTACTGTTTACGGGTTTCAGAAGAAATCAAAATTTACGAAAAACTGCTACAACACAGCTCATTGTCCGAGGCACCCTGTGCACCAGATACATTAAAACTACTGGCGCAGTTCTCCGTGTTGTCTCGCCTTAAAGTACCCGAGAATTCGAATCTGTTCTCTAAAATGAGGGTGTACGATGGTGAAAACCTGAAAGACACCGATCCAAAAGCGAAGTCGCTCCAGGAATACAAAGACAGTGCTGGCGTCGATGAAGGCATGGTCGGACTATCCACCCGCTTTGCCTTCAAAATCCTTTCCAAGGTGTTCAACTTTGACCCTACAGAAATTGCGGCGAATCCGGTTCATCTGCTTTACGTGCTCGAGCAACAGATCGAACAAGAGCAGTTTGCCGAGGAGATTGCAACACGTTACGTAGCATTTATTAAAGAATATCTTGCGCCCCGCTATGTTTCGTTTATTGGCAAAGAAATCCAGACGGCGTACCTGGAATCTTATGCCGAGTACGGCCAGAACATTTTTGATCGGTATGTCACCTATGCCGATTTCTGGATTCAAGACCAGGAATATCGCGACCCAGAAACTGGCGAGATTCTTGATCGAGCGGCGCTCAACGAAGAGCTGGAAAAAATTGAGAAGCCGGCAGGAATCAGTAACCCTAAAGATTTCCGCAACGAGATCGTCAATTTTGTGCTGCGTGCTCGCGCCAATAACAACGGCAACAATCCGTTGTGGAGCAGCTACGAAAAACTGCGCACCGTAATCGAGAAAAAAATGTTCTCGAATACCGAAGAGCTGCTGCCAGTTATTTCATTCAATACCAAGTCCTCCAAAGATGACCAAAAGAAACACGAAGACTTCGTCGCGCGCATGGTCAAACGCGGTTACACCGAGAAACAAGTCCGATTGCTCTCTGAATGGTATCTGCGTGTGCGCAAATCGCAATAAATCGATGAGGTGAATGAGTGACTTATATTGTCGATCGCCGGTTAAATTCCAAAAACAAAAGCACTGTCAATCGACAACGCTTTTTGGAGCGCTATCGTCAGCACATCAAGAAAGCAGTATCCGAGGCGATTGATAAGCGCTCCATCACCGATATCCACAATGGCGAAAAGATCAGCATCCCCGCCAAGGATATTGGCGAGCCGATCTTTCATCACGGGCAGGGCGGTAAAAAAGTTCGTGTGCTGCCTGGCAATCGCGACTTTATCTCCGGCGATCAAATCAAGCGTCCGGAAGGTGGTGGCGGTAGTGGTAACGGCAAAGGCGCAGGAAACTCCGGCGAGGGCATGGATGACTTTGCTTTCAATATCACCCAGGAGGAATTTCTCAATTTTATGTTTGAAGATTTGGCGCTGCCGAATTTGGTAAAGCGCCATCTCGCAGGCAACACGGAGTTCAAGCTCCATCGCGCCGGCATTGCTAACGAAGGCACTCCCGGCAAAATCAATATCGTCCGCTCCCTGCGGGCCGCAAACGCACGGCGAATCGCGCTCACAGGCGGCAAACGCAGAAAGCTGAAGGAGCTAGAGGCAGAAGCAGAGGCGCTGTTTAATGCGACTGATGCAAATGATCTGGCACGCTTGAAAGACATTCAGCTAGAAATTACCGAGCTGCGCAAAAAAATTCAGCGCGTTCCCTGGCTGGATGATTTTGATTTGAAATACAACCTCCACGTCAAACATCCCGTACCCCGTTCGAGAGCGGTGATGTTTTGCATTATGGACGTTTCAGGCTCAATGGATCAGGCCACCAAAGACATCGCCAAGCGATTTTTCCTACTGCTATATCTGTTTTTGCAACGCAACTATGAACATACCGAGGTGGTCTTCATTCGCCACCACACCAGCGCAAAAGAAGTGGACGAACAGGAATTTTTTTACAGTCGGGAGACGGGTGGAACTATTGTCTCCAGCGCATTGAAACTGACGGATGAAATTATCAGCGAGCGCTATCCCGCCGAACAATGGAATATCTATGCTGCCCAAGCATCCGACGGCGATAACTGGAACGACGATTCCACGATTTGCTACAAGGTTTTGTCTGAGAGATTAATGCCCAAACTGCAATATTTTTCCTACATCGAAATCACCTCGCGAGACCACCAAGCACTATGGTCTTCTTACGAAAAAGTTCTGGAGGATTTTCCGCACACATTTGCCATGCGCCAGCTCGTGAGCGCCAGTGATATTTTTCCGGTCTTCCGCCAGCTATTCCAAAAGAAGGTAGCGTAAATGACACGGGCAGAATCCCCGATTTCCACCACTTCCGAGTGGAGCTTCGAGTTGGTCCAGGCTTATGACCGCGCGATTGGTAGTATTGCGGAAGAGTTTGGGCTGGATACATACCCCAACCAGATCGAGATCATCAGCTCCGAACAGATGATGGACGCCTACGCAGCAGTAGGCATGCCTATCGGCTATAGCCATTGGTCATACGGCAAACAATTTTTGAACGTCCAACAGTCCTACAATCGTGGACAGATGGGCCTCGCATACGAAATTGTCATTAATTCCAATCCCTGTATCGCGTATCTCATGGAAGAAAATACCATGATGATGCAGGCACTCGTCATTGCCCATGCCTGCTATGGGCACAATTCATTTTTTAAAGGCAACTATTTATTCCGCGCATGGACCGACGCTTCGTCCATTATTGACTATCTGGTGTTTGCCAAACAGTACATTGCCCAATGCGAGGAAAAATACGGTGTTGAAGCAGTGGAGGCTATCCTCGACTCCTGCCACGCGATTATGAATTACGGTGTTGACCGTTATAAAAGGCCCTATCCTATTTCCACTCAGGAAGAGCAGCTTCGCCAGAAGGAGCGCGAAGAATATCTGCAACGCCAGATCAATGATCTTTGGCGTACCATTCCGGTGGAGGAGCAGGATAAAAAATCGAAAAAAGCCGCGCGCTTCCCGGATGAACCGCAGGAAAACTTGTTGTATTTCATCGAGAAAAAAGCACCTCTGCTGGAGCCATGGCAGCGTGAGATCGTGCGTATCGTGCGAAAAATTGCCCAATATTTTTATCCACAGCGGCAAACGCAGGTAATGAATGAAGGATGGGCAACCTTTTGGCACTATTATTTGATCAATACTTTGTTTGATCGCGGCTTGGTGACCGAAGGCTTTATGTTGGAATTTATGCAATCGCATACCAGCGTAATTTATCAGCCTTCTTACGACAGCCCCTATTACAACGGCATTAATCCCTATACGCTGGGTTTTAGCATTTTTACCGACCTTAAGCGGATCTGCGAAAAGCCCACCGAAGAAGACAAGCGCTGGTTTCCTGATATCGCCGGCAGCAATTGGGTTGAGACGCTTGATTTTGCCATGCGAAATTTTAAAGACGAGAGTTTTATTTTGCAGTTTCTTTCGCCCAAAGTGATACGCGATCTCAAGCTGTTCTGCATTCTCGATGATGATCTCAATCCGACCATTGATGTCACCGCCATTCATGACGATGAAGGTTATAAAGCATTGCGTGAATCTTTGTCCGCCCAATATAACTTGGGAAATCGTGAGCCGAACATTCAGATTTATGAAGTTGATGTGCGAGGTGATCGTTCCATTACGCTGCATCATCAACAATTTAATCGTCAGCCATTAGATGAGGAATCGTCAGCAGAAGTGCTCAAGCATATCCATCGACTCTGGGGATTCGATGTGCATTTGCATTCGGTGCGGGATAACGAAATTGTTGAGAGTTTCCATTGCCCTGATCCAGAAGCCCCTGAAGACCATTGACCGCCGGCGGCCCTCCGGCAGCCGCCTTTGCTTTGTCCGGTGACCGACATCCACTCTGCTACTCCCGACGTATCATCAGGCCTTTTAATGGATTGAGTCCCGGATTTCATGACGACCGCAATTTTTTGGTTTACCTTCGATCTGCGTCTACACGATCTACCCGGCCTCGCCGCCGCCATGCAACAACACGATCGGGTAATTCCGGTATTTATGCTGGACCGCAGAGACCCCTGGTTTTTCGGCGGCGCCAGTCAGTGGTGGCTTCATCACAGCTTGGCTAAACTGCAGGCCGCCATTACCGCACAGGGTGGTTCACTGGTCTTGCGGAGCGGCGACGTTCAAACCTGCCTGCAGTTGTTGATACAAGAATCCAAAGCGACCGAGCTGTATTTCAGCCGTGCCTACGAACCTTGGCTGGCGTCAATTCAACAGGCGCTTTTTACATCGCTCGCCGACCAGGGCATAACGTGTAAACGTTACGCGGGCCG
>DJFQ01000186.1:224-18602 GCA_002432095.1 Marinagarivorans sp. UBA5868 | reverse complement strand
TATCAGGCCTACGGTCTTGCGGCATGTTTATGGGTGTCGAGCGGATTTATTGTTGTAGCCGCGTTGATTTCTCTCGCATTGCCAAAACACAGTCGAATTTTGTCATAAGCTCAGATGCGGACCACGCTCAACCACCTGCGGGACCAGTGAATGAGGAGGATCTGCTGTTATCGCATGTTGTTTTTGCAACCTGCAAGCAAAGCACTTCGCTACACTTAAGGGTATCCAGTCGCACCTTTGTGATGTCTGCCCATGCCTCATCGCTCTCACCTGTTTTCTCTGCGCATCGCCCATGCATTTCGGGAAGCCTGCCTTGCCGAACGCTACACGCTGAACAGATTCAGCCGCGATTTATTAGCGGGTATTACCGTTGGCATTATCGCCATACCCTTGGCGATGGCATTGGCGATTGCCAGTGGGGTAGCGCCGCAATACGGGTTGTACACCGCGATTGTGGCGGGTTTTGTGATTGCGTTGTGCGGCGGTAGCCGTCTGAGTATCTCCGGGCCAACGGCAGCGTTTGTGGTGATTTTGTATCCGGTGGTGCAGCGACATGGGCTCGGCGGGCTGATGCTGGCCACCTTGATGTCCGGCGTTATTTTGCTGGGCATGGCTTATGCGCGATTGGGGCGCTTAATTGAATATGTGCCGGAAGCGGTGACATTAGGATTCACCGGCGGCATTGCGGTGGTCATTGCCACGCTGCAGATTAAAGATCTCGCCGGTCTTTCCATCGATCATTTACCCGAGCATTTCACGGAGAAGGTTTGGGTGCTCGGCCAGCATCTACCGCAAGCTGCTTGGCCGGCTTTGGCCATAGCGGGGCTGACTTTGTTGGTGATGGTGTTGTGGCCCAGATTGCGCACACCGATTCCGCCGCATCTGCCGGCAGTGATCGCCGCTAGCGTTGCCGCCTGGTTGTTGCAACAAAACGGCGTTGCGGTGGACACCATTGCCACACGCTTTTCTTACACCGCCGTCGACGGCAGCTTGCATGCGGGTATTCCGCCCTACCCTCCAGCATTTGTATGGCCGTGGCAACAGGCCGGTGCAAATGGCGCAGCACTGCAAATCAGCTGGCCTTTGATTGTTGAGCTTTTGCCTGCTGCCTTCGCCATCGCCATGCTCGGTGCAATCGAATCACTGCTGTGCGCCGTTGTACTTGACGGTATGACCGGGCGCCGTCACAGCGCCAATAGTGAATTGCTGGGACAGGGGCTGGGGAATTTAATCGTGCCGTTTTTGGGAGGGATTACCGCCACCGCCGCGATTGCCCGCTCGGTCGCCAATCTAAAAGCGGGCGGCCAAACACCGGTGGCCGGTATGGTTCATGCGGTGGTGGTGCTTCTGGGACTGCTGTTATTTGCCCCCCTGCTCTCTTATCTGCCGATGGCGGGCATGGCGGCATTGCTTCTGGTGGTCGCGTGGAATATGAGTGAACTGCCNNCCGCAGGGTTTGCCGGATGGGTGGAAAGCCTTCAGAATTGCCGGCCCTCTGTTTTTCGCCGCAGCAGATCGGGTGTTTGGTGAGCTGGCCCAAGCTGCATCGACAATGCGGGGCATTGTGGTATCCCTGGAGGATGTGCAATTAATGGACGCCGGAGGTTTGGCTGCACTTAACAAACTGGTCGCGTTTTGCGAAAAAAATGAAATCCGGATTTATTTATGCGAATGGCAACCACAACCGCTCAAAACCCTGGCAAGGGCAAAGTTTCCGCAAACGCCAGAGCGGGTGATGGTATTTCCCTCGCTCGCCGCCGCCTTGCAACAGGCCCTTACCTTGCCACCGAATTAAACGGTGCTTCTATCGTCGACAACGCGTTCGCCGGCGGCAGCGCCATCATTTTGCGCAAGCTTTTGCAGCTGCGTTTACTCGTGCTCGCAGCCTTGCTGTGTTTTTTATGGCTGCTTGATACCTTGTCAGAATGGCCGGTGAATTACCCGGTGATTCTGGGGGTTATCGCATGTGGCATGGCTTGGTCTCTATGGCTACTTTCTCGCGGTGGCGGTGATATTCAGCCACAACATGTGCTGCGGGAGCTGATTATTGATGGCATTTGGTTGGCGCTGGTAGTTTTTTATTCCGGCCGATCGGAAAATCCCTTTATCTACTATTTTTTGGTGCTGATCGCCATTGCCGCAACTGCGTTGCGGCCGCGCAACGCCTGGCTTTTCAGCATTGCAGGTATTTTGGTTTATAGCGCATTTCTCTACCTGGATATCAATAACCACTTCGACCACATCCCTGACGATTACCAGTTTCACCTTCTGGGTATGTGGATTAATTTTTGCGGCAGTTCAATTGTGGCTTGTTATTTTATTTCTAAATTGGCGGTATCTCTGCGCAGCCATCAGTTGCAATTAAGCCGTGCGCGGGAAGAGACGCTGCGAAACGAACAGTTGATCGGTATAGGAACGCTCGCTACTTCTACGGTACATGCACTCGGTACACCGCTGTCAACCTTGACGATTTTGCTCGGTGAAATGCGTAATGAATCAGACACTGCAGAGAAACGCCAGGACATCGATCTGATGTTGGGACAGATCAGTCGATGTAAAGACACCATGAAAAAACTCTCGCTGCTGGCCGAGCAGGAAAGTAGCGAGCAACTGCTCGAGCCCGTGCATGAGTTGCTCGATCATTTGCGCGAACATTACGGATTGAATAAGCCACTTCATACGCCGCAGTTCACCGCTGATCCATCCTGCAGCGTAAACCAATTGCACCAGAGCCTCTTGTTACGCCACGCGCTTATTAATCTCATCGACAACGCTATTGACGCGGCAAAAACATTTGTCGCGGTGGACTTTCAATGCGATGCATCGGTATTGCAAATCACCATCACCGACGACGGCCCCGGTATGCCGAAGGAGCTGTTGGCACGCTGGGGTAAGCCGCAAAAGTCTGCCAAAAAAAGCGGGCTGGGAATAGGCGCGTTTCTGGCTAATAGTACTATCGAAAAACTAGGTGGCACGGTTGCAATCAATGCAGCCGACGGGGATACTGCCGCCGCGCCGCAATGCGACGCGGCCAAAACCCGTGTTTTGGTCACGTTACCTCTGGCTAATCAACGCTCGCAAAACCTTTTCCAATCATGAATCCGCGCTCCGAAAACATCATATACGTCGAAGACGACACGGTTCTGGCGGCAGTAACTGTGCGAGCACTGAATAGACGAGGGTTTGCCGCCGAGCTTTTCACCACCGTCAAAGCCGCCCGCGAAAGCTGTAATCCTGCGGATTTTGATTGGGCATTGCTGGATCTCAAGTTGGAAGATGGCTCGTCATTGGAGCTGATAGACCATCTGCTGCAGCAAAATCCTGCATTAAAAATCGTGGTTTTGACCGGATATGCCAGCATCGCAACCGCCGTTCAGGCAATCAAGTTGGGTGCCGTCAATTATCTCGCCAAACCCGCCACCATAGAGCAGATTCTGAACGCGTTTTGCGAAGATCCTATTCTGGGCAACCAGAGCGTCGATAATGTGCTTCCGTTGCGTCGAATCGAATGGGAACATATTCAACAAGCGCTGGCAGACAACGCCGGCAATATTTCCGCTACGGCGCGGCAATTGAAAATGCACCGCCGAACATTGCAGCGCAAGCTGGGCAAAAAGCCAGTCGCTGAATAAATCATTTTCCACCTATTACGACTCTATATCCTTCTATGACGTTTTCCCTAACTGACTATCAGCAACAGCTTGAGCAAAAACATCAACTGACATTAGACGAGTTCGGCGAGTTTGATATTAATCGCATCGATGTTTTTGCCTCTCCTCCCGAACAATACCGTATGCGGGCCGAATTCAAGGCGTGGCATTCTGCTAATGGTGTCAGTTACGCGATGTTTGAACCGGGGAGTCGAAAAGCCTACGATGTGGAGACTTTTCCGGCAGGATCCGTTGTGATCCAGACATTGATGCCTAAATTACGCGACCATTTAAACGCGCATGAAATTTTGCGACGAAAATTGTTTCAAATTGAATTTCTCACCTCTACAAAAGGTGAATCCATAATCTCATTGGTTTATCACAAATTCCTCGATGAGCAATGGCAAGCGTCAGCACAAAATGCCGCGCAACATTTGCATGCTCGGCTTATTGGCCGTAGCCGCGGGCAAAAGCTGGTGATAACCGATGACTTTATTTATGAAACTTTTGAAGTGGCGGGAAAAACCTATCAGTACCAGCAGCTGGAAGGCTCTTTTACTCAACCAAATGGTTTTGTGTGCCGGGACATGCTCAATTGGGCGGCGCAACACAGTGCGGGCTTTGGTGGCGACTTGTTGGAACTCTATTGTGGAAATGGCAATTTTACCCTGCCGCTTTCGCGCAATTTCAACAAGGTATTGGCCACTGAAGTTGCCAAATCCAGCATTCATTCGGCCTTGCATAACTGCTCACTGAATCAAATTTCCAATATAACGTTTGTGCGTATGTCCGCCGAGGATATGGTCGGCGCTCTGGACAAAGTCCGTACCTATGAGCGTTTGAAAGAGGTGGAGTTAGATGAATACCATTTTTCGACGGTATTTGTAGATCCGCCACGCAGCGGGCTTGACCCGGCGACCAATGCTTTCGTTAGTCGGTTCGATAATATTGTGTATATTTCCTGCAACCCTATTTCGCTTAAAGAAAATCTGCAGTTGCTCTATCGGACTCACCGGGTGGAGCGTATGGCATTGTTTGACCAGTTTCCCTACACCGAACACCGTGAGTGTGGAGTAGTTCTGCGAAAGCGCAAAAACTAGTCCGCGGTAAAGGATACGGGTTTTTCCCAAATTCCCAATGCAATACAACCCTCCGGCGCCACCAAATGGTGTTGAGTTCCCGGAGGGTGTATTACCAATGTGCCTACGTTATATATTGTCTCTTCGTCTTTTTGCCAGCCATCCAATATCAATATATGTTCAAAGCCAAGATGCTGGTGATTCGGTACGGATGCGCCTGGTGAATAATGCAGAAATGCAGCTCGCACACCGCGTTTTTCAACTTCGTAGATTTTCGCAATGGACACTCCTTCCGTTAGCGGTTGCCATTGGCAATTGGCAAGCAGGAATTGAGTATCAAATAAATTTTTGATAATCAGCGGCTTGTTATTGTCCATACGCCTGCTCCAACCCTTTCAAGGTTTTTTCGCAGTTGGCTACCCAACCGACAATGCCGCCCTGTGCCACAATCATATCGAGTGTCGCACGTTTAAATTCCGCGAAATAGCTCTCGGTCGCATCCTCCACCAACAAACATTCATAACCTCTGTCATTGGCTTCACGCATGGTGGTTTGTACACATACTTCCGTGGTTACGCCGGCGATTATTAAATGGGATACCTGAAGATTCTGGAGATGGATGTGTAAATCCGTGTTATAGAAAGATCCCTTCCCAGGTTTGGTTATTTCCAGTTCTCCTGGTAACGGACGAAGCTCGTCGATTAACGCATTTCCAGGTTCTCCATCGATTAGAATTCTCCCCATTGGTCCGCTGTCTCCGATTTTAAGAGTGCTTCCGCCGCGGTTGAGTTTACTGGGCGGACAATCGGACAGGTCGGCTTTGTGGCACTCTCTGGTGTGAACAATAGGTAGATGCAATTGGCGAAATCCATAGATGAGTTTTTTAACGGTGGGAATGATGGCCGAGAGGCGGCTGACGTCGTTACCGAGAGCATCGCCAAAACCACCCGGTTCAATGAAATCCCGCTGCATATCAATAACCAACAAACACGGCTTTTTGGCGGAAAGAAGATAGGGATAAGGTTTGGCTTCAATAATCACCGTCACGCGCGCCCTCCAGAAAATTATTAATGGCCCGCCATATACTGGCCGATGGTATTCATATCCGCCTGAGCCGGGGTGGTCTGGTAAACCAGTTGCCCGGCAGATATCACATAAAAGCGGTCGCTCAGCTCTAGAATTTCATCAAGATCTTCACTGATCAATAATATTGCAGCGCCTTGATTTCGGGCCGCCAGCAATTGAGCCCGAATATCCGCAACGGCCTTGAAATCCAGACCGAAACAGGGATTGGCAACCACAAGAATGGAAACTTCCTGAGCCAGTTCCCTCGCCAGCACCACCCTCTGCACATTACCGCCGGAGAGCGCCGCGATCGGTTGTTCCGGCCCGGATGTGCGCACGCGGTATTGTTGAATGAGTGCTTCGGCATTGCGACGTATAACTCCGCGTCGCAACATGCCCCACCGGGAAAATGGCGGACGGTTGAATTTACGTAACACCAGATTTTCGGCCACACTCAATGTACCAACGCAGGCGTTTTTAAGTGGTTCTTCCGGTAGACAAAAAAACTTGTGCCGCGTGATGGTGTTCAGGTCAGCACAGAATTTTTTGTCATGCGCGAATATTGTTCCCATGTGCGGCGGACGTTGTCCTGCCAGTGCTTCGACAAGTTGCTTTTGACCATTACCAGACACACCGGCAATACCCACTATCTCCCCCTGAGCCACTTCCAAATCCATATTTTTTATGACGGCGAAATCCTGATCGTTGTGAACCGTTAAATTTTCGGTGCGTAGTTTGATTATTCTTGCGGATTGGAGCGTTCGAGTTGGTGGTTTACTGAGGCTCTCGCCGCCAACCATCATGTCCGACAGAATCTGCGGATTGACTTCGCTCACAGTGGCGGTGGCGACAAAACGTCCTTTGCGCAGCACTGTTACCTGATCCGCATATTGCATCACTTCGCGAAATTTATGGGTGATCATCAGAACAGTTAGTTGTTGATTTCGAGCAAGCTGGTGAATTTTTCCTAGCACCTCATCTGCCTCCGTAGGGGTAAGCACAGAGGTAGGTTCGTCGAGAATCAGAAGTTTGGTATCCAATAGCAATTGCTTGGTGATTTCCACTTTTTGCTTTTCACCGACCGCTAGTTCACGCACGGGGCGATGCAAATCAATCTGGAAAGGCATATTGGTCATTTTTGTCTGCAAGCTTTCAATTTCTTTTTGCCAGTCGATGATCAGAGGAAGATTTGGGCGAGACAACACAATATTTTCGGCGATTGTCATATTAGGTATTAACGTAAAGTGTTGATACACCATGCCGAGACCTAGATGTGATGCGCGTTGCGGGCTGTCGATCACCACCTCCTTTTGATTAAAGAGAATTTGCCCCGAATCCGGCCGGTAATACCCCATCAGACATTTAACCAGCGTACTTTTTCCGGCGCCATTTTCACCGAGCAACGCATGTACTTTATGCGACTTTAATTGCAGCGAAACGTTATTTAGCGCACTAACCTCACCAAAGGATTTACCGATATCCAAGGCTTCAAGCATCACTGATTCCTGCGTCATATCATGAACCCAGCGTTTCCAGCAACAACGATGATTTTGCGGTGGCGCCAAATACACCACCCTGCATTTTTACCATATTGATCGCCGCTTGATGGTTTACGGGGTCAGTTGCTCCGCAACAGTCTTCCAGCAATAAGCATTCGTAGCCACGATCATTCGCTTCGCGCATGGTTGTGCTCACGCAGACGTCCGTCGTAATGCCGCAGATAATCAGATTCTCGACACCCATACGATGCAAAATCAAATCGAGATCGGTCGCATAAAACGAGCCTTTACCCGGCTTATCAATAATCGGTTCGCCGGGTAACGGAGCAAGTTCAGAAATAATGTCCCAACCTGCTTCCCCACGAATCAAGATACGTCCACATGGGCCTTGATCGCCGATTCCTGCGCCTATCCGCTGACTGCGCCAGCGTTTGTTTAAAGGTAAATCGCTCAAATCCGCTCTATGCCCTTCCCTTGTGTGAATAATATGAAAACCTTGCGCGCGCATAACGGCGAGCACGGATTTAATGGGCTGTATAGGTGCGCGCGTTAACGAAATGTCATACCCCATGGAATCTACATAACCACCGACGCCGCAAAAGTCTGTCTGCATATCGATGATGATCAACGCCGTATTAAATGGCTGAAGTTGTCCGTTATAAGGCCAAGGATAAGGCGTTGCGTTGACAAAACGGTCGCTCATGTTTCCCCCGAAAGCTATTTGGCAAACTCACCCGGCATACCGGAAAGTGTTCCGCGCCGATCCGACGTGATGATCATAATGATTAACGTTAAAAAATACGGAGCTGCGTTTAGTAGGTAATAGCCCCAGTTGATACCCACCGACTGCAGTGCTGGCCCCAATGCGGCAGCGCTGCCAAATAACAAGCTGGCGTATAAGCAATACATAGGATTCCAGCGCGCAAAAATAACGAGTGCCACAGCCATTAATCCTTGCCCGCTGGAGAGTCCTTCACTCCAACTTCCCGGATAATATAGGGATAAATAACAACCACCGACGCCAGCGAGCCCTCCACCTACCATGGTGCTTAGCAGACGAACACGATTAATGGAAATTCCCATGGCGAGGGCAGCATCACCGCTCTCACCGACCACTCGGACCGCGTTACCCCAACGGGTGCGCAATAAAAACCAGCTCAGTAACGGTGCCAGGAGAACCCCAATAAAAAATAAAGCATTGATATCCAGCGCCGCGCGGACGATAGGAGACTCACTCCAGTTCCCCAGACCAAAGGATGGCAGGCGCGGTGCACTGGGTTGAATAAACGGCTTGCCGTAGAAAAACGCGAGACCGGATGCAAATAACATTAAGGCAATTCCCACCGCAATGTCGTTAACGCTTTTGTGTTGGCACAGTAGCGCGTGCAATACGCCCAACGCACAGCCGCTCGCGGCAGCTGCAAATACCCCCAACCACGGTGAGCCGGATAAATAAGCGACGGCATAGCCCACCATTGCACCCATTACCAAATTGCCCTCCAGCCCCAGGTTAATGCGTCCGCTTTTTTCCGTAAGGCATTCACCAAGACTGACAAAAATAAAAGGTGTCCCCACTCGAATGGCGCCGCCGATAACGGCCATTATGACGGCCCACACAGTAATATCATTCTCTACCATTGGATCATCTCCGTGAGTCAGCCTTGCGTTCTAAGCCATCTAAATTTGCCGTAAAACATTTCACTGCTCAGAATCACCATAAAGATAATTCCCTGAATCACATTGACAGTGGCATCTGGTAGATCGTGGGCGCGTTGTAATAGGCCGCCACTCGCCTGAATTCCACCTAATAAAATTGCATAAGGAATAACGGCCAGAGGATTTTGACGAGCGAGAAATGCCACCAAAATTCCTGCGTAGCCGTATCCCGCATTTAACGCGCTGTTGGCTCGTCCGTGGATGGCCGCAACTTCCAACATTCCTGCAAGGCCGGCAGNNGCACGAATATTGCCGCCAACGACATCTGCCGCAAAACCAAAAATACTTTGACGGCAAAGCAGCCAGAATCCGATACAGGTCGTCACACCGAATATCAGTCCCCAGTGAATAGCACTGGAACCGATATTGCCGATCATGTTGTCTGCACCGATAGAATGAGTCGAAGGATTATTGAGTGTCGCTGGGTCTTTGAGAACGCCCACCACCAGAAAGCTCAAAACCGCAACTGCAATGTAATTCAACAGCAGCGAGCTGATCGTTTCGTTAACGTTGCGAAAATAACGGAGGGCGCCGATGGCAGCAATCCACAAGCCTCCTGTTAGTGCTCCAACCAAGGCCATCGCGGTGATTACGATAAGGGCGCCAGTATCCTGCAAGGCGATTCCTGTAAGAGCCGCGCATAAGCCGCCGACAACCACAGCGCCTTCGCCACCAATTACGATTAATCCGACACGCGCCGGCAACACTGTGCAAAGTGCGGTGAGCATAAGCGGTGCTGCACGCACCAACGTGTTTTGCCAGGAAAACCAGCTACCAAATGCACCCCGATATAAGCTATAAAAGACCGCCCCGGGGGAATTGCCCGTAGTGGCAAAAAATATCGCCACCAGCACAAATGCCACTGCTAATGCGCCTAGCGAAATAAGCCAGGTTTCACGCAAATTCCCCATGCGATACTCTCAGTCTCTATGCAATTGTCTCTATTGACACGGCGCTTTTCAGCCCATGAATCTTTACCATTAATTAACGAAGATATCTTTTATTTCGTTGTGCCGATTACACCTTCCACTAACCAGTCCATACTTTCAAGCTGGATGTCCTGCTGTTCATACTGCGATCCGGCGGCAATAATTTCTCTACCTGAGTTGTCTTTTATTGGTCCTTGATAAACCACCATATTGCCATCCATAAATCGTTTGATTACCGCATCGGCTGCTTCCTTGGCGGCGGGTGAGACGGCGCTGCCGTAGTCCGAAACTTTGACGACGCCTTCTTTCAGACCACCACGAATCAGATTGGGAATGGGTTTGTCATCGCGGATCATTTCCGCATAACGGGTGTAGACCGTGCTCCAATTCCATTCTGCGCCGGATAAAAATCCTTTTGGAGCCAGCACAGCATTATTGGTGTGGTAACCGCAGGAATAGGCACCGCGCTTTTCCGCCGTTTCCACTACCACTTTGGGGCTATCCACGTGACACGTCAGCACATCTGCGCCTTGGTCGATCAAACTATTTGCCGATTCGGCTTCCTTGACTGGGTTCGACCAGCCGCCGGTAAACACAACTGTTGTCGTAATCGTGGGATCAACGCTGCGCGCACCCAATGTGAAGCTATTGATGTTACGCAGNNTCGATATAGCCAAAGTAACTACCGACGTTTTTAGGGTGTTTCGCCGCATCCCAAAGTCCACCACAATGAAGAAATGTCACTTTTGGGTAGCGTTTGGCCATTACTAAAATGTGTGGATCAAAGTATCCAAATGAGGTGGGAAATAAAATTTGAGCGCCATCCAGATTAATCATGCTCTCCATAGTTTTTTGTATTTCGATGGTCTCAGGAACATTTTCTTCGTCAACTGCTTTCACCCAATCCAATGCAGCAAGTGCGGACTTTCCCTCAAAGTGAGCCTGATTATAGCCGTAATCATCTTTCGGACCGACGTAGATAAAACCCATGGTAATCTTCTTTGCGGCCCAAGCTTTTGCTCCCGAGATGGCCGCGTATGCACCAGCACCAACCGCTATGCATCCGTTAATAAAGTGGCGTCGGTTTAATAAGAAATATTGATTGCTCATAACTTGTTTAACTCCCATTAAATTTTTACCAAACCCACTTAACCATAAATTGCGGTACATCTTCGTCGATTCCGTCGATGCCGAATTTATTTCGCCATATCTGGTATTCAATTCCAGCTTGCAGAACACCTTCTGCCCCCCAGGTTTTCCCTAAGTCCATTAATAGTCGCGGCGCCGTAATGATATTATCTTCTGCATGGTCTTGATCGAAGGCATAATCGAAAAACCCCTCAAAGGCAAAGGAGAGATTGCCAATATTAAATGGCGTCAACCAGACTAAGGTAACCTGATATCCCGGATCTTTACCCATGCCGATTTCGTTGCGAACATAGGTATTAATCTGTGCGACGGGTGTTTTGGGAATATTGAGGTCTACCGCTATTCCGTAAAGATAATTATGGAATCCGTTGCCTATCTCAGCTGTGGTGGTGACCAGAATGTCTTTTATGATGCCGACGTTCAGATTCTTACCGGTCATTTTGGTGAAACTGAGCCGCGGCGAAAGCTCGCCATAATAACCGGTGCCGAGTTTGCTATCGCCACGATCGGGATTCGTAATATCGACAAAGAAAAAGTTGTCGCCATACGCCCAGACGTTAACATGCTCCAGCGTAATAACAGATCCGCTTACCTCTGTGTCCGCACCTACATCCGTATAACTATCTCCATAAAGATACTGGGCATTCGTGGAGCTCCATTGCGCAGCGCCAGCGAATGAAAAATTCGCGGCGGTCATTCCGATCATTATTCCGATACAACGATTAAACGTTATCGCCATACAAATTTGCCCCCAAAACATGAATACTACGTTGTATACAACGCAATGCGAAATGCTTGCCAATGTTTCGTATTGGAAATTCTCTCGTAAAATCAACCTATTAGAGACAATAAGCAGGGCGTCACCAGGCCGCACTTAACCAATCAGGTGCAGCTAGCGGGAGTGACGCACTGGCCTGATGCATTGCACTGAGCTTGCAATCCGCTTGCGGATGCTAAAAACTTACGGGCGATTCTTTGGTCATGAAAATTCCCTATGGAACATAAACCCAACGCCCAGGAGATATATGAATCCCTGCGCAATATGATTATTCGTTTTGATTTGGTCCCGGGATCAAGAGTGACCGAGATGCAATTGGCGGATTATTTTCAGGTCAGCAGAACACCTGTCCGCGCTGCTCTTCAGCGGCTGGAGAATGAAGGGTTATTAACAATTAAAGCCAAACAAGGTTGCTTTATTCGCAACATCGATATGCTCCGCATCTGCCATTATTACGATGTAAGGGTTTCACTGGAAAACCTGGTTCTAGAGGAGATTGCGAAATTGCAGGATTTTGAGGCTCTGCAGGAGCTAGCCCAGCTGTGGCATCCTGAGCAGAAAAATTTTGGTGTCGAAATTAACGAGGATTTAAAAGAGGCCGAAGAAATTTTTCACCTGCAGCTGGCGAAGGTGTCGCGCAATTCAGTACTTGCAGGATATATCGCCGATATCAACGACCATATCCGTGTTGTGCGCCGATTGGGTTTTCCTAACAAAAAGAGCGTGCTCGACACATATGAAGAGCACTATCGAATTTGTGAGCTCTTGTTGTACGGCGAACTGAACAAGGCTCAGGAGGAAATGACGAATCACATCAGAAAAAGCCAGGATCAGGCCAGTCGCGTGACCTTAAACCAAATTTACAGTAATCGAACGGCTGTCAAATTTGATTAAAGAGATCGTCCCAGCATGCGTTGTGCGGCGTCCCGGACAAAATCTCCAAGCAGTTGCTCTTGATTATCAATATGCAATTCAAATTCGCGTTTTTGCTGACGGGGGAGCTCTTTCCAAGCATCAAGAATTGGAATGTGCGCGATAGACTGCGCCAGCTTGTCAAATGCAACAAACTCTTCACGGACTGC
The DNA here is from genome assembly GCA_002432095.1 of Marinagarivorans sp. UBA5868. Taxonomy (GTDB): domain Bacteria; phylum Pseudomonadota; class Gammaproteobacteria; order Pseudomonadales; family Cellvibrionaceae; genus UBA5868. The sequence continues at coordinate 5,655 of DJFQ01000186.1, read as the reverse complement.
CCCATTGACAGACAATTGGTCCATTAAGGCCGACACTCGCAGCGATGCTTCAGCACAAGCTACTTGCCTTTCGAGAAGCGCGCGGCAAAGTATCTGAATGCTTTGGTTGAGCTGCTGCCGCGCAAGATGATACTGCGCTTCGGCTTCTTTTTGTTTCTGCTTAATTTGTTTATTCAAGAGATAGACGCGCCAATGTAAATAAATCGCGATGATCAAAAGAATGATCACGATGGCGGCACCAGCATATATCAACATATCACTCATCAAATTCCTCCAAAGTTTCCGTGTTAATAGCCGATTGCTCTGCGAGATTTTTCGGGATAATCCGCGACGTTTTGGCTCCTAATCGACGTAGGTCGTCACTGCGCTTAATCAGATTGCCATTACCCGATCCCAACCGGTTCATCGCTGTTTTAAAGCCTCGATTCGCACGTTCAAGCCCTGTGCCGACCTCCTGCATCGACTCCAGAAAGCGCACGAATTGATCGTGAAGTTTGCCCGCGCTAATGACAATTTGCTCCACGTTCTTGTCTTGGCGGTCGCGTTGCCAAAGAGCGCTAACCGTACGCAAAATAACAAATAGGCTTGCGGGGCTGACAATGAGGATCTGTTTATCGTAAGCCTCTTGCAACAGTTCTGGAGCCTGTTGCACGGCACTCACAAATGCGGCCTCTACAGGAATAAACATACAAACGAAGTCCAGCCGCTTACGCCCGACAAACTCCGAATAGTTTTTTCCTCCGAGGTTGCGCACATGAGAACGAATGGAATCAACGTGCTCTCTCAGCGCCTGTGATCTTTTGCTCTCGTCATTATCTGAACAGTAACGTTCATATGCCAGCAATGATACTTTGGCATCGACAATTAAATCTTTTTCATCTGGAAGGTAAATGATGACATCCGGCTGTAACCGTCTGCCCTCCTCGCTAGCCTGTGAAACTTGAAGCTCGTAATCGCGACTTTTCTGAAACCCCATTCGCTCAAGAAGATTGGTCAAGATCATCTCGCCCCAATCGCCCATCACCTTATTACTGCCTTTCAGCGCATTGGTAAGATTCACTGCGTCCATACCGATCTGTTGGGATTGCTTTTGGAGTTCAACGATCTGACCAACCAATTGATGATGCCGCGCGCGATCTTGCTGCTGAGTTTCCTCTATCTTGGAACGGAAATCTTTTAGTTGATCTCGAAACGGTGTGATGATTTGCTGAAGCTGAATCTGGCTTGATCGGGAAAAATGTTCCTGCTTGGCATCAAATAAACGGTTCGCGAGGTTTTCAAATTCTCTGGCCATGGTCTCCCTCGCGGACCGGAGATTTTCAACTTCCGCCTTTAGGCTTGATTCTTTTTGTTCAGCAACCGCTTGGGCGGTGACCAATTGTGTTCGTAATTCAAAATGCTGGTCGCGCATACGGTTTAATTCTGCTGTGGATTGCAGCAACTCATTTTCGGCTTTTGAACAGCGCGCAGTGGTGTGTTCCAAGCATAGTTGTAGCTCGGTGACGCGGGTGCCATATTCGCGATCTTTCACCGCATTTATTCGTTTCTGGCGATTCGCAATAAGCAATGACCCGACGAGCAGCAGCGCTGTAACCGCCAGAGAAGTCAATAAAACCCATCCAGGCAAGGTATATTCATCAAACATTTTGACTACCAAAATTGACGGCGAATTATGCTATTGTAACCCCGCATAAATTTACCATTGTTTGTCCGGCTTATGGTTGTCCCTTCTGTGCTTGTCCTCGACTCCGGGGTTGGCGGATTGAGTATCACCGGGGAAATTCTCACCCGTTGTCCCGCCCTTCACATTGATTACATCGCCGATCTGGCTGCATTTCCCTATGGAACCAAGCCGGAAATGCAAATCGTCGAAAGAATCACCCAATTGATAGAACATGCGTCTGGAACATTAAGGCCAGCTGTCATTGTCATTGCCTGTAACACCGCGAGTACCGTTGCGCTAACGGCCGCCCGAAAGATCACGGCTATTCCTGTAGTGGGAGTTGTACCTGCAATCAAACCAGCCGCCAAACTTTCAAAAACGGGGGTTATTGGGATCCTGGCGACGGAGGGAACGGTTAATCGCACATATACGCATAATTTGATCAAGGAGTTTGCCCGCGATAGCACGGTTATCCTACATGGAAGCGCGAAATTAGTAGAGTTGGCCGAGGAAAAATTACAGCATGGCTCGGTAAATCCCCGATTAGTGAGGCAAGAGCTTTTGCCACTTTTTACACATAATCCACATATGGACACAGTGGTGCTGGCTTGTACTCATTTTCCGTTGCTTAAAGATGAATTTATCCAAAACTTTCCGGAAATTAGATTTTGGGTAGATTCTGGCTCGGCCATTGCGAGCCGAGTCGAGTCCCTGCTGAATGCGCAGGGCCTGGACATAGCTAATGTAAATTCCGCACTTCAGCTAAACACGTTTTTTGTTACCTCCCCACAAGCGCGCTATACACAAGCGTCGCTCGAGCGGTATTTGGGCAGATTCAGAGAAGATTTTATTTTCTTGGTATAACCGATAGAAAAAAGCCGCTTTACAGCGGCCATTTTTTACATCTCAATTTTGGCGTTTTCGATTATGCCGTTCTCAAAAGAATTGAGTTCGTTTTGCGAGATTTGAAAGCGCAGTTGATTTTCGAGCCCAGTTTTTTGGGCATCGGCAAGGTCGGCGATTGATCCATCCTCCACACCTGTGAGACGGATAACAACCGCGCTGCCATCCGGCATCGAGATCAGGTCGAGTACCGGCTCATTTTCAAGCGGGCGCGCCAAAGAAAATGCTTTTTGCAAGACCGCCCCGCCTACCTCAAAGGAAGTTCTTGTGACATTTTCGTGAGATTTATATTCCAGGCCTTTTTCCTTCGCCACCTCTTCTGCCGTTTTGCCGCTGGCGATTTGCTCTAGCACGTCGCGAGCTTGGCGCGCACTTTCTTCTGCAATTCGTTGCTCAGTCAACTGGTTTTCAATTTCCTCTTTGACTTCGGCAAGCGGTTTAGTCTGCTCAGGTTTGTGTTCGTTTAAACGAACAACATAGGCTTTGTTTCCGTCTATCTCCACTACCTTGCTGTTATGGCCTTGAGATAAAACATCATCCCCGAACGCTTCATTGACGAGCTGTTGGTTTGACATCACGCCATTGCCGCCCTCTCGAGTAAACCAGTCACTGGATTGCACTTCCAGTTCAAGAGCATCGGCGGCATATTGCAGTGAGTCTGCGCCAAATGTTTTCTCGTCGAGAAGTGCAACCTTCTGTATGTAAGTTTCCTGGGCTGAGTCCTGTGCAAGCTGTCTTTCGATAATGGTTTTACGCTCGTCAAACGAGGGAGGTTCGACATTTGTTTTGTCTATCAACTTGATAAAGTGGTAGCCGGCTTCGGTTTTCACTGGTCCAGATACGGCACCGACTTCAAGTTTTTTGGTTGCATCAACAAATTCCTGCGGATAGGCTTCCTCGATCATTACGCCAAGATTACCGCCGGTCTCTTTGGAACCCAAATCATCCGAATACTGTTTGGCGAGTTCTGTAAACTCAGCGCCTTCGGCCAACTTCTCCTCTACCGCCTTGACGTCGTCGGCAGAAGTGTCCTTATCCTCAATCAGAATGTGAGCGACAGAGTATCTAGGGTCTGCCTTGAAGGAACTGATTTCCTGTTCATAAATATTGCGAACATCATCCTCATTTATTTCAACACCATCCGCTAGCTTGTCGAGGCTCAACTCCACATAGCTCACTTTCAATTGCTCCGGCTCAACAAACTGGGCCGAATTGCTTTGGTAATATTGCTCGATCTCGGCCTCGGTAATTGCTGTGCTAGGCTTCTCCGGCTTTGGTATCTGGATGGCAGTAAACGTTCGTTTTTGTTGCGTGATGGCTGCTAACAGCTGGAGCTCCTGCTCAGTCACGAAAGTTGTGTCCGAAACTCCCGAATTCATGTGCCCCAACACAAAATCTTTTTCAGAAGCTTCCAAAAAAGTTGCGGTGGTGTACATATATGAGATTCTTTCTTTAAATAACTCTCGGCTGAATTTGCCGTCTACCTGAAATGCTTCAATGGCGGCAATCTGTCTCCATAACTCTTCTTTTGAAGCACCCATGCCGCCGTCTACACCTGCGTGATAAAGCGCTTCACGCTGCACCATTCGTTGCAGTACGGGGCCGCTGAGGGCGCTATCTTCAAGCTGCGGGCTGCTGGCCGGCAGTTCAAACTGCTGTTGAAGTCTCTGCTTCTCAAGTGCCAGCTCACGTTGAAAGTCTGTGCGGTTTATTCCTTCGCCATTGACGGTCGCCACTTCCGCTCCTCCGACAGAACCGACAAACAGTTGCTCGACCCCAAACAAAATCAGAGGAATTATGAAAATGGCAAGAACAAATACCGCAACTGTTCCTTTCAAATTGTCACGCACGCTCTGCAGCATCATGCACCTCGAAGACTAAATCTATATATAAAAAAGGCGCATTGAAGCGCCTTTTCAATTATCAAAATGTTATTTCAAGTTTATTTAATGAATGAAATTATGCCTGTAGAAATCAGGCCATATTGACAGCGTCTTTTAAAGCTTTTCCTGCTTTGAAAGACGGGATCTTTGCTGCAGATATCTCGATGGGATTTCCGGTTTGCGGGTTGCGACCGGTCCGCGCTGCGCGTTCTTTTACGACAAAAGTTCCAAACCCTACTAGTGCAACTTGGTCATTGTTTTTGAGTGCCTGAGTTATAGATTCAGTCACCGCGTCCAAGGCTCTGCCAGCTGCTGCTTTAGAAATGTCTGCTGAAGCGGCAATAGCATCGATCAACTCAGATTTGTTCACGTTTAACCCCTCTTATTATTCGAAGATGATAATTATAAAGCGCCGGAAGACTTATAGCCGAAGGCACTCACTCGGCAAGTCGCACCAGCCATTGTGGCAATGTTCGACGGACTGCGATTTATACCAACTGCGGTTTTACTGGTCAAGGACGCCGTCCAATTTTGATGAAGTTTGAGAGCGGCTGGGCGTTGAAACCGGCAACCGCAGAAGAAGAATCAACCATTTGTACGTTTTTGCAACAAGAGTCAGTGGGTACTAATGCGTCCCTCATCTTTCGGATGATCAAATGCTTTGGCTTCCAGTGCTCGATACTCCTCGTCGGTATAGGGTGTCGGCATCTGTTGTAAAGCCACACCCAAAACTTCATCAATCCATTTTACTGGTTTAATTTGCAAATCAGCTTTGATGTTATTGGGTATCTCTCGCAAGTCCGCTTCGTTATCTTTCGGAATGATCACTGTTTTGATGCCGCCACGGTGCGCAGCTAATAATTTTTCCTTGAGTCCCCCAATCTTGAGGACTTCACCGCGCAAGGTAATTTCACCCGTCATAGCGACATCTGCTCTCACCGGTATGTTGCAATAAACAGAAACCAACGCGGTACACATTGCA
>DJFQ01000186.1:0-191 GCA_002432095.1 Marinagarivorans sp. UBA5868 | reverse complement strand
CTTGAGCGCACTACAGTGATTGCGGCTTGGATGGATTCCTGCATTACATCGCCAAGCGAGCCTGTTTTAACCAGCCTGCCTTTACCTTTGACGGCCGACGCTTCGATAGTGAGAAGTTCACCGCCCACCTGAGTCCAGGCTAGGCCAGTCACCTGCCCCACCTGATTTTTTTCCTCGGCACGACCAAAATC